>CALZHC010000038.1 GCA_945787505.1 uncultured Alistipes sp.
ATATAGGGTCAGGATTCCAATTATACATTCCCTTCCAGCCAGTTGAGGAAGTTCTGGACACGATCTCGGGATACGATAATGGGATCGGTCTTCTTGGGAGAGAGTGTCACTTTGAGTCTGGAATTGAAGTATTTTGAGATGGTGTAGATGGATCCTATGCTTGCAAGGCATTTTCTGGAAATCTTGTAGAAGATAGCGGGGTCCACCTCTTCCTCTATGCTTACAAGACTGTCGTCAGCCATGTATTCGTTCCCATCTTTTGTCACTACATAAGTGTATTTCTCGTTTGAGTAGAAATAGGCGATATCATTGACATCCAACAGTAGTATCTGGCTTCCCAATTTTATGGTGAAGTGATGTTTGTAATGACGCATAGTATATCTGCTTATGTTGTTGATAATCTGGTCTGAGCTGCTTTCGGGATGACACAGGGAGAGACAGCGCTCTACTGATTCCTTGAATTCAAGCCTATCCACAGGCTTGAGTAGGTAATCTATACATTTTACTTTGAAGGCCTCAAGGGCATATGCTTCATATGCGGTAGTTATTATTACTGGAACGCAGATTTCAATATTTTCGAATATTTCGAAACACTTCCCGTCAGAGAGTTCAACATCCATGAAAATCAAGTCCGGGGTATTCTTTTTCAGATAATCTATTGCACTCTCACACGAATCCAGCTCAGCACAAATGTTGAAATCCGGAAAATATTTGTTGATTAACTTTACAAGTCTCTGTCTTGCAGGAAGTTCATCTTCTATAATAAGAACATTCATGACCTCTTTGACCTATTGTTATCGTATTTGTTTGCAAAAATAGTCAAAATAATTTTTCGACCTTAATTTTTGATGTTTCGTCTGTAAAATATGTCGATTCGTCATCCCTTATAAATATAATAAGGTGTTGTTTTCCTATTTTTACATACTTAATTTGTAAAACTACCAAAATGGGAAAACAGAAAATGTCGTTTATGCAGATATTCAATATGAGTTTCGGATTTCTCGGAATTCAGTTTGGACTTGCTCTGCAGAATGCTAATGTAAGTAGAATTCTCCAATCTTTTGGAGCTGATGTGGAACATCTGTCTCTCTTCTGGCTGGCAGCTCCTGTTACCGGCATGATTGTACAGCCTATTATCGGACACTATAGTGACAGAACATGGTGCAAGCTGGGACGCAGACGCCCTTATTTCCTTGTTGGTGCAATCCTGGCGTCGGCGATGCTCTTCCTGATGCCGAATGCGCCCGCTCTCAAGGATTTTCTCTCACCACTTCTTATCGGTGCTGGTATCCTGATGTTCATGGATGCTTCGATTAACGTTGCCATGGAACCATTCAGGGCACTTGTTGCTGACAAGCTTCCCTCTGAACAGAGGACGCTTGGTTTCTCTTTGCAGACTTCGCTGATTGGAATAGGAGCCGTTGTCGGAGCAGTGCTTCCGTTTGTCTTGACCAACTGGTTCGGAATGTCCAATGTGGCTGATGCGGGTGGAGTCGCTTCCAATGTCAAGACTGCCTTCTACATCGGTGGAGCAGTGCTTCTGGCATGTGTCCTGTGGACTGTGATAACAACTTCTGAAAATCCTCCTGCAGAGGAAGAAAAGTCGAACAAAGAAAAGGATGGAGGCTTTTTCGAAATCTTCAAGGATTTTGGCCGAATGCCAAAGACTATGAGACAGCTTGGAGTAGTTCAGTTTTTCTCATGGTTCGCTCTCTTCTCTATGTGGGTATATATGACTCCGGCTGTGGCTGAACACTGCTACAACACTATTGACAGAACCTCTATAGAGTATGGTAATGCCGGAGACTGGGTAGGTGTGCTTCAGGGTATCTACAACGGTGTTGCAGCCATATTTGCATTCCTTCTCCCCTGGATTGCAAGTAAGATAGGAAGAAGGGCTACCCACGCGATTTCTTTGTTGGCAGGAGCTTTGGGATTTGCCTCATTCTTTATTTTTAAGGATCCTAACATGCTTATCATATCTATGATAGGTGTTGGTATTGCTTGGGGAAGTATCCTTGCAATGCCCTACTCAATACTTGCAGGATCGCTTCCTGCTGCCAAGATGGGGGTATATATGGGCATCTTCAACTTCTTTATCACCATCCCTCAGATATGCAACGGTCTGCTCGGCGGACTGATGGTGAAATATCTCTATGGCGGTCATACCATCTATGCAATGGTCTTCTCAGGAGTATGTCTTCTTATTGCTGCCATCTCCGTCCTTGCTGTCGATGACAAGGATGACCCTGTACAGCTGAGGCTCTTTGGAAAAAGAAACTAAATAACTTAATAATATTCACTAATCAAACATTTAACGTATGAAAAGATTGATATCCGTATTAATCTCGATTACCATTCTCTCTTTATCTTGTGCTTTTGCACAATATAAAGTAAAAGGACAGGTCGTTGATGCGATAGGTCCCGTAGTCGGGGTGGCAGTTCTCGAACAGGGAACTCAAAATGGTACAGAAACAGATCTCGATGGTTTATTTGAAATCAATGTTGCGTCTGCTTCTTCAATGATTGAGTTTAGTCTTATAGGTTATAAGACGATTCTTGTACGTGCCGATCAGGTTTCTGTGGTGGTACTTAGTGATGATACCGAACTTCTTGACGAAGTGGTGGTTATCGGTTATGGTACTGTCAAGAAAAGTGATATGACCGGATCTGTTTCAGCTGTCAAGGCTGACCAGCTTAACAAAGGTTCTGTCACTTCACCTGCAGATTTGCTCAAAGGTAAGTCAGCCGGTGTGGTAATTACTTCAGGAGACGGTGCACCTGGTTCAGGAGCAACTATCCGTATCCGTGGTGGTTCATCTCTCTCGGCTAACAATGACCCTCTGATTGTTATCGACGGTCTCCCCGTGTCAAACACAGGTATCAGCGGTATGGCAGATGCTCTTTCATCTATCAACCCCAGCGATATCGAAACCTACACGGTCCTCAAGGATGCTTCTGCCACTGCAATCTACGGTTCACGTGCATCTAATGGTGTCATTATCATCACTACCAAGAAGGGCAGCAAGTTCTCCAAGGGAATTAAGGTGTCAGCCGATTTCCAGGCATCTCTTGCTGAAAACACCAAATATGTGAACGTAATGACCGGTGATCAGATGAGAGCTGCTGTTCTCGAAAGATATGGTGAAGACTCCGAAACTTACAAAGCTCTTGGTAACGCCAATACCGATTGGCAGAGAGCAATCTACCAGCTCGGTCAGACATACGAAGCCAATGTCGGCCTCTCAGGAAACATCAAGTTCGGTAAAGCTGGTTATATGCCTTACCGTATATCCGGCGGTTATATCTCACAGGATGGTACTCTGAAGACCTCCTGGATGGACCGCGGAACTTTAGCCTTAAACCTTAACCCTTCCTTCCTTGATGAACACCTTACCATATCCCTCAACGGTAAGGGAATGATTGCCGACAACCACTTTGCAAATACAGATGCAATATCACAGGCTGTTGAATATGACCCTACACAGCATATTTACGGAAGTTCTGAAGCAGGACTTGACGGATACAGAATGTGGGGAACTTACGATGAAGCAACCGGAACATTTGTACCCAACACTCAGGCGACCCAGAACCCTCTGGCATCACTCTATCAGAAAAAGGATGTTTCACAGAGCAAACGTTTTATCGGAAATGCCCAGGTGGATTACAAAATTCATGGTCTGGAAGACCTCAGACTCAATGTGAATGCCGGTATCGACATGTCGTATTCAGGTGGTACAGTTGACATCCCTCAGGGTGCTGAACAGTCATGGCACGCACAGCTTCAGAGCGGTTCAGGTGCATATACCATCTATCATCAGAAAAAAATCGACAAGACTCTCGAAGCTTATGCAGATTATTCGAAGACTATCAATAAGCACAGCTTCGGTGTGATGGCCGGTTACTCATGGCAGCATTTCTATGTAGAGAGCGATTCCAAAACTACAAAGAAGAGCGATGAATCTGTTCTTAACGAATTTGTTGACAAATCTGAATATTTCCTCGTATCTTTCTTCGCACGTGCAAACTATAGCTATGATAACCGTTACATGGCTACCGTGACAGTACGTGAAGACGGAACATCTCGTTTCCAGAATAACAAATGGGGTCTCTTCCCTTCAGTTGCTTTGGGATGGAACATCAAGGGCGAACAGTTCCTTAAGAACGAAAAAGCTGTATCCAACTTGAAACTCCGTTTAAGCTGGGGACAGACCGGTCAGCAGGACCTCAATGCAGGTGACTATCCTACACTGGCATCCTATCAAACCAACCTTACCGGTAGCTACTATCAGTTCGGGGACAGACTTATTATCCCTATCTCACCTCTTGGATACAACGCAGATCTGAAATGGGAAACTACCACTACATATAACGTCGGAATCGACTACGGTTTCCTCAATGACAGAATCTACGGTACTGTCGACGTTTACTACAGAGATACCAAAGACCTTCTCAACTACACACCTGTACCTGCAGGAAGTAACTTGAAGAACTACCTGAGTGCCAATATCGGTTCTCTCGTGAACAAGGGTGTTGAAGTAGAACTCAACGGTGTAGCAATCCAGACTAACGCATGGAACTGGACAATCGGAGTAAACGGAGCATGGAACGCCAACAAGATTACCAAACTTACTGCAAGCGACAGCGAATCTTATAAAGGAGTTGCTACAGGTGGTATCAGCGGTGGTGTTGGTAATACCGTACAGAGATATATGGTAGGTTATCCTGTAAACACTTTCTATGTTTACCAGCAGGTATATGACCAGGATGGTGCTCCTATCCCCGGTGCTTATGTTGACCGCAATCAGGACGGTAAAATCGACTCAGAAGACCTTTACTGCTACAAGAAGGCAGCTCCTGACTTCACTCTCGGTTTCAATACCACACTCTCTTGGAAAAACCTCTCTCTCAACATTGCAGGACATGGAAACTTCGGTAACTACGTCTATAACAATAATGCAGCACGTCTGTCTCTTCTGAGTGACCTGTGGACTAACAACTTTGTTGCAAACCGTTACTACAATGCAATGGAACGCGGTTTCAACAATGCTGAATACCTCTCAGATTACTGGATTGAAGATGCTTCATTCTTCAGAATCGACCGTATTACCCTCAGTTACCTCTTCGACCTGAAGAAGGGTGGTTCTCTCAGTGTATTCGGAACAGTACAGAATGTAGCTACATTCACCAACTACACCGGTATTGACCCCGAAGTTTATTCAGGTATAGACAATAATATGTATCCTCGTCCCAGAACCTGGATTCTTGGTCTCAAGTATGCATTTTAATTAATAAGGAGAATTATTATGAAGAAAATATCATTGTTTTTCACTTCTATCTTGGTGGCTGCCGCATCTCTCCTCTCAGTGTCCTGTATAGGAGATTTGAATGTTACACCTATTGACCCTGATGTCGATTTACCCGATTCAGTACTCAATAGTGTAGAAGCTTACGAACAGCTTTTGGCAAAATGTTATGTAGGTCTTGCAGTCAGTGCATCTCAGGGACCTGATACAAGCCCTGATATCGACGGTATTGACGGCGGTTTCGGTCAGTACATGCGTGCACTTTTCAATCTTAACGAAGTTACCACAGACGAAGCTATCATCGTATGGAACGACCAGACCATTCACGACCTTGCAAATGTGAACTGGACTACTTCTGATATCTTTATCACAGCGATGTTCTCGCGTATATTCTATCAGGTATCCGTATGCAACGAATTCATCCGCAGGGCTCAGGCCTCCAAGTTTGCAGATGATCAGCGCATCAAGGATTACATTGCTGAAGCACGTGCCCTTCGTGCATTATCATACTGGCATGCTATCGATATGTTCGGAAATGTTCCCTTTACCACTGAAGAGAACAGTGTGGGCTCTACTGCTCCCAGAAGAATCGAAAGGGCTGACCTTTATGAATGGCTTGTAAATGAAATCAAAGATTTCACTCCACTCCTAAAGCCTGCAATGAGCCACGAATACGGAAGAGTGGATCAAGGATTTGCCCACATGCTTCTTGCTAAGCTCTATCTGAATGCTGAAGTCTATACTAACAAGAATGTAAGCGCATGGAGCGAATGTGCAGAATTATGTAAGACCATTATCAGCGAATATGGTGGAAGTCTTTATAACGAATATGAACACCTCTTCCTTGCTGACAATCACCTGCGCAGAAACGAAATCATCTTTGCTGTTGAAAGCGATGGTACATTTACACAGAGCTATGGTTCTGTAAACTTCGTAATCAAGTCTTCCAACCCTTCAGGAGAGACTAAATGGCAGGCAGCTTTGGGTGTAAATGACGGTTGGGGAGGTATCATTGTAACTCCTGAATTCCTTGACAAGTTCGAAACAGGTGACAAGAGATTCATGTTCACAGACGGTACATCTTATGTTAAGGCATCTGAAATCCACTCAAGAGATTGCTCAGATCCTTATAACTTCAAGACAGGATGGTGCTCTATGAAGTTCAAGAATCTCAAGAGCGATGGTTCTGCTGCTTCATCTACAGCATTCCCCGATACTGACTACCCTGTTTTCCGTACTGCAGATGCTTACCTTATGCTTGCAGAGTGTGAACTTCACGGAGCTGTTTCTGGAGAAGGTCTTAATGCTTTCAATGAAGTACGTAAAAGGGCAGGTGTTCCTGTTGTGACCAAGCTTACAGAAGATATCGTTCTCGATGAAAGAGGTCGCGAGTTCTACTTTGAAAATCTCAGAAGACAGGACCTTATCCGTTTCGGAAAATATACATCATCTGATTATGTATGGGCTTGGAAAGGCGGTGTGCTCGAAGGCCGTGGTGTAGACGAAAAATTCAACCTCTTCCCCATCCCTACTACAGAACTCAATGTTAATGAAAATCTGAAACCTCAAAATCCCGGATACTAATAGTTATGAAAAAGATATTGTATTCATTGGCTGCATTGTCAATCGCATTCGGACTGACATCTTGCAAGCCTGAAAATAAAGTAATTTTCAACCCTGAAGAGGTAGTTGCTCCTGTTCTTGAATCAATTGGTAGCGCATATGTACTCGTAGAGGGTGAAACAATGACGGAACTGAAATTTTCCCCTGCAGATTTCGGTTTCGCGGCTGCAGTAAAATATTCTGCATGTGTCGATCTTGCATCTAATGAGGAATCAAAGGCTAAAGAGGTTGCATCGGTTACTGGATCGTATGCAGACTCGGTTATCACTCTTCCTCTTCCTTCTGCTTCAGTGAACAATGCACTTCTTTCACTTGGTGCCTCTTTCGGTTCACCGGTTTCTGCTAAGATCTTCATCAAGGCTCAGGCCTATGGTGAAAAGCTTCCAATCGATAACTGTGAAGCTGTTTCCAATGTGATCACCACAGACATCACCCCTTATGATGCTGAAAAAGTTTATGCCAAGGTATACGTAATCGGTTCATATTGCGAATGGAAACACGACAAGTCTCTTTTCCTCTTCAACTATGCTGAGGATGGAACCAACTTCACCGGTATTATCGACTTCACAGAAGAATTCACCAATAACGAGTTCAAGTTAACCGATCAGGGTGACTGGAATGGTGGAAACTGGGGCCTTGCAGAAGAGATATCAGATATCGAAGCGGGTGAACTCCAGCTTATCAATGACGGTGGTTCAAAGAATATCACAGGTTATAACCAACACAGATTCTACAACTTCCAGTTCAATAACTCTACTTTGGTACTTACTTTCAAGAAGAGTTTCGATCAGGTCGGTCTGATTGGTCTCAATGGTGACTGGGACAACGATGTTGTAATGGATTACTATCCTGCAAAACAGCTCTTCTATGCTGACGTTGAAGCAGCAGATGCAACAGAATTCAAGTTCCGTCTCGATGCTGATTGGGGAACCAATTGGGGTGTTGATGGTGTACTTGGTGCAGGCAATATTTCACTTCCTGCCGGTAAGTATAGAATCTACTTGGATCTGAACGATATTGATGCTATAACCTACAAAATCAGCGCTGATGATTATGGAGTAGATTTAGGAGGAGGAGAAGACCCTGAAGAACCCGAAGACCCTGAAGAACCAAAGATAGACAATGCATGGTCTATAATCGGAATAGTTGCAGGCTCAAATTGGAACAAGGACTTCTATATGAAAGAGGTTTCTGCAGGTATTTGGGTAAGCTCTCCTATTGAATTTGCTGAAGGAGACAAATTCAAAATCAGATTCAACAATGACTGGCCTGATAATAGAGGTCTTGCTAATGCAGGTGATAGTCTGGTGGAAGGTACTCCCAAGGAGGCTGTTTCAGACGGACAGGATATAGTTGCTGTAGCAGGTAAATCTACAGTCGTTTACGATGCCAACAACGAGTCTCTCTACCTACTGGGTTGGGGCCTTACAGGAACCCTCTCCGGTCTTAGCTGGGATTATGATGTTCCTCTCTATCTTGATGCAGATGGAAACTGGATTGCCAAAGGAATTGACCTTTCCGGCGAATTCAAACTCAGATATCAGGCCGACTGGGTTCAGAACTATAGTGGTGCTGCTCAGATTGGTACATTCTCACTTGAGGAAGGCGGAGGCAACATGGTTCTGGAAGGAGCATCAGGACTGTATGATGTTCTCTTCAATGCTACTGACTTGACATTTACAATTTCAGTTGCTGAATAATTCATTTAAGGTCGGTGCAGGATTTGTCCCCTGCACCGACCTTTATAATTAAAACAAAATGAAAAAGATATATCGCTTATTTTTACTTTTGGTTTTGTCTCTATCCCTTTTTGGTTGCAAAAAGGATATTCCTGGTAATGATAATACCGACAATGGTTCCGGTAACTCAGAATATGTCAGACTGGTTGCATCCCCAAAGGCTTGGGACGGTAATAAACAGGCTGATATATCATATCAATTGCTTATCTATTCTTTTGCGGACTCTGATGGAGATGGTACGGGAGATCTTAAGGGTCTTACCGAAAAATTAGACTATCTCGATTCGTTGGGGGTTACATCATTGTGGCTATCCCCCATCCATCCCGCAATGTCATATCACGGCTATGATGTTCTGGACTATGGTGAAGTCAATCCCGATTTTGGGACAATTGAAGATTTCAAGGAGTTCGTGAATCAGGCACACAGCCGCAACATAAAAGTCTATATAGACTACGTTCTGAATCATACAGGGAGGGAGCACCCCTGGTTCAAAGATGCTTCATCATCACAAGATAGCCCTTATAGGGATTTCTATATTTTCTCGGAAAATCCTCAGGCGGATATTGCAGCCGGAAAGATTGATATGATTGCTACTGAAGGCAGTGGAGGCTATGATCAGGGTCAGTGGTTTGCAACCTCCACCACAGAGGCTGTAACACTTTCGTTTACGCTTGACTGGAGTGACTCTTCAAACCCTACTGTTACTGTCACTACTGCAGATACTGTCGATGAAGATAATCCGGACGAATCAGAAAATAATGCAAAATATATATACTTCGGAGATGGCCAGCTTAAAAAGTTCTATGACAAGGGTAACGGAATTTACCAGTTGAATGTAAGTTTCTCATCTTCCTGGGGATTCCTTATTAAAACTGCTGTCGAATGGACAGCCGGAACCAAATACGGAGCAGGCAGCCCTGAAAACTCCATGATAGAATTTGGTGTACCTTTTGTCCTTCATAATTCTTCAGACAATAATGCCGTTTACGATATCAGGATGCCAGGTAGCCAGTATTTTCATTCTCATTTCTGGACCAACTGGTTTGCAGACCTCAATTATGGAAAAGCTGAAGAGGCTGAGAAGTCGGGCGCATTCAAGGCTGTTACAGAGTGCGCCAAAAAGTGGGTGGATGCAGGGATTGACGGTATGAGACTTGATGCCGTAAAACATATCTATCACAATGAAAGGAGTGACGAAAATCCCATTTTCTTGGACAAATTCTACAAAGAAGTAGCCGGTTACTATAACTCCGAAGAACCCTTCTATATGGTAGGAGAGGTCTTTTCTGACCACAGTGATGCAGCTCCTTACTATAAAGGACTCCCTGCACTCTTTGACTTTGCTTTCTGGTGGAGGCTGAGCGATGCCATCAATAATGGTGTCGGAAACAAGTTCGTCAAGACCATTCTGTCGTACAAAGAGGAGTACAAATCTTATCGTGCCGATTATATTGACGCTCTCAAACTATCCAATCACGATGAAGACAGAGCTGGCAGCGTGCTTGGCGAATCGTATAAGAAGATGGCACTTGCCGGAGCTGTTCTCCTTACCTCTTCAGGCAACCCTTATATCTATTATGGCGAGGAGTTAGGATACTCCGGTACCAAAGCCGGTGGAGACGAGTATGTGCGCCAGCCGATGTTATGGGGAGATACATACACTACATCGTATACCGATAAGATTGACAATGGACTCTCAACCAAAGTAGGTAGCATAGCCTCTCCCTCTCCCGATGCAAAAAGTGTCTTCGATACATACAAGTCTTTTGCAAGGGCCAGAAACTCTTACCCGGCATTGGCCCGTGGTCAGATGGTAAGGCACGATGTATTTAATGAGAGTGTGACATCCATTCCTTCACTGTGTGCATGGTACATGGTTTATGAAGATGAAAAGCTTCTCGTGCTCCATAATTTTGCACAAGATAACATCTCATTCCTGCTTAGGGATGATGTTCTCAATGCCATTGCACTTCAGGGAGATATCTCTATCAAGAAGGGAAATGAGACCCGTCTGATGATGGGAGGCTACTCTTCTGTAGTATTCGAATTGAACAAATAATGTTAAAGATGAAAAGGATAGAACTCTTTCTTGTGGCAGTTGCACTTTGGATAGCTGCATCCTGCTCTGTAACAGATCGGCCTGATGAATTTTTCGATGTAAGGTCGGATGTCGCAATCCCTTGTAATGTGACCGGGGATACCACTTTGGTCATCGTAAGGGACTATTTTCCTATGATTGGGAATGTCAAAAGTGTGAAATCTGAGGATTTCAAGATAGTAAACCTTTCTAAGTGCGATATGGATACGGTTCTTGCCATCTCTACTCCATCGACCAGAAAGATATCCCTTCTCGAAGTCTGTGGGGAGTCAGGTAAGGGAACCATTGTTATGAAGAATATTGTATCCTATGGAAAGGGAGCTCCTGCACTGGCTACTGTCAAGAGTCTGAACAACGGCAAGGGAGTACTGGTAAAGGCGCAGAATATTCCTGCAAACTATATTGTTCTATGGCAGAATTCACCTGTTGACCCCTCCTCGATTGTACGCAAGGGGGATGGTGAGTTTCTCGTGAAGGTTCCCTCATATGCAAAGGAGATGGAGAAGTCGTATATCCGTATCTACTCTTATAATAATGTGGGATGCAGCAACGATATTCTTATTCCTCTCCTTAGAGGTAGGGTCATCAATGATGCCTCTCTTCTTGGAAGGGAGGATTACCATACATGGATGATGTATCAGATAATGATAGACCGTTTCTGGAACGGAAATCCTACAAATGACTGGAAAATAGCATCAAAGGATGTGCTTCCAAAGGTGGATTATTTCGGAGGGGATATTGCCGGAATTGACCAGAAGCTCCTCGATGGCTATTTTGACAGGTTGGGAATGAATACTATATGGATTTCACCAATCTCATGTAATCCCTACACAGCATGGGGCCTGAACAAAGATCCATATACCAAGTTCAGCGGATATCATGGATACTGGCCGGTAACGCAGACTACCATTGATCCACGCTTTGCAACCGAAGAGGAGCTGCACAAGCTTATCACCGATGTGCATAATGCCGACAAGAGCATCATTCTCGACTATGTGGCCAACCACGTCCATCTCGAAAGTGCGGTCTATCGTGAACATCCCGACTGGGTTACACCTGCAGTCACACCAGACGGACGCCCCAATTTCGAGCTTTGGGACGAGTTCCGCCTGACAACATGGTTCGACAAGCATATTCCGACTCTTGACCTTGAAAGAGAAGAGGTCAATGAACCCATGACAGACTCAGCAATGGTCTGGGTAGAAAAATTTGACTTTGACGGAATACGCCATGATGCTACAAAACATATTCCTGAAGTCTTCTGGAGAAAGCTCACCGGAAAGATGCTCTCAAGACTCCCTGAAAAGCGGCTTTTCCAGATTGGCGAGACATACGGATCTCCGGAGTTAATCTCATCTTATGTGAAATCGGGAATGTTGAGCTGTCAGTTTGACTTTAACCTCTACGATTCGTTTGTGGGAGAGGTAACATCTCCGAAGGGCTCATTCGTGAATCTGTCAAATACCATCAGCAGCAGTCTCAATACATACGGTTATCATAACCTTATGGGAATCATCTCCGGCAACCATGACAGACCCCGTTTTGTCTCCCTTGCAGGAGGAGATCTGCTTCCTGGTGAAGATACCAAGCTTGCAGGATGGAAGAGGAAGATTGGAGTTACCGATTCGACCGCTTTTGACAAGCTGATCATGCTTCATACAATGAATTTCACCCTTCCGGGAATCCCATGTATCTATATGGGTGACGAATATGGACAGCCTGGGGGTAATGACCCTGACAATCGCCGTCAGGCGCAGTTCGAACCAAAATGTGCTGCTGAAAAGAGGGTAGTGGAGAGGGTCTCTTCCCTGGCCCATAGCCGTGCTGCTTCCATGCCACTAATCTATGGAGATCTGTATGAACTCTATAGTGATGCCGACCTTCTGATCTATATGCGTATCTATATGGGTGAGTATGTGATTACAGCCCTTAACAAATCGGAAAGACAGGTGGACAAACTCATAGAACTTCCCTTCGGGCTGGAATATCAGGGAAACTCAAAAATGGTTCTTCAGCTTGATCCCCTTGGTTCTGTTGTAATTTTCAGTGAAAAAAATAGTTAAAACGAATATCTATGAAACTACTCTGTACATTAAAGGTTGCTTTTATTGCAATAATCTCTTTTCTGCTCTTTTCCTGTTCGGCAAACAAGGCTCCCAAGACCAATGTCAGACACGCTGATTGGGTAAAAGATGCGGTATTGTATGAGGTTAACCTCAGACAATACACACCGGGCAGCTCATTGCGTGAGTTCGAGGCCCACATTGACAGATTGCATAATCTGGGAGTTGATATTCTGTGGTTCATGCCGGTTCATCCTATAGGTGTCGTGGAGAGGAAGGGAGAACTTGGAAGCTATTACTCGGTTAGGGATTATAAGGATATCAATCCTGAATTTGGAAATCTTGAAGATTTCAGGAGGGTGGTAAACAAGGCTCATTCATATGGAATGAAGGTCATTCTCGACTGGGTTGCCAACCATACTTCAAGAGACCACAATTGGATCTCCGAGCACCCCGATTGGTACAACTATGATGAGAATGGTGTGATCATTGCACCCTACGAGTGGTCGGACGTAGCTGACCTGAACTTCGATAATCCTCAAATGAGAGAAGGAATGCACGATGCCATGAAATTCTGGATAGAAGAGTATGGAATCGACGGTTACAGGTGCGATGTGGCATGGGGTGTTCCTGTTGATTTCTGGGATGAGGAATTCGCCCGTCTCAGGGAGATAAGGGAAGATCTGTTCTTCCTTGCCGAGGCAGAAGATCCGGCTCTGGTGATTGATGCATTCGACGCTTACTACGGATGGGAGACACACCACGCAATGAACAAACTGGCCAAAGGAGAAATGGATGTTGCCGGTTTTACGGCTCTGCTCAAAGATCACGCAGAGAGATTTCCCACTGATGCCATTCAGCTCAATTTCATAACCAACCACGATGAAAATTCATGGAATGGTACTGAATTCGAGAGAATGGGAGGTGCCGTCAAGCAGATGGCAGCACTCAGTTTTGTTCTCCCCGGCATGCCTATGCTATATACAGGTCAGGAGGTCGGTCTTTCCAAGAGGCTTGAATTCTTCATCAAGGATACGGTCAATTGGGAAGATCCTGAAAACTATTCGCTCTTCTACAGAAATCTCATCGCAATGAGAGATGCTCATCCGGCAATGTATGCTCCTGCTGCAGGTGCGCCCATAAAGATTCTTCAAACTGACAGCGAAAATGTTCTGGCTTTCAGAAGGAGTAATAATATCGATTCATTCACAGCAATTTTTAACTTCAGCCCCGAACCTGTATCAGTACAGATTGAAGGCCTGAACTATAATCTCGAAGGATATGGATATAAGATCGTTTTTTAAGACAATTCTCGTCTCTATGGGACTTGCCGCAGGTTCTCTTACTGGCAATGCTGCTCCGCTTAGAGTGGAACCCCCTATGTGGTGGACAGGAATGCAGACACCTCTGACACTAATGATTTACGGTGAAAATATTATCGGCAGCAATGTAACAGTGGATTCGCCACTTATTACCATCAAAGAAATCCACAATGCCCAAAGCCCAAACTATCTCTTTGTGGATTTGGCATTTGCT
The DNA here is from genome assembly GCA_945787505.1 of uncultured Alistipes sp. Taxonomy (GTDB): domain Bacteria; phylum Bacteroidota; class Bacteroidia; order Bacteroidales; family UBA932; genus Coprenecus. Next base: position 14,366 of record CALZHC010000038.1, read on the forward strand.
GATGATATCACCCCCGGACTCTACAAATTTGCTATTGAAAAGGACGGAAAACAGTCTGCTTTCGAATACAGACTTTGCCCCAGAAGGGAAGGCTCGCGCACCAGAGAGGGTTTCGGCTCTGAGGATGTCGTCTATCTTATTATGCCGGACCGTTTTGCCAATGGAGATCCCTCCAATGACAAGACAAAACTGACAGCTGAGAAGGCTGACCGCAAAAACCCCGATGCACGCCACGGTGGAGACCTGCAGGGTATTATGGATCATCTTGATTATTTGGCAGATTTGGGTATCACAGCTATCTGGCCTACCCCGATTATGCTTGACAATGAACCAGTATTCTCATATCACGGATATGCCTGCTCGGATTACTACCTGGTAGATCCCAGATATGGAACGAATGAACTTTACAAAGAGCTGGTAGCAAAGGCACACGCCAAAGGGATTAAGTTTATTCAGGATATAGTCCCTAACCACAGCGGCACTGCACATTGGTGGTATAACGACCTGCCTTTCGAAAACTGGATACACGTAAAGGATACATTCACACGTTCAAACTATGCGATGTCGGTACACTCCGATCCTCACGCCAGCAAGCTTGATACTTACGATTGCGTGACCGGATGGTTTGATACTACAATGCCTGATATGGATCTCTCTAATCCCTATTGTCTCCAGTATTATATCCAGATGGCAGTATGGTGGATAGAATATGCAGACCTTGACGGAGTAAGAGTGGATACATTCCCCTATACCGCTAAAGAAGATATTGCGGCATGGACAGCAGGAATAATCAATGAGTATCCCAATATTACAGTAGTAGGCGAATGTTGGTTCCATAATGCTGAACATATTGCATACTGGGAAGGATCACACAAAAATCCCGATGGGTACTCTTCAAATCTTTCAATGGTAATGGACTTCCCCCTTGCTGACAATATGGAAGCATTTACACAGAATGAGAATCTTGGATGGGATGACGGAATAAAGAGACTCTATAATTCGATCTCCCTTGACTTTGCATATAACAATCCATACAACATCCTTACATTCATGTCGAACCATGATATGGACAGGCCTGCAACCAGATTCGGAGCCAATGTCGAGAGTGATGAGACTGTAGCGGCCAGAATGAAACTCGCCACCACATTCATCCTGACCACCAGAGGAACTCCTCAGCTCTATTATGGTGACGAGATTATGATGTATCCTCCGGCTGATATGGTAGGAAAGGGCGATACCTGGAGAAGGGAGGACTTCCCCGGAGGATGGAAATCGGATAAGAAGAATGCCTTTACTCAGAAGGGACGTACCCCGGTACAGAATGATCTGTTTAACCATACCAGAACGTTGCTTCAGTGGAGAAAGGGATCAAAAGCAGTGACAGGTGGCAAACTTCTCCATTTCCTCCCCTACGCAAACCTTAACAATGTATATGTCTATTTCAGATATACGGAAGATTTGAGCGAGGTGGTAATGGTGGTACTCAATAACTCTACGGAGTCTGTAAAGATTGC
>CALZHC010000039.1 GCA_945787505.1 uncultured Alistipes sp.
AGAACTTCCTCAACTGGCTGGAAGGGAATGTATAATTGGAATCCTGACCCTATATGTGAAACCATTGTTCGAGAAATCTATATCCTTGTTAAACAATATTCTGTACTGTTTAGAAATATTCGCAAGACCTATCCCATTTCCCGAATCTGCATTAAGCCGAGGTGCTATGTTGTTGGTGACACATATATGAAGAGCCATACAGCTTATGTCAATCCTCAAGACCGACTTGGCACTGACCACGTTGTGCTTAACGGCATTCTCTATCATCATCTGCAGGGCACAAGGGATAATCAATGACTTCATGAGACTCTTGGGAATGGAGATATTGACCACAAGTGCCTCTCCGAAACGTTCCTTGAGCAGATCCACATACTGATTCACAAAATTTACCTCTTCATCCAGAGTAACTACTGTATGTGTTTCTATCTTAAGAAAATACCTATAGACCTGCGACAGTTTCCTGACATAGTCAGTAGCACGCTCCGGATCCTCCTCAATCAGATACTGGAGCACATTCAAAGAATTGAACAAGAAATGGGGATTGGTCTCCACTTTGAGCATCTGATAGCGGTAGTTGGCCTTTGCCCTCTGCTCCATCTCTGCCTGCAGAGCCTTTCTGTTGAGCCAACGGTAATAAAAGATAACATCAGTAACCAAAACGACTACAGAATTGAAAATAAGATTTACCACCAAGGTGAAGAGAAACATCTTGTCGAAGAAGGAACCTGTAGAGGAAGCGGATTCCGAAGAGATTGCCCTCAGGACAACCGAACCGGCAAAAGCCCACAGAAGAATAATGACGATTTCATGAAATGCCCTGAATATAATTCTTCCTCCATAGCCTATTCTCCTGACAATCAGAGCAACACATGCAATATCCGCACCAGCCATAGCCACGGTAACCGGATAATTGGAGAGGGTCTTGAAAATAAAATCGTTAAAATACAGTCCGAAATTCTCATAGAAAAGAGGCGCAACACGCTCTATCATTACCCTGACCACAACTACAATCAGAGTAATGAACAGCAGGTCAAGAACAGATTCTGTAGTTTTACGGGAGCTTTTCACCTATCGGACTTTTTCTGACAATAAAAAGAATAACATTTCCCAAAATCTCAGTAGTGAGGAATGTAGCCAGCACATTTGAAAGCACACCCGAGCCAGACAACAGCCTGCCGATGAGCAACGCCCCCTGCGTACCAATGTAAAAACCTGCAAAACAGCTGAGAAAGGCTATGCCAAGAAATGTATCAAAAGGCACTCTGAATAACTTGAGCAGCACATAAACCATAGCAATCGTCAGTACTGTAAGAATTGTTCCATCCCCGAAAGAAGTATTGTGGAACAACAGACACAATAATGAATGTCCCAAAGCGAATGCAGTGATTACTATCTGGGATCTGGCAATAACACTCAATGGCTTCATATCAAGGGTTCATTTTTTCTCAAAGTTAATGATTTTTCATAATTTTGCAAAAAACATATAAGACCTATGACTTTTGATTTTTCCATTCACTACAAAACAGAGTACGGAGAAAGAATCTTCATTACCGGTTCAATCCCCGAACTCGGAAACAATGATATCAACAAGGCAATTGCGCTCGATTACACAGAAGGTTCAATCTGGAAAACTACGGTAAAAACTGCTCATCTCAAACAGAAGAGCTTCACATACAGATATATAATAAAAAACGACAATGGTGGGATTATCAGCGAGGTAGGCTCCCCCAGAAAAATGTCAACGAAATTGAACACCGGGGAGATCTTTCTGCACGACAGCTGGCACGGCAGAGACGACATCTCTCCTATGCTGACTACACCATTCACAGATATATTCTATCCGGCAGGTAAAGAGAACTCAACCACACTTGGCAAGTTCGCCACAGAGACAATAATAAAGGTTACAGTCCCTGCAATCAAGAAAGGCAGGGAGGTAGCAATCTGCGGCAATATTCCTGAACTTGGCTCATGGAATCCGGCAAAAGCGCCTGCAATGCAGCCCGTTTCAGGATCTGCATGGGTAATGCACCTCGATGCGGCTAAAATATCCAAGGAACTGGAATTCAAGTTTATAACAAGGAATACACTGACCAAAGAAGAGGCTATTTGGGAAGACTCAGCAAATAGAAGAATCTCTATACCGCTTACATCAAAGAATCAGACCCACCTTTTCGAATATTCGGGAGCCGCATTTGCACTTCCCCGTCCGAAATTTTTCGGAACCGCCATACCTGTCTTTTCTCTCAAAAGCACCACGAGCTGCGGAATCGGAGACTTCAGCGATCTGAGACCCTTTGCTGACTGGATTAGCCTTACGGGACAGAATATCATACAGATACTGCCAATAAACGACACCACATCGACAGGAACATGGACAGACTCTTACCCCTACGGCGGAATCTCTGTCAACGCCCTACATCCTATCTACATCAATATCCTGGAGATAGGAAAATTCAAGACAAAAAAGGCACTTACCGAATATGAAAAGGGAAGGAAAGAACTTGAAAGCAAGGATTCTGTTGACTACGAGGCAGTTTTGAAATTTAAAATGAAATACCTCAGGATACAGTTCGAGAGCCACCGTGCCACTACATTTGCAGAGAAGGGGTACAAGGAGTTCCTCGACCGCAACACAGAATGGCTGCTCCCCTACTGTTCATTCTGTGTGCTGAGAGATAAATTCGGAACACCCGACTTTTCAAAATGGGAAGAATACTCCGTGTACGATCCCGAGCGTGTGAAAGGCCTTGATATCGACTTCCATCTTTTCGTGCAGTACCACCTTCACAAACAGCTTGTAAGGTCTGTAGAATATATGCACTCTAAAGGGATAGCACTCAAAGGCGATATTCCTATCGGTATCACTCCCTTAAGCGCAGACGCCTGGGCAGATCCCCGTCTGTTCAACAGCTCTTCGCAGGCAGGAGCGCCCCCCGATGACTTTTCCGTCGAGGGACAGAACTGGGGATTTCCTACCTATAACTGGGATATCATGAGAAAAGACGGATACCGCTGGTGGAAAAACAGATTCACCAAGATGTCCGAATACTTTGACGCATACAGAATCGACCATGTATTGGGATTCTTCAGAATATGGGAGATTCCATCGACACAGGTAAACGGCCTTATGGGCCACTTCTCACCCGCACTCCCGTTTTCATACGAAGAGCTTAGATGTTTCGGTTTCAGATTTGACTACCACCGTCATGCGACACCATACATCAGATACTATCAGGTTAAGGAGATGTTCGGAGAAAGAACAGCATACGTAATCCAGACATTCCTCCAGAGCAACCAATACGAAATATTTACGCTCAAAGAAGAGTTCAATACACAGAAGAAACTGGAAAGCTGGTTCAAGGAGAAGAATGACGATGCCCTGATGAAGGGCTTGATGGCTCTGGTGGGTGAAGTGCTCTTTATTGAAGACGAGAACCAGATGGGAATGTACCATCCTAGAATTTCCGCACAAAACACCTACTCATACAAAGCCCTTTCGCAGGATGAAAAAAATGCTTTCAACCAGCTCTACAACCACTACTTCTACGAAAGACATAATGGATTCTGGTGGGAATCGGCGATGAAAAAGCTTCCTGAAATCACAGGTGCGACAGGTATGCTCACATGCGCTGAAGATCTCGGAATGATTCCCGCCTGCGTCCCTGATGTAATGAACCGGTTAAGAATGCTCTCACTTGAGATCCAGAGAATGCCCAAAGATCCACGTCAGAAATTCGCTGATCCGGCACATTACCCCTACCTGAGCGTCTGCACCACCGGAACCCACGATACATCCACACTGCGTGGATGGTGGGAGGAAGACAGGGAGGCATCACAGAAATACTATAACGAGATACTGGGTGAACAAGGAGCAGCTCCATACTTCTGCGAGCCGTGGTTGTGTGAAAAGATAATAAACAGACATATACACAGTTCATCAATGCTCGTCATCCTACCTCTTGCAGACTGGTTGTCTACCGACGGTTCTATAAGAGCTAATAACCCTGATTCTGAAAGGATTAACATCCCTGCTAATCCAAAACACTATTGGAAATACAGGATGCATCTTCCCATTGAAGAACTCAATGCTTCCAGTGATTTCAACAACAAGCTCACAACAATGATCCGCGCCGGTAAAAGAGATTGACATGGTATAATTTTTGCAATAGCTGATAGAATTTAAACAATCATTTTTGCTTATGAAACGTATTTTTTTATTTTTTGCTGCCTTGATATTCATGGTTAGCTGTGACAGGACGAAGACACCTGAAAATCCCGGACAACTGACAGGAACATTCAATGCTGACAACACATCTACGATCATTCTGAACGGAGTCTCCTTTACAGGAAATGAATTCAAAGATGCTTCAGTAACGACTGCATTTAACGGTGAAAACCAGTACAATGTAGTGATAAATAACATCATACCCGGAATAGATGCTCTCGAGAGTACCGCTTCTGCAGTAGATTCAAAGAGCACTCCTGCAATTGAGGTTGATTTTTCTCTGACCGGTTCAGCCACACACGGAAACAGGAGTTTCCAGCTGAATATGGTTCTTACAAACTCATCCACTATCAAGACCCTTGAAATATCCGAAAAGAACAATGCTATTGTAGCCGGAGAATGGAGGCCATCAGGTCTGGTTGTCGACATACAGTCTCCAAAACTTGAAGGTCTCAATACACAAGAACTTGCCGACGAGATTTCTAAGTACATATTTACTGAAGAAAATATGGGAAATGCCTCTATTACCCTTTCAGACAATGGTTCAATCTCTATAGGAGGAATGGAACAGGACTCTCTTATCACCAAGTTACTCCCCACATACTATACTGATGATGAAGAATCTCTTATCTACATCTATTTCAACAATCTTTCTGCTGAGGATCTTGCTAGTTCTTTAAAAGATAATCCTACAGCGCTGGAAATCTTGAACAAATTAGGTATCGATGATTCATTCGTCAATGATCCGACTGCATTTGCTATTCCTCTGCGATACGAAAAAAGCGGCAAGGTTCTTCGCGTATATGTCGATGAAAAGATTCTGCTGCCCAAGAAAGATCTTATAGACCTCCAGCTCAATCTGGCCAAGACATTCCTTAACACCCTTACCTACGATGAATTCTGTAATGAATACTCAGACGTAAAACTCACTTTAGAGGAACTCCTGGGGACTGAGATAGACGAGCAGACATTTGACACTTTAAAGCAGATTCTGACCCTGTTTATCGATATATTCCTTGATGAACAAACCACATTTAAGTTTGGACTGACATTTCAATCAGTTGCATAATGGCAAAAGCTACAAGTGTTTGGTTCTGCTCTAACTGCGGGACTGAAAGTGCGAAGTGGATGGGCAGATGCCCTGCGTGCGGAGAGTGGAACACAATGGTAGAAGAGCCAAAGACAAGTAAAAAGAGCTCCCTTTCCCGAGAAAAATCATTCTTGGGGAAGGGAGAATCTTCTGCAGTAAAGCTCAATGAGATCTCTCTTAACGGTGAAAGCAGGATCTCCATCTGCAACAAGGAGATAGAGAGAATACTCGGAGGAGGGATCGTTCCTGGTTCTCTGATTCTGCTTGGGGGTGAACCCGGCATCGGCAAATCTACCCTTTCATTGCAGATTCCCATAATGAGCAAAGATCTCAAGACCTTATACGTTTCAGGAGAAGAGTCTCCAAAACAGATCAAACTTAGGGCTTTGAGACTGATGGAGGGAATGCACGACTCAGGAGTAACCGGAGACAACTGCATTATTTTAGGAGAGACGCTCATAGAGAACATTATTGCAAAGGCAAAGGAGATCAGGCCTGAACTGATGGTGGTCGATTCTATTCAGACTATCTATACTGACACGATAGATTCTTCAGCCAGCAGTGTCTCTCAAGTAAGGGAATGTGCCTCTTTGCTGCTCAGATTTGCAAAAGAGAGCAATACCCCCATAATTATAATCGGACACATTACGAAAGACGGTTCTATTGCTGGTCCTAAGGTGTTGGAGCATATCGTGGATGTGGTCCTTCAATTTGAAGGAGATTCGCGTCAGTCTCACCGGATACTCAGAAGCATAAAGAACAGATTCGGTTCTACAGCAGAGATTGCTATATTCGAGATGACAGGCAGAGGCCTCAGAGAGGTCGCCAACCCCTCGGAAATCCTGACACCGGTACACGATGAGAGCCTGAGCGGAATTGCTGTTGGTAGCATGCTTGACGGGACAAGACCCTTCCTAATCGAAATCCAGTCACTGGTTTCTACAGCGGCGTATGGAATGCCACAGCGAAGTGCAACAGGATTCGATGCAAGACGACTCAATATGCTTCTTGCTGTACTGGAAAAGAGGGCAGGATTCAAGCTCTCGGCCAAGGATGTCTTTTTGAATATAGCAGGAGGACTTAAGGTGAGTGACCCTGCCTGCGACCTTGCCGTGGCCGCAGCCATTCTTTCGTCCAACTTCGATGAGCCCATCTCGACCAAACACTGTTTCGCTGCTGAGGTCGGCCTGAGCGGAGAGATCCGTCCAGTAGGACAGATCGAAAGGAGAATCAGTGAAGCTGCCCGACTCGGATACGAAAAAATCTTCATATCAGCATACAACCTTTCCTCCGACCTAAGGAAAAAATGGATGGAGAGCGGACTGGAAATTATTGAAATAAAGGATATTGCGGCACTATGCAGAAATCTGTTCAAATAGTACTGACTGCCATAGCCATCCTGATTCTATCACTCAGGGCTGACGCTACAGCTACGACCGATTCCATCCTGAGAAGAAAGATTCTCGACTATACAGAGAAGAGCAGAAGAGAGTGGAGGATTCCCGGCCTTTCACTTGCTGTCGTAAGAGGGGATTCCACCATTATTCTCGAAGCTTTAGGAGTAAAGCAGACCGGCACGAGTGATGCCGTGGACCCATCGACAATATTTCATATAGGTTCGATGAGTAAGGCCTTTACTGCAGCGGTGATAGCCTCAATTGTCGATCAGGGTTTGCTTAGCTGGGACGACAAAGTCAAAGATATACTCCCCGACTTTAGATGGTACTGCGATTCCGTTGAGCAGAATCTCAAGGTCAAGGAACTTCTCACCCATGGCACAGGTCTGGTGGCACAAGTTGGAACCTACCTCCCGAATTTAGGTTATACACGCGATGATATATATAGGTTGATCAGGTACTTCGAACCATATTACCAACCCGGGGAAAAGTTCGCGTACAATAATGTCACCTTTATCATCGCTGCCAAGGTAATAGAAAAGGTTACGGGGATAAGCTGGGAAGAGAATGTAAAGAACAGAATCTTCTCCCCCTTACAGATGGAGAATTCAACACCCGATGCAACTGGATATATCAACTCCGTTAACCGTGCGACAGCACACTATTTCGGGTACAGAAAAGGAAAGAAGAGTGCTCGTGAATCAATAGTCATATCACCGCTCAAGGGTGAGGAAAGAGCACTTTACTGGGTCTCCACGATCGGACCTGCAGGTGGAATCTGCTCCAATGCGGAGGATATGGCAAAATGGGTGAGATTCCATCTTAATAACGGGGTTGTCAACCTGCATGGAGAATTCAATGAGATCAGTTATGACTATCCTGCAAGGATAATCTCACCCAAAGAGATGAAATTCATGCACACCGGAGCCATGCACGTCAGATCCGACTCGACCTTTTCCAGAGATTACGGCTATTGCTGGTATATAGAACAGAACCCTTCATATAGAATAATATATCACACAGGCACCACATGGGGATTTACAGGAGTATGCGGCTTCGTGCCGGAACTCGATCTGGGTGTAGTATTATTATGTAATTCTGAAGTATCGGAATACGCAAGAATGGGAATCCTCAGGTATATAGCAGACACCTTCAAGGCATACAGTTCCGGTCTGCAGTGCGAACCGGAAGATTATAGCGCAAAAGGGCTTGAAAAGTGGCTCGAAGCCAAGAAAAGAGGAGCACGAAGGGCTGTTCCGTGCAAAATCAAGAGACTAAGTGAAGTCCCGGAGATACATAAGCTGACGGGGACTTATCATAAAGAGTCTCCATTGGGTGATGCAACCATATCTCTCAAGAACGGCAATCTTTATATGAAAATAGGGACTATGGGTTGGGAGCACCGACTGGTCCATGTCAAGGGGAACGAATTCCACCTCAGAAGCCAAGGACACACATTCCCCATATTTTTTCATAACTACAGGAATGGAGATAGCGGAAATGTAGATTTTGAAATAGATTTCAACTACAACGAGAACTTCGGACCGTGGATCAGGAATTGACATAATCCTCCAGCCACACCTCACGGTCGATGGGGTTGTCCAGAGAGATCATTGTATCTGTTTTCTGAATACCTGGAATATTCTGAATGCTGTGAACCAACACATTCATAAGGTGATCATGGTCTACGCAATAGATCTTCAGAAGAAGAGTGTATTTTCCTGTAACATAATGACATTCGACCACTTCAGGAACTTTCCTGATAGCATTGATAACTTCGTCATATCTCTTCGATTCTGATAAAATCACCCCCACAAAGGCACATACGTCAAATCCAAGAGCTGACGGTTTGACCAACAGACGCGAACCTGCAATTATGCCCTGCGATTCCATCTTCTTGACTCTCTGATGGATCGCAGCCCCTGACACTTCGCACACCCGAGCAATCTCTAAAAAAGGCATTCTGGCATTCTTAACAAGAAACGATAAAATCTTCCTGTCAATCTTGTCCAACTGATACTTGTTGCTCATATTGCATTACTATTTTTTGGTTTTCTTTTTGGGTTTGGGGGCGTTGATAATTTCAAGACACTCCTGAACAGTAAGCTCAACAGGATTTTTGGTCTTGGGTATCTTATAGTTTTCCCCTGCACATTTGATATATGGTCCGAAACGGCCTTGAAGTATCTCTATACCCTGCTCGGGAAACTGCTTGATATGCTTCTTAAGCTCCTTCTCTTCGCTTTCCTTGATAAGTTCAATTGCATCTCCAAGAGTTACTGAATAGGGATCCATATTCTTGCGCAGTGAAGTATATTTTCCGCGGTATTTGATATAAGGGCCGAAACGGCCGATCGAGCAGACCACATTTTCTCCATTATACTCTCCCAACACACGAGGGAGGGCAAACAGTTTGAGAGCCTCATCAAGTGTGACGGTATCTATAAGCATACCCTTCTGCAAAGATGCAAATTTCTTGTCCGGATCGTCATCCTCCCCGATCTGCACCAATGATCCGAATCTGCCCATTCTGGCAATCACACACTTGCCTGTAGCGGGATCTGTACCTAAAACCCTCCTTGAGGAGAGATGCTCCTTGTCACTCTCGACAGATTCCACTATATCGTGGAACGGGGAGTAAAAGTCGGCCACCAATTTGTTCCACACCAATTTTCCCGCTGCAATCTTGTCGAAATCGGCCTCAACATTCGCAGTGAATCCATAATCCATAATAGAAGGGAATCTCTTTTCCAAAAAATCGGTAACGATAATTCCGATATCTTCAGGAAAGAGTTTGGCCTTTTCAGATCCGGAGACCTCCATCTTCACCTTCTCTTCTATGGTATCCTTCGTCAATGTAAGAATAGTCACAGGGTGAGCCTCACCCTCCTTGTCATGTTTAGTGATATAGCCCCTCTGATGAAGAGTGGAGATAGTAGGAGCGTAAGTGGACGGACGTCCTATACCCAGTTCCTCCATCTTCCTGACAAGGGATGCCTCTGAATAGCGGGGAGAATGGGTTGTGGACTTTTCTGATGCTCTGATCTCCTTCCTAAGCATAATATCTGAAACCGCAAGTGAGGGAAGTATCACTTCGTCTTCTTCTTCACTTGATTCATCTTCGTGGGACTCTATGTACAGTTTCAGGAAACCATCAAAAAGAACATTTGTTCCCAAAACATCGAAATGCTCACTGAAGTTACTTCCAGCGATTTCAATCTGTGTCTTTTCGAGACGCGCATCTGCCATCTGTGATGCTACAGTCCTCTTCCATATAAGGTTATAGAGTCTCTTTTCTGCTGATGTCGCTGATATTTCCGTATTGAAGATATTTGTGGGGCGAATCGCCTCGTGCGCCTCTTGAGCGCCTTTGACCGCCGTCTTGAACTGCCTTGCCTTATGGTATTGAGCTCCGAGATTTTCGGTTATCCAGCCCTTTGCCGCACCTATTGCCACCTTAGAAAGGTTGGTGGAGTCTGTACGCATGTATGTAATCAGCCCCTGCTCATAGAGTTTCTGTGCAATAGACATCGTCTGGCTTACAGAGAATCCGCACTTTCGTGATGCCTCCTGCTGGAGGGAAGAGGTGGTAAATGGAGGGGGTGGTGTTTTGGTGGTCTCTTTCTTTTCTATAGAACTAACTGAGAATGAAGCATCCTTACAAAGTTCAAGGAAGTGACGGGTCTCTTCGACGCAAGAGAATTTTTTGTTAAGGATACCCTTTACAGTAGCAGATGAAGCTCTCTTATCCCCCTTTTGCGGGACAAACACTCCCTCTACCTTGAAATATTGTTTTGACTGAAATGCGTTGATTTCTCGCTCTTTCTCCACGACAAGCCTAAGCGCTACCGACTGAACTCTGCCGGCTGACAACTTCGGCTGGACCTTTTTCCAAAGAATCGGGGAGAGTTCGAAACCTACCAGGCGGTCAATCACCCTCCTTGCCTGCTGGGCCATTACCAGATTCAGATTGACATCACGTGGATTTTCTATTGCATGTAAAATTGCATCTTTTGTAATTTCGTGGAAAACGATTCTTTTGGTCTTTTCAGGATTTAGTTCAAGAGTCTGCTGAAGGTGCCATGCTATCGCCTCTCCTTCGCGGTCTTCATCGGATGCAAGCCATACTGTGGTGGCTTTCGAAGATGCTTTGCGAAGTTCTTCGACCACTTTTTCCTTATCAGACGAGACTTCATAAACCGGAAGAAAATCTTCATCGATTTTTATTCCAAGCTTTTTCTTGGATAGATCCCTTATATGTCCAAATGAAGATTTTACTTCGTAGTCCTTACCTAATATTTTTTCTATTGTCTTAGCCTTTGCAGGAGACTCGACAATCACCAGATTCTCTCCCATATTCCCTATACTATTATTTTAGCCATGCAAAGTAGCGATATTTTTTCTAACTTCGCAAAATTATTATTCATTGAAATGAAACAAAGAACAAAAAAAAGACTGATAATAACTCTTTGGGTAATCGTTTTTGCACCAATACTTGCATTGATTACATTCATTGTGTGTGTGGGGTTGTTCGCAGGAATCCCCTCATTCGAAGAACTTGAAGATCCCAAGACCTATCTTGCCACCGAACTCATTTCGGAAGATGGTCAGGTCATTGCAACATACCACATTGAGAACAGGACGCACGTAAGTTTCAGCGACCTGTCGCCTAACCTGGTGAATGCTGCAGTTGCAACAGAAGATGCCAGATTCTTCAACCATTGCGGCATCGACTTCCGCTCGCTTGCACGAGTGGGGGTAAAAAGTCTCATTTTAGGAAATAGTCGGTCAGGCGGAGGGGGAAGTACTATCACCCAGCAGCTGGCAAAGACACTTTTTCCCAGAGACGAAGAGGCCGACAATAAATTAGAGGCCGTCTTCAAACTGGCGGTAAGCAAATTCAAAGAGTGGATTACGGCAGTAAAACTGGAGAGAAACTACTCAAAGGAGGAGATTATGGCAATGTACATGAATGCCATCTTTTTTGGAAGCAATTCCTACGGTATCAAATCGGCCGCCAACACCTATTTCAACAAGGAACCTTCTGAACTAAATATTGAAGAGAGCGCCACCCTTGTAGGTATTGTAAACAAACCAACAAGATACAATCCTACAATCAATTACGAAAAGTCTATAAGCAGGAGGAATCATGTCATCAGCCAAATGGCCAAATATGGTTACATAACCTCCGAATGTGCCGACTCTCTAAAGGCCCTTCCTATTACACTTGATTTCAACCAGCAGGACCACAATACCAACAAGGCTCCCTATTTCAGAGACATGCTCAGGAAATACATGAGTGCAAACGAGCCTGTCAGGTCGCACTATGCCATGGAGGAGGATTACCTTGCAGATGCTACACTTTGGGAGGAGGATCCACTCTATGGATGGCTGAACAAGAATCTCAAGCCTGATGGTTCGAAGTATAACCTGGACAAGGATGGACTGGTAATCTACACCACTATCAACTCCAAAATGCAGAAATATGCCGAGGAGGCTATGGCCGAACACCTTGGAAAGACTCTTCAGCCTGCATTCTTCAGGGAGTTGAAAAACAAGCCGAACAGGCCTTTTGCGCTGGACGTGCCCTACGAACAGACAAAGATACTTCTGTCAAATGCACAGAAATGGAGCGACAGATACAGAAGCATGAAGAACAGCGGTGCTTCTGAGAGTGAAATCAAGGAGGCATTCAATACCAAAACGAACATGAGGATCTTCTCATGGAACGACAAAGGATATATCGACACGGTAATGACCCCGATGGACTCGATAAAATACTACAAGTCCATACTCCGCAGTTCATTCGTTGCAATGGAACCATCTACCGGTCACATTAAGGCCTATATCGGAGGTCCCAACTACAGATATTTCAAGTACGATAATGCCCGCCAGGGAAAAAGGCAGGTTGGTTCTACCATCAAGCCCTTCCTATATACCTTGGCCATGCAGGAGGGTATGTACCCCTGTGACAGAGTGCTGAATGTTCCTCAGACTTTTGTGCTTCCGGACACAACATGGACTCCCAAAAGTACAGACCGCCCCGAATGGATCGGCCAGAATGTAACACTCAAATGGGGCTTGACACGAAGCAGCAATAACATTTCAGCCTACCTGATGAAACAGTTCGGCCCCGAAGCGATGGTCGAGATGTGCCGCAAACTGGGAATAAAATCCTACTTGGGCCCTTATCCCTCACTCTGCCTTGGTCCTGCAGACATAACACTACTGGAGATGGTGGGAGCATACAACACATTCCCTGGCAGAGGTGTACGCGTTGAGCCCGTATTCGTTACAAGGATTGAAGACAACGAGGGCAATATCCTCTCCAACTTCACCCCACGTAAAGAAGAGGCCATAAGCGAAGCGACAGCATATCTGATGGTGAACCTTATGCAGGGTGTAGTGAATGAGGGAACTGCCGGAAGACTTCGCTTCAGGTACAAGTTGGAAGGGTCAATAGCCGGAAAAACAGGAACCACCAATGACCAATCAGACGGATGGTTCATCGGATACACCCCAACAATTACTGCTGGCGTATGGGTAGGTGCTGAAGACAGACAGGTTCACTTTGAGACACTGGCCATGGGAGGTGGTTCCAACACAGCCCTTCCGATATGGGGTATCTTCATGCAGAAGGTCCTCAACGATGGCACTTTAGGTGTAACTTCAGCAGACAAATTTATCGCTCCCGCAGGTGTCAGGTTCAATATGGACTGTGATGGCAGTGACGAGGATGCAGTAGAGACAGAAACAATAAAAGAAGAAGATTCCTATTTCAATATGTAGTATGAAAAAGATAGCTGTAGTCTACGGAGGTTTTTCAGCAGAGGTTGAAATCTCCATAAAGAGTGGAAAAAGCGTTGCAGGATGGCTTGCCAATGCTGGATATGATGTGTATGAGATCCTTCTTGTTAAGGAGGGCTGGTTCCTCGTAAGGGGAGAAGAGAGATTTCCGGTCGACAAGAATGACTTCAGTTGCACTGTAGCGAATGAAAAGATTACATTTGACAAAGTATTCATAGTGATTCATGGTGACCCGGGAGAAAACGGGCTGCTTCAGGCCTATTTCGAGATGTTGGACATAGATTTCGCAGGTTCCTCATCACTTGTTACCTCCATTGCTTTTGACAAATATGCCTGCAAATCTTACCTTAAAGATAAAGGGATTGCACTTGCTGAAGATTATTTCATAAGGAAGGGAGAGCATTATGACAAGGATGAAATCATCAGAAGATTGGGACTGCCACTCTTTGTCAAGCCTACCACATCGGGTTCAAGTTTTGGTGTGACAAAGGTCAAGAGTCCTGATGATTTCGAAGCTGCCGTTGAATTTGCCTTTAGCGAAGGACCTGCAGTACTTATTGAGAAGGCCATCTGTGGCAAGGAGATTGACTGCGGAGTCTATAGCGATTCAGAGGGAATACACTCTCTGCCACTGATAGAGATAGTTCCCAACGGAGAGTTTTTCGACTATGAAGCCAAATATCTGGGGGCAAGTCAGGAGATTTGTCCGGCAAGAGTTGATCAGCAGACCACCTTGAGAGTCCAACGCGAGGCCGAGAAGATATTTGAGATCCTTGGTTGCAAGGGATTGATTAGGTTCGATTTCATTGTCACACCGGAAGGTACGCCATATTTTCTTGAAGCAAATCCGAACCCTGGAATGACAGGAGCATCCCTTGTTCCTCAGGAGGTACGACAGGCCGGAATGACGATGGAAGATTTTCTCACACGTATTATCGAAGGAGATTAGATATGACACGCAAGGAGTTCGTGACCAAGGCAGTGGAGATTCTCTCTGAGCACTATTCACCAGGCGAATCAAAGGCGCTTGCTGTCAGGATACTGACACATTTTTTGGGATTGTCCGATTATGAATATTCGGTAGATCCGGGAGTCACTGTCCCCAGATCGGAACTCAAACCTTTGGAGAAGGCATTGGAGGAGCTTGCTATATACCGTCCTGTACAGTACGTTATAGGAAAGGAGAACTTTGCCGGTCACGAATTCAACGTATGCGAAGATGTCCTAATTCCACGCCCGGAAACCGAACAGCTTTGCAGAATTGCCGAAAAGATGATACGGGCAAAGGGTAATCCTACCACTCGCATTCTGGACGCATGTACAGGATCTGGGTGTATCGCATATACACTCGCCGCACTCTTTCCCAAAGCTGAAATTTTAGGCTGCGACATAAGCGAGAAGGCACTGAAGATAGCACAGGGACAGCAGGTCTATATAAACGGACAGAAAACCATTCCTCTTCCCCAGAAGCCCATCTTTTTCAAAGCGGATATCTTGGAAGAGCCATCAGCTGCCGGAATGTATCTGGAAGATATGGATTTCATTTTCAGCAATCCTCCATACGTGATGGAGAGCGAAAAGGATACGATGGATGAAAATGTTCTCGGTTTCGAGCCGCATCTGGCTCTCTTTGTCCCAGACAACGATCCTCTGAGATTCTACAGAGCATTGGGGAAATGGGCTATGGAGCTCCTTGTATCCTCAGGAGAGGCTCTCTTCGAAATAAACGAATTTCTCGCAAAAGAGACAGCCGAACTGTTCGAAAGTATGGGATTCAGCGATATAGAAATCATAGAGGACTTCAGGGACAAGAAGAGATTCGTCCACTTTACAAAGTGGTAAGCCCTCTCTCCCTTGCAGAGATAATCGCCTCAGCCATAATCATATCCTCCGGAGTGGTGATCTTCAGATTAAACCTCTCCCCTTCACATAATTGTACCCTCACACCTGATTTCTCCACCACAGATGCATCATCTGTAAAGAGTGGTGAAAAAGGTTCGTTGTATGCCCTTTTGAGGACTTCGGAATGGAAGAACTGCGGAGTCTGCACACATCTGTAAAGAGATCTGTCCACCACCTCTGAAGAGCCATTCTCACCGATACAGCGTAAAGAATCGA
>CALZHC010000040.1 GCA_945787505.1 uncultured Alistipes sp.
GACACGATAGCCCAAAGCGATAATCATATCTAAATTGTAGTGTGAAACGAGGTATTCTTTGCCATCTGCAGCAGTTGTTCGGAATTTCCGAACAACTGAATCCTCGTTCAGTTCTCCATCTTCAAAAATATGCTTAATATGGAACATGAGTTTTCAAACTCATCAAGGGTAACCTTACTGTAAAACACCTGCTTGGTTTTTCGGAGAATGCCGTAAAGACACACTTGTGGATTGCCATCATCGCCTACCTGCTGCTCGCTAAAATTAAGGCTCTCTACGACAGCCCGTACTCAATTACAGAGATTGCAACTTTGGTCAAAGTGTATGGACTGGTGATGTCAATGAACTAACTTTATTTTGAAATATTAACGCATCAGTAGTATAGCCCAAAATGAAAAATCAGCAATTCATCGTTCATTAGAAAAATTATCATTCAATTTGCACATTGAATAGTTGCATACTTTCAAGTATGAGCGAAAACCAGAACATAGAGTGGAAAGAGAGTTGGAGAGACGAATATCTGAAATGGATATGTGGTTTCGCCAATGCTGTCGGTGGCAAATTATACATCGGCAAGGATGACGACGGCAAAGTCATAGGACTGGATAATGTGAAGAAACTATCAGAGGATATTCCTAACAAGGTACGAGATGTTCTTGGTATTATGGTCGATGTGAATATTCTTGAAGAGAATGGTCTTGAATATTTGGAAATTGATGTTCCTGCATATTCTAATCCAATCAATTATAAAGGTCAATACCATTATCGTTCTGGTAGCACTAAACAGGAGTTGAAAGGTGCAGCCTTGAATCGTTTTATTCTACAGCGTACAGGCAAGAACTGGGATGAGGCTCCTATGGCTGGAGTGTCAATAGATGACCTGTCTCAAGATGCTCTCAACCGTTTCAGAAAAGAAGCAGCAAAAAGTAATCGTGTGGATGAAGATGTCCTGAATGATTCAACAGAGAATCTACTTGAGGATTTACGTTTGATTGATAAAGAAACGGGGCAATTAAGCAGAGCTGCCATACTGCTTTTCCATCCAGACCCTGAGAGATATGTAAAAGGTGCATACATCAAGATTGGTTTTTTCAAATCCGATAATGAAGACCTTGCTTTTCAAGACGAGGTTCATGGCTCTTTGATGGAACAGATAGAGAAATCTATTGACCTCATTAAGACCAAATATCTTATCTATAGCATTTCATATGAGGGAATTTCTCGCCGTGAAACTCCACAATTCCCTGTAGAAGCAATACGAGAGTCCCTGATGAATGCAGTAGCACATAAGGACTATGCTGATGCTACACCTATCCAAATCAGTGTATATCTGGATCATATTGTCTTTTGGAATGCAGGTAGACTTCCTGAGGATTGGACTACTGCAAGATTGTTTGAAAAGCATCCATCGAAACCATATAATCCATCTATTGCAAATACGCTGTTCAGATGTGGAGATATTGAAAGTTGGGGACGTGGCTATAAGCGTATTATGGATGCTGTGGCTTCGTATAATCTGTTGCCGCCGATTATTGAGATTGTCAGTGGTCTGATGATTACATATTATACGGATGTACATTCTCAATTAAAGGCCCAAAAGATAGATGAAAAGTATTTCCCAATAATTGAATATGTAGTGAAGAATGGTAGTATTACCAATGCCGATGTGCAAAAGATTATGAATACAAGCAAAACCACTGCATATAGATTACTTACACAATTAGATGAATGGTTAGATACTCATGGAGTGACAGGCAAAGGTACCTATTACACTTTCAAAGGGTTCACAAAGGGTTCAAAATAGCAGTAGAAAATTGAGCCGAAAATTATAACAGTTTGAAACCCAAAACTTTAAATAATTTACAAAGGGTTCATAAAGGTTTCAATTTAACAAGGCAAGCATACCGAACCATAATACGCTGAATGCCCGGCTCGATTCTCACCGACAGCAGCTGCCCGGTCTTGCGGCGGGCATAACATATCATTCCATTCTGCAGATTCTCCTTGCGCAGATACGCAATGTCCACGAACGCCATTCCGCGAGTGCAATTATAATATGCAACATGCAAATTGGTCATTTTCGGAAAAGTTGTTTTCCACATCAAGGCCACGGGAAAATGAATAGCTTTGCAATCAGGTCTTTACCTGTTCACTTTTCAGTGGCAAAACTATTCACTTTTCGGCGGCAATATACACATATCGATTCTTCTCTATTGTTTAACTATTTCTCCTCATCAAAGAAGCTCTCGTTAGCGTCCTCAGCATCGAAATCAGGTTCAGCCATACAAGAATACAGACGTTCACGGCTTCGGTTTACAATGCCGGCCATTCCGTGGACACCAGCCGAAGTAGCATTAAACATCAATGTGTTGGTGATAGAGATAGTAGCTGCCACAGCCTCGACATCATGGTTAGCTCCGATGTAAGCGAATACCCAGCTTTTTGCTTTAAGCTCATCAACAAGAGCCTTGATAGCCTTACCGCTGTACTCCTTCGAGGCGTTCTCGTATCCGTCGGTAACTACAGTTACAAGTACCTTATCATCCTCGGCAACCTTCTTGCGAAGAGAATTCAGAGAGATACCCATAGCATCGTACAAAGCGGTGCAGCAATTAGGCTGATAGGTCTCTGCCGTAAGTTCCTTGACCTCATCAACGGGCACGCACTCATAGATGGTCTTCACATCATCGTTGAAAGTTACAAGGCTAACGAAGTGCTCCTGTTCCTCGTGCCTCTTCTGTGCTGAACGAATAGTTTGGATAGTTTCGTTTACGCTGTCAATAGCAGCCTTCTTGATGCTCTGCATAGAGCCGCTCTCATCAATGATAATGAGATTGAAAATTCTTGTTTTCATAAATTTTAACGTTTATCGTGATTTACAATCTATCTTCTTCCAGAATAAATTCTCCCGCTTACTCGCGGTCTGATCAACAACTATCGAGTCCGTCCCTTTGTACAGGCTGGTCAGAAAACTTGTAGTAATATCTTTGGGGTGTACAACTAACATATATTTACTATCTCACGACAGCCAATATACCCGTGTAGTTATCTGTCGAAAACTTTTCGCACATAAACTTTACCACATCTACAACCTCTTCCAGTGGCTTGTCGTCCTGCAATCTTGCAGTAAGTATTTGCGGTGCCATTGCCTTATATACGCCATCAGAACACAAGAAAATTCTGTCTCCGGGCTGAACTTCAAAGCGTGCGACTTCGGGTACGGCAACCTCAGGGTTCATAGAGAAGAAACATCGTGTTACAACCTCTGAACCCCAATGAGGGTCGGCGTGATCCAGGGTCTGATACACGACCTCTCCATCACGCAACAAGTAACAGCGACTATCACCGCAATGTGCAATAGTTACGATATTACCCTCAACACTTGCCATCACCATAGTAGTCCCCATTTCAATAGAGCGAACTACTCGTGAACGCTTATACAATGCATCTGATGCGACTTTGCAGGCATCGCAAACTTTTGCTTCTGAATCCTGTATATCCGTGTTGTTATTCCAGAACTCACAGATAGCATTGCAAACAATTTCTGCTGCCATATCTCCCATTGAGTGACCACCCATACCATCGCAAACAATCATCAATGTTCTATTGAATTCTGGCATATCAACAATACGGTAGACATCCTGATTGGCTCGCCGTTTACCTGTTTCTGAGAATGTTGTATATTCTACTTTCATAATCATTAAATTGTACTTACTATCCTTCTACTAATTCATACTCGACACCGAACCATTCATTGAGTGTATCCTCAACCTTGCGATTGATTTCGGGAGTGATTTTATCCTTAATCTTCTTGTAGACAAAGAGCATTGCCACGCCATCATCCAAGATACCCAAGAACTTATAGATAGCACTTGGAATCAAGTCCATAGGCAGAATGGTATAGATAATTGCTGCGTAGATAAGTACGCGGTCAAGGGTTGATGTATTGTCATCATCCATCACATAGTAGAACTGCAATAGCGGACGAGTGGCCGCACGACCAGCCTTCAATGCCCACGGACGCAATTTATCCATCAATGCGTTAATCTTACCACGCCAATCTATGTTCTTTACACGCTCCAAAAGCGGCTTAATATCCTTACCCATTATCAAGTAAGCAAGAATCAGAAGTGAAATTGTAATCAACATATCGCTTAAATTATATTGTTCGTTTTATAGCATAGAGTGTCATTATAGAAAAATCTATCTTCTATTCATCTAAATTGCACGTTTTATGTGATAATTCATTTAGGCAATACTCTTTTCGACAATTCCTTTAAGTAGTTTTATTGCTTGCATTTACTCCTCGTCCTTTTTCACTGGCATCTCATCGGATATCACTGCAGTTTGCTCCTCGTCATATCGATTATAAGACCATTTGATTGTCATATACTTATCACCATTCTGCGATTTTAAGCGGCTTCCTTCCTGACGAGAACCTCCGTCTTGTCGTCCAACGGACTAAAATCAGTGACGAGGACCCCAATGCTGAGTCTGAGGGCCTATTCGGAACGGAATACGTTTATCGCAGTATACTCACCAATGACTGGAACAACTCCGAGAAGAACATCATCTTCTACTACAACTAACGAGGTGCGTCAGAGCGCAACTTCGACTGCCAGAACAATGACTTCGGGTGGGCTCATCTCCCATTCTCATACCTCAAGGAGAACACTTTTGCTGTTGATAACTTCTTTTTCGCGGTACAAGAGTTACGATTTGTAAGGACTTTATTGAATGGCATAAAGAGGGTAGCAGGTCATTTGCTCCTGTTCAATATACGGCTTCATTGAGTATCTGAATGCGTGGAGTTCTGGCGTTTGCTTAAGAAGGTTGCTTAGAGAGTTAGCTCTGACATTTCCCTCTGCTTTTACTTCTATAGGTAACAGTTTGCCGTCTCTTTGGATCATAAAGTCAATCTCCAGACGTGTGCCGTCATCTGCTTTGTGGTAGAAGATGTTCTCTTCACCATGACTCTTCATTTCTTCAAGTACATACTGCTCTGTTATGCCACCTTTGTATTCGCTAAAGATGTCATTCTTGATCAGTACCTGCTTTGCTTCGGTACCCACCATAGCTCCTAGTAATCCAAGATCCAATGTGAACAGCTTGAATGCCGAAGGGTCTTCATAAACTTTTAGAGGGAGCTTGACTTCTTTGCAGAGAGGAACCTTGTATACAAGACCAGCATCTACAAGCCACTGGATGGCTATTTCAAAGTCTTTTGCACGTGCTCCTTGTTTAAGAGAGCCATAGATGAACTTCTTGTTCTCTTTGAACAACTGAGACGGGAGTGTCTGCCATACGAGTCTTATTCTTGCGACCTGGTCTTTAGGTGCATGCTTTGAGAAATCTTTCTCATATCCATTAAGAATGGATTTCTGTACATTACGCACAGCCTGAAGACCATCGGTTTCAATGAAAACCTTTACAGCCTCTGGCATTCCGCCAACATAATAATACTGTCTGAGCAGGTCAACGTACTTTTCATGAATCAGATTTGTAGTGCTGAAATCTTTATCCTTTATAAGCTTGTATGCTTCTA
Source organism: uncultured Alistipes sp. (assembly GCA_945787505.1). Lineage (GTDB taxonomy): Bacteria > Bacteroidota > Bacteroidia > Bacteroidales > UBA932 > Coprenecus. The sequence continues at coordinate 5,546 of CALZHC010000040.1, forward strand.
CCTCACCTTTTGCTAAAAGGAACTCCTCGAAGTTGAGAGGGTAGACATTGATCTCATCAACCTTGCCTACAGGGTATGATACATCCTTGTGTAGTGATATGCCCAATAGAGAGCCTGCTACAGCGATATGGTACTCTGGTGCATTCTCGCAAAAGTATTTCAAAGATTCTATAGCTTCTGGAATGTCTTGTACCTCATCGAGAACAATGAGAGTGTCTCCTGGGGTAATATCAACTCCAGACAATGCTCTGAGTGCTCGAAGTATTCTGTCAATATCGAAGTCTTGAGAGAAAACATCCTTTAAAGCCTGATTCTTTCGGCAGACAAGATATGCAAATTTGTCAAAGTGCTTATCTCCTAATTGTTCCAACAGCCATGTCTTACCAACCTGTCTGGCACCGTTAAGAATTAGTGGCTTTCTGTCTGTGCTATTTTTCCACTCTATAAGTTTTTGAAATACAATTCTTTCCATATATTTGATTACATTTTTGGCAGGTGTTTTGGTAATAGGGCTACATTTTTTAGCATCTATTTCGATAGCAAAGATACATTTTTCAGCACATAAAACAACTGTTAAAGTCCTTAATTTTTATTTATCTTTGCGCCTTGAATTTACCGGACATTTTCCGGATATTATAGGTTTAATACTGAATATTATGGATTTGAGCAACGCCCATAAAGCACACCCGTGGCACGGAATCAGCCTGGGTGACAAAGTTCCAGAAGAGGTCAGAGCATTCATCGAGATAGTTCCGACAGACACCGTAAAATACGAGGTAGACAAAGAATCAGGATACCTCTCCCTCGACAGACCTCAGAAATTTTCCAACATTGTTCCCTCGCTATATGGATTTCTTCCCAGGACTTATTGCGGTCCGAAGATGGCCGAACTGACCAACAAGGCTCTTGTCAGGTTCGATATAGAGGGAGACGGAGACCCGCTTGACGTATGTGTCCTCACGGAAAAAGATGTCACACATGGAGATATCATTGTAAATGCAAGGCCTATCGGCGGTCTGAGACTTCTCGACCATAACCAGGCAGATGACAAGATCATCGCAGTGCTCAAGAACGATGCCGTCTATGGAGCGATAACAGATATCGAACAGGTCCCCTCAGGAATCATCAGAAGGCTGATTCACTACTTCAGCACATATAAAGACATTCCCGGAGAACACACTAACCGCATGAAATTCATATCGATATACAATGCCGATGTAGCCAGGGACATCATCATGCGTTCCATTGAAGACTACAGTAATCTGATAAAAGAGTTGTAAATAAAAAAACTCTACTATATCTTTGCGCTCGCAAAAATAAATTTCAGGGCAGGGTGTAATTCCCGACCGGCGGTAAAGTCCGCGAGCCTTAAAAATAAGGCTGATTCGTTGAAACTACGAAACCGACAGTCAAAGTCTGGATGAAAGAAGTTTAGTTATGAGAACAAAAAAATTATCGATCGTTGCGCTCGCTTTGTGCGCCTGTGCGAACATTTACGCCGAAAACAAAGTAGTTTCAAAAGATACGGATACCACAGCCATCCTCCTCGAAGAGGTAACCATCTCTGCCGGAGTTTCGGATGTCAAGAATTCACCACTGCGTCTGAAGACTGTGGAGTCAGAAAAAATCAAACAAATCTCAGTTGCCAGAACCTTTCCGGAAATTCTCTCAGCCACAGCAGGTGTATATGCCACCAGAGAGACCGGAAGCTACGGTGACGCCAAAATCAACATCCGCGGCTTCAAGCAGGAAAATATCTCCATCCTGCTCAACGGCATCCCCATTTCTGGACTCACCTCCGGAAACATGTATTGGAATAACTGGATGGGACTTGCGGATGCTACATCGAGCGTTCAGCTCCAGAAAGGAATCGGCAGCTCTATGATCAGTGATAACTCCGTAGGAGGCACTATCAACATCATTACCGACTCCCCCACCCCAATCCCATCTGTCTCAGGAGGCTACTATTTTGCTGACTATGGCACGCATAAAGGCTATCTGAGCATCAACTCCGGTGACTTAGGAAAAGGATGGGCTTTCACCCTTTCCGGTTCCTATGTGGGAGGAAAGGGATATGTAGAGTGTACAGATGTGAGTTCATGGTCTTATCTGCTAAGCGTAAGCAAAAAGATCGATTCTCATAACTCACTTCTATTCACAGCAATAGGTTCACCTGAACAGCACTCCCAGAGATCCTCCAGGATAACCATTGAAGAGATGGAAAAATACGGGCCTTCGTATAACAAGAACTGGGGCTGGTACAATTCCAGTCAGAAGACCCTCTCCAGGAACAATTATTTCAAGCCCTATTTCACTCTGAACCACTTTTACCACAATGGCAAAGTAAGGATCAACACAGCTCTATACACCGCCATTGCATCCGGTGGAGGCTACTACTCAGAATCCACAGGTAAGAAGATTATCTCTTTTATTGGTGAGGATGGACACATTGACTGGAATGCAGTAGAGGACTACAACAAGAGTTCCGCAGAAGGCAATTCACAGAATATCCTTAGCGATTATATGGCAGGACACACCCAGTTCGGTGCCAAATCATCCTTGATATATGACTTCACCGACAGGATATCCCTTGATGCAGGTATTCACTACCAGCTTTACAACACATGGGAAAAGGAGCAGATAACTGACCTTCTCGGAGGCAATTACTGGCTCGAAAAAGGTGAAAGAAAATATGTAGGCGACTATATCCGCATAAGGAACGGACGCAATACCAACTACCTCACTCTCTACGGAATGGGATCATTCACTTTAGGTGAAAAGAAGAACTGGATAATCAAGACCGGAGTATCTGCAAGCGGAGTTACCATCCGCAGATGGGATACCTTCAACTATGCACCGGAGAACAAATGGAGTGACCTTGCAACCGGAATTGGTGGCTCTTTCAAAGGCGGTATTCTCTACAAGGCTGACAAGAGCAATTCCATCTATCTCAATGCAGGTGTATATAGCAGAGCCCCATACGCCAATGTCTACTTCGCTTCGGGTAACAACTCCATCTCCCGCAACGTTTCGAATGAAAACAACTATATGGGAGAATTGGGATACAGATTCATAGGAGACAATTTCGGTGCTGAAGCCACCGTCTACGCCTCTTTGTGGCAGAACAAGACACTGCAGAGCAATCCTTACAAATCTGCCGACAGCGAACCATACAGATTCATGGTAACAGGACTTGATGCATTCCACTACGGAACAGAAATCGAAGCATTCTGGAGATATGGAAAGATTATACGCATAGATGCATTCGCCTCTATCGGTGACTGGAGATGGAAGAATGACGTACATGCAGACATACTTGACCCCTACACTTCAGAAATCGTCCAGACTATCAACATCTACAGCAATAATCTGCATGTCGGTGACGCCCCTCAGACTCAGGTAGGTGCATCCTTCGAATTCAATCCCTTGGAACTCTTTAAAGGTATCTGTGCACCTCTGGGCGGCTCTGACCTCTCCATCGGCATGCGCTGGAGTTACAACGACCGCTTCTACGCCGATTTCGACCCCATCTCCATCTCATCTGTGGACAAGGCTGCAGATTCTTACATGATCCCTTCATACCATCTGGTAGACCTGACTGCTAACTGGACCCAGAGAGTGGGAAGAGGTTCTTCTATCTCTATCTTTATGAATGTAAACAATCTGCTTGACGCGCTCTACATCGAAAGAGGAAAGGACGGTGCCACACACGATGCTTCATCATTTTCCGGATTCTGGGGCTCTCCAAGAACATTTAACTTCGGCATAAGATTCAACGTAGGTGAGTTCCGGAAATAGTTGTTTCCATTTTTATTGTATATTTGTCGTTTGAAAAAACAAATAAAATGGGAAACAAATTTAAGTTGATATTGATGAACTTCCTTCAGTTCGCTGTTTGGGGAGCTTATCTTACCAGTCAAGGGAAATATCTCTATGACTCAGGATTTGCCGACAAGATCGGTTGGTTCTACTCTGTTCAAGGTATTGTATCCATTTTTATGCCTGCAATTATCGGAATCATTGCGGACAAATGGATTCAGGCACAGAAACTTTTAGGAATTTCACACGCCATCGCAGGCATTGCAATGATAGCTGCCGGCTATTACGGCATGACATCGGCAGGGAGTACATCCCTGCCTTTGCTCTTCACGTTGTACACTATCAGCGTGATGTTCTATATGCCTACCATCGCCCTCTCTAACTCGGTTGCATACAACATTCTCGAAAAGTGGGGGCTCGACCCTGTAGAGCATTTTCCCCCTATCAGAATCTGGGGCACGGTAGGTTTTATCGCATCAATGTGGTTTGTTGACCTTATGGACTTTGAAGTTTCATCTGTTCAGTACATTGTTTCAGGTTTGCTGGGTCTGGTACTTGCTATCTACTCATTCTTCCTTCCTGAATGTCCCGTCATCAAAACCACTGAAAAGAAGTCTTTGTCAGAGGCTATGGGTCTGAAGGCATTTGCCCTGTTCAAGGATAAGAATATGGCTATATTCTTCATCTTCTCCATGTTGCTTGGAATCGCGCTTCAGATTACCAACGGATTTGCAAGTCCCTTCCTTACAGACTTTGGAAACCTTCCCGAATATGCTGACTCATTCTGGACCAAGCACTCCATTATCCTAATTTCACTCTCACAGATGTCCGAAACACTCTGTATTCTCCTGATTCCCTTCTTTATGAAGAGATTCGGCATTAAGAAAGTGATGCTTCTTTCAATGATTGCATGGGTTCTCAGATTCGGACTCTTCGGTATTGGCGACTTAGGTTCAGGCCTTATATGGATAATACTTTCAATGATCGTCTACGGTGTAGCCTTCGACTTCTATAATGTTTCGGCTTCACTCTATGTAAATAAAACCACTGACAAGTCTATCCGTTCGAGCGCACAGGGGCTCTTCATGCTGATGACCAACGGTCTTGGTGCATCCATCGGAGCAATGCTTGCTCAGAGTGTTGTCAACATCTTCGTTAACTCACGCAAGGCCGAAGGAGCACAGATGGTGATGGATGGCTGGCAGACCTCTTGGTTTATTTTTGCCGGATACGCACTTGTAGTGGCTATTCTTTTTGCAATCTTGTTCAGACCTGGCAACTCCTCAGAGAAGCAGGCAAAGGATTAACCCTATCGGGTCCATCCTTTGCTCCAGTCATCTGAACTTTTGATTGCTCCGTTTCCATCCATCATGCCTACGAAACGGTCCTGAAGGGTTATTGTTACACCCTCTTTATTGGTTCCATCTGAAAGGAAGTCTACTGATGAATAGATACTTTCGCCGCCCTCTTCTACCTTTTCACTGAACACTGTGGAGAGGTAGATGTTTTTTAGTACAGATGTTCCATTTTTCAATGCGTTCAACGTCTGGGTGGTCTCTGCGCTGATACCTGCAGGCTTGCCTGTGATAAGGGCATTTTCCAATGTCACCTGAGTACCTGCTCTAAGACGTATTCCCCTTTTGTTTTCAGATGAATTATTACCTACAAGTGTGACATACTTCAAAGTTGGATGGGCAACAGGTTCAGCATTGAAGTCATCTCCATTATTGTCGCACTCCATAAGGCAGTCACATGTGGGGTCACTCTGGTAGGCTACCAGATATTCACCTCTACCGTTCCATCCTTCTGTCCAGTCGAACGAGTCATCGGTACAGTCCACTACGATACAGTGGTCTACATTTACAGAACCTCCGAAGAATTCTATTCCATCGTCAGAACCCTTGTAGCACTGTACATACGAAATGGTAGTTCCATTACCTACTCCATAGAGAGAGAGTCCGTTGGCTTCGTGTTCAGCATCGAGCTTATAACCTGTATACTCAAGACGGAGATACCTCAAAATTCCTGAATTGTCATTCTCCACATCACCTCCATAAGGTGCGTTACCGATCTCTGAGACGAGTGATCCTCCCTTTGATGATTTATTGGAATGTGCCTTTCCACAGATGTGGAGTCCGCCCCAAGCACCGGTCTCCTTGAGCTGGGATGTCATTACGATAGGTGCATCTTTTGTTCCCTGAGCATCTATTTTTGCCCCCTGTTCTATGAGGATGTAATTGATTTCTCCATTGTCAGCAGCTTCGATTGTCACACCGGGTTCGATTGTGAGTGTTGCCGGAGCCACGACCTGCAGGCTTCCGGTAAGTCGGTAGGTTTTACCGCTTTTGAGCCTCAGATCTTCTGTGAGCCTTCCCTTGAGCTCATCAGATTCAGGAGTAGGTTCTACATTGTTGTTTTTGGTGCAGGCAGTATTGGTTACTGCCATTGCAAGGGCAAAAAGTGCCGCGATTTTTGAAATTTTTGTTTTCATTTCTTTTGATATTAAAGAATCCATTTAATTCCTAGTGAAAATCCTCTTCCGCTTCTCCATCCCTCGACATCGACAATCTCTCCTGTCTGCGGGATATCCTGTTTGAAACGGTCCCTGCTATCGAGTATATTCGAAAGGGATAATGTAAGTGAGAGGTTAGTGTTGAATGCGAATGAACAATTGAAATCAAGTGAATGGAAGGGCATCTGTCTTACATCTCCAAGTCCCGAAAGACCCACAGAGTGGATTCTAGGTCCCTGAAGGTTATACATAAGTACCAATGAGAGAGACCTTTCCGATTTAAACTGTGTCGACCAGATGATGTCGCAATTGACCAAATAGGGGGATGCGCCCTGAAGTTCCCTTTCCGAATTGGTGTAGACTCCGCCTGTGGGCAAGGTAACATTGGTAAACATGTAAGAGGCATTCAGATCTACCGCCAGTCCCTTTATAATTTCATATTTGAGTTCAGCTTCCACCCCGGCGGCTACCCCCTTGTCTGCATTTTGGAACGAATGTTCCGGAGCACCTCCGGAGTACCTCTGAATTCTCTCGATAGGGTCTTTGAGGAATTTGAAATAGCCTGTTATTGCAAACATATTGTTGTTCTGGGGAGAGAAGTACTCATATCGCAGGTCAACATTGTAGTTATACGCATTCCTAAGTTCTGAATTTCCCCTAAGCATGGCCCCGCCGTAACTCTCCTGATAAAGGAAAGGGGCAGTCTCTACGAATGAGGGCCTTGTTATGGTTCTTGAGAAAGATGCCCTTAAGAAATGACCTCCATCAAACTTATACTTGAGGTTCAGTGCAAAGAATGGGTCATATCCGTCGAGTATCCTATAGGTATTTTCCACATCATCATTGTAATCCACTCTGACCCTGCTCATCTCGAATCGGATTCCGGCATTGAGAAAGAATCTGTCCGAAAAGGAACGTTCGTACTCAAGGAATGTTGCTCCAATGCCGTTGAATGCTGTGTACCTGTCTCTGGCGTTCATCTTACGGCTCATCTGGAGTTTGCCCTGTACAATGGCATCATAACCCACAAGGGGATCTATATCTGTCATAACACCGGGAGTTATAGTCTGAGTAATCCCTGAAACATCATATAAGAATCTGACGGTACTAAAGTTTCGATCCTTGTATTTACCTGAAAGGCCAAACTTTATGGTAGAATGATTATCAAGGGAATAGGAGGCTCTTACATCTGCTGCAAACTCATTTTCACCCAATTTACCAAAGTACCTGTATGTTTCAAGGTTGTTTGTAAAGAACCTCCATTCACCCTTTTCATCCTCCTGGAAAAGCATCTGTCTGCGGTCCGGTTCATCGCTTCCAGTAAATGAAGAAGATACACCCCAGTCAACCTTCCATTTGTCAAGGATATGGTCACCGGTGAGCTGGAGTGTAGTCATTGTATATACATGATCAGTCTGATTCTCTCCGAAAAGTGTTCTATCTTCGTAATCTATGCCGTTTCTCACTGAGAGTGCCCTATCGGCATTTCGAGCGAAAAAGCCGGTTAATGTTATAGCGTCATTTTCTCCTATCTCCTGTTCGAGGTTAAGGAGTGCTGCTATATCTGATTTTTGTGAATATTTGTTATAGTTAAACATGCTCTTTTGGCTTCCTGATGCCTCGAAAGTCTTTTGGAATCCATCTGTTACTATCTGTTCAGAGTATTTGGAGCTAAGGCTGGCCAGCATACTCAATCTCTTGCCACACACATTGAATATATGTGAATATCCGGCTGAGAGGTTCAGATCAGGCAATGCTACTCTCTTCTGCACAGTAAAGGGCGTCTTTCCGAAAATATTGTTAGAAAGAATATATTTCTTAAAATCTGAGTGAGGCAGGCTCTCTGCCTTAGGGTCGAGAGTATTGGTTACATAGATGGAAGGTGAGACCATCCTGTATGATTCTCTGAAAACAGTATTGAATCGTCCTCCGGTGGAGATGGACATGTTCAACTGGTCTTTATAGCCTGCAGCACCGGTGGAGATATCTATATGCGCACCTGAATAGTCTGCATAAGCAGATGCTTCATATACCTTGCTCACTGATATGCTCTCAACGGTGGATGATGGAAAGATATCCAGCGGTATTAGCTTGTTGTCAGGGTTTGGTGATGCAATAGGCAGACCGTTAAGTGTAGTCGTGCTGTACCTATCACCAAGTCCGCGCACTATAATCTGACCTGCACCGACCACCGAAAGACCCGGAAGCTTTACAACACTCTCCTGCACATTGGAGAGTCCCTTGAGTGAAAACTCCTTGGCCCCCATATTCTCCACAGCAAATGAGCTATTAATACGTTCGTTTCTTAAAGCAGTGATGCTTTCCCCGCTTCTTTTTGCCACTACAACAGCATCTGCCAGAAAGTCGGCATCGACCTCCAGCTGTATTATTACACCATCTTCTGTAACTTTAAGTATGTCTCCTGTGGCAATGTCAGTTATAGAAATCTTGCCGGAAGCATTTCCTTTCAAGGAGACCCTTACACTCTTATATCCCACGAAAGAGATTGTTACAAAAGCAGAATCATCGTTGATATTGAGAGAGAAGAATCCATCAGCATCGCTCTCTGTACCATTGACAGTACCATCTTGGACCACAGCCACACCTATTAACGGTTCTGACGTTTGTTTGTCAAAGACAATTCCCTTGAAATGACACCGCGCCTGGAGTGTCACAGTTCCTACTAACAACAGTAAGGCGCTTAAGAATAATTTTCCTGGTTTCACGTTCTCTTACTTTTAAATCGAGGGCAAAAGTAAGGTGGCGATGTTACAGAAACATTTCAGAAAAATTATAATATGATTAATTATGCAAAAGAGAAAAAATGTAACTTTGAGGAAAATTTAAATAACAAAGCTATGATATTATCTACTACTCCAACCATTGAAGGTTATAGAATCAAAGAATACAGAGGCGTCGTTTTTGGTGAAGTGATAACGGGTGTAAACTTCATAAAGGATTTTGCAGCAAGCATACGTAATTTTGTTGGCGGAAGATCTTCATCGTACGAAGAAGAACTCACAGTCGCACGCCAGAATGCAATGCGAGAAATGGAAGATCGCGCGTTTCGCGCAGGAGCAAATGCGGTAGTTGGAATAGATGTCGACTATGAAGTGCTTGGAGCTGATAACGGAATGCTAATGGTTACCGTTTCCGGTACCGCAGTTGTTATAGAAAGAGAATAACCTACGGCATTGAACATTAACGTTCAAAGAACATCTGCATACCTCTGTGCAGTAATCCCTCTTCTAAAAACTCCTCAGTAAAAAGAGTAAAGCCCAACTTTTCGTAAAACCCTATTGCGTGAAGTTGGGCATCTAAACAAGCTTTCGTAGCGTTGGTACGCTCACGAAGGTATCGTATAGCTTCCTTCATCATAGCATTTCCTATTCCCAATCCTCTGAACTCTTTTAGGACAGCTACACGACCTATTCTGAAAGTGCCCTCTTCCAATTGATATATTCTAAGACACCCCACCATCCTTCCACCTACAGTGGCATAAATCTGTATTGAATCCTTATCATTTCCATCAGGATCCACATATACCACTCCCTGTTCCAAGACAAATACAGTCGCTCTTATCCGCAATATATCATACATTTGGTTGAGTGACAATGAATCGAAATGAGATGTTGTAATTATAATCATTGCTGTGGTTGATTCTGTTTAGTGTAATATTAATAATAAAAAAGCCCTGAAGGGATTCTTCAGGGCTTATAAAGGGCGGCGGCT
>CALZHC010000041.1 GCA_945787505.1 uncultured Alistipes sp.
TAATAATTCCAGGAGAGAAATAGGCATATCTACTCTCCGAGAAAGGATATTCCAGCACATATCCGTCCTGAATGATAGCCACTAATGCACCATAGAAACGATCTTTGAACGATTTGTCAAAGATAAGTCTGCATCCACTATTTACCTGAAAGCACCTGAAGGTGAGTGCTGTCTGGTCACCAGAATTAACAAAAATTGTCCTGGTATCTCCGAACTGCGGCGTGTCAAAGCATGGGGCCGAAAAATATCCCGAAAGCAGTTCAAACTCGTAAGAGCCTGGAGGAAGAGTAAATTTGTCCGGTTTTTTGCCGTAACGGCCATTATAAACAAGATTTCCTTCCGAGCCCCTCACGGTGAGAATAAAGTCATTGGTATCAGGAAGGGCAACAGATTTGGTAATAGAATTTAAAGAGGGGAAGGAGTAATCTGAGGAGAGAGAAAGAGTAATAACCGCCTCTCCTCTACTTGGTCTCTCATTGCAGGAGACCGTCACCAGCGACAGCACAAACAATACCGCCATAATCACACTACTGTTTCTCATATCTGAAATTTTAAAAACAGCAGCTAAGCTATAAAAAAGAGAGAGAGTATATGCGTAAGAGGTCCTATTCCGTAAATTTTCAAGGGGCAACCCGACACTGTCGGACTGCCCCTTTACTTAACCTAAACTTAAACTATGAAAAACTTGCACAAATATAGATATTTTTCTTCTACTTGCAAATTTTTTTACATTATTTTTACAATTTTTATCAATTTTATTACAAAATAATCAAGATAGCTTTGTCAATTTTGCAAATTTCATCAGAAGAACCTTCTTTCCCGCCTTCTTGAAGTTCACTGTTGCCTTCGCCTGAGGGCCCGTACCCTCCATTGCAATGATTTCACCCTCTCCGAATACTCCATGTAGCACCACATCCCCCGGATTCAAGTCAGAAGATGAGACTGAAGAGGAATCCTCAGGAGAAAAATTTACCTGCGCACTGTCCACGCGCACCAGTTTTGCAGGGTCAGGAGTATAGTGCAGCGGCCTCTCCTCCTTCTGCCTTTTGGGGAACATTGATCTGACTGGCGCATCTTCCATATACTCTTCTCCTATCTCTTCCAAAAACCTGCTTGGAGAAGTATTTACGAGGTTTCCATTAATGAATCTTGATTTGGCATAAGAGAGATTTAGATACTTTTCAGCCCTTGTAAGAGCTACATAAAAAAGCCTCCTCTCCTCCTCCACACCATTTACCTCCATCTGCGACATCTGTGAAGGGAAGAGATTCTCTTCCATCCCCACTATATATACATAAGGAAACTCAAGCCCTTTAGATGAATGGACAGTCATCAGATGGATTTTGTTATTGTCATCAGGATCATCTTCTTTGTCCGAATCTGTCATCAGAGAGACGTTCTCCATAAAAGCACTAAGGAGAACCTTCTCATCAGAGCGACCCAGCTCTTTAAGAATTTCATTTTCCTTCTCCACAAACTCCTTGACACCGTTGAGAAGCTCCATCACATTCTGCAGCCTCGTTGTACCTTCAATGGTAAAATCTTCCTCAAGATGGCTCTTAAGGCCGCTGTTTTTTATAATTGTAAGAACAAGTTCATAAGCATCTGCAGTATCTGCCATTTTTGCAAACAGATCCATCATATCTGCAAACTGGACAAGCCGTGCGCGTGTGGCACTCTTTATATCGTATGACTCCAAGTTAGGAAGCCTTAGAGAATCAAGCATTGAGACATGTTCGTTCTGTGCAGCGTTTCTGAGACGTTCCAGAGTAGTGTCTCCGATTTTTCTCGGAGGAAAATTAATTACCCTGCCGAATGCCTCATCGTCGTTACGGTTAAGGATAAGACGAAGATATGCCAGAAGGTCTTTGATCTCCTTTCTCTCATAAAACGAGTGGCCTGCGTATATTTTATAGGGAAAATTTCTCTTTCTCAATGCCTCCTCAAGAACCCTTGACTGAGAATTGGTCCTGTACAGGATAGCAAATGCGTTATATGGAGCCTTGTCAGCATATATCTTTTTGGATATGGCACTTACCACTGACTGAGCCTCTTCCCTATCACTGCTGCAGGGCATAAGACCGATTTTCTCACCCTGTTCACCCTGAGAGAAACATGACTTTGGAAGCCTATTTTCATTATTGGCTATGAGGGAGTTGGCTGCATTGACAATGGTCTGTGTAGAACGATAGTTCTGTTCCAATCGGAATGTCTTTGCCTGAGGATAGTCCCTCTTCTTGAAATTGATGATATTGTCAATCTTTGCACCCCTGAATGCATATATACTCTGTGAATCATCCCCCACTACTGTAATATTCTGGTGCTTCTGGGCGAGTTTGCGAACGATGTAATACTGAGCAGTATTGGTGTCCTGATACTCATCTACAAGAATATATGAAATCTCCGACTGCAGCTTTTCTGTGACTTGAGGAAAATCTCTAAGTAGGATATTCATGTAAAGCAGGATGTCATCAAAATCCATAACACCCTCTTTTTTACACTTATTGGCATACATACTGTATATTTCACAGATCTTTTCCCTTCCACAAGAGCGGTCCTTATCAATGGCGGCAGGGCTGTTCATGTAATTGGCGGCAGTGGCCAGATGGTTCTTGGCAGAAGAGATGCGGGAGAGGACAAGACCCGGCTTGTAAGTCTTCTCATCCAGCTTAAGTTCCTTTATGCAATGCCTTATGGCATTCTTCGAATCAGAGGTGTCATAAATGGTGAAATTCTTGGGAAAACCGAGCAGGTCGGCATATTCCCTGAGAATTCTTGCGAAAATCGAATGGAATGTTCCCATCCTGAGTCTGGCTGCTTTTTGCGTCCCGACAAGCTCCGCAATCCTTGTCTTCATCTGACCTGCGGCCTTATTGGTAAATGTAAGTGCCATGATTTCAGAAGGTTTCACACCATTATCAAGCATGTATGCAATCTTATAGGTAAGTACACGTGTTTTACCGGATCCGGCACCGGCAATAATGAGGTTCGGCCCGTCTATACTCCTAACAGCTTCATTCTGAACGTTATTCAGTCCACACAAATCTATCATATTTCTTTTAATTTTGGAGCACAAAAGTAATAATCTTTTTTAGTATATTTGCGCGCAAATTCATAAAGGATATGGTAAACTATATAAAATTAAGAAAAGGACTGAATATTCCTATTGACGGAGTACCTCAGCCTCAAATCATTAAGAGTATAGTTTCAGAAACTTACGCTTTGAAACCGACCGACTTCAAGGGATTGATTCCGAAACTTGTCGTTAGGGAGGGAGATGCGGTTTTGGCCGGAACTCCCATCTTCATAGACAAACAACGTCCGGAAATCAAATTTACCTCACCTGTCAGCGGTGTCGTTTCTGAAATTGTAAGAGGAGAGAAGAGAAAACTCCTCGAAGTCAGAATTAAGGCAGACTCACAGATCGAGTACCGTAAATTCGATGTCCCTTCAGTTGAATCACTCACACCTGAACAGGCAAAAGAGCTTCTTCTTGAAAGCGGTATGTGGGCTGGTATCCAGCAGCGTCCTTATGGCATAATACCCTCGCCTGATGTTGACCCTAAGGCAATATACATTTCAGGATTCAGCACAGCACCCCTGGCGCCCGACTATGACTACACCCTCAGAGACGATTTAGACAACATCCAGACCGCAGTCAATGTACTGTCAAAAATCGTTCCTAACAAAGTCCATATTGGACTTAATGCTCTCACACATGCCAGCTCTATTCTCCACAAAATAAAGGGAGTTGAATTCCACATTTTCGATGGTCCCCACCCTGCAGGAAACGTAGGTGTTCAGATTCACCATGTATGTCCTGTAAACAAGGGAGATATAGTATGGACAATAGACATCCAGTTCCTTGCCATCATCGGAAGGCTCTTCAGAAAGGGTATCTGTGACTATAGCAAAACAATCGCTCTCGGAGGTCCCAGAGTGAAGAATCCAGGCTATATCAGATGTATCGGAGGATTCTCTCTGAGCAATATATCTGACCTGACCGCCTCTGACAATCTTATTAAGCTACAGGAAAACTGCGATATCAGATACATCAGTGGAGATGTACTCACAGGAACAAATGTCGGAAAGGATGGCTTCCTCGGATTTCATGACAATCAGATTTCACTTATAACTGAAGGAAATTACAAGGAACTCTTCGGATGGGCAAAAATCATCCGTCCCAAGAAATTCAGCCTCTCTAAAACATATTTTTCATGGCTGACCCCGAGCAAGCGCTACAAGATGGACTCCAACCTCAACGGAGGTCCAAGAGCATTCGTTCTGACAAACAAGTACGCAGATGTACTCCCCATGGATATTCTTCCCGTCTACCTCATCAAGGCAATCCTTGCCAAGGATATAGACAAGATGGAACAGTTGGGCATCTACGAAGTCATAGAAGAAGATCTCGCCCTTTGCGAATACATCTGCCCTTCAAAGATTGAGTTCCAGCAGATTCTGTCTGAAGGCATAGAACTAATGATTAAAGAAATGGCATAAGGAGCAATATGGAAAATAAAGAAAAAAAGGGTTCGATTTTCGACTCCACAATTGAAGCGTTCCAGTCATTCCTTCACGTTCCCGCGACAGTTACACGTCACGGAAGTCACGTAAGGGACTGTTACGACCTTAAAAGAGTGATGTCTGCTGTGCTCGTAGCACTGCTCCCCACACTCCTCTTCGCAGTATATAATATCGGATACCAGCACAATTTGGCAGCAGGAGCCGGAATGGGTTTCTGGGAAATGGTATGGTACGGTATCCTGAAGATTCTACCTTTATATATAGTGTCATACGTTGTAGGTCTTGCAATTGAATTCGCATCGGCACAGATCCGCGGACACGAAGTAAATGAAGGTTACCTCGTGACAGGTATGATAATTCCCCTTATAGTTCCTATCGAAATTCCTCTTTGGATGCTTGCAATAGCTGTGGCATTTGCAGTAATCATAGGTAAGGAGGTATTCGGAGGTACAGGTATGAATATATGGAACCCCGCACTCATCGCACGTGCCTTCCTATTTTTCTCATACCCTTCACACATGTCAGGTGACAAGGTATGGGTGGCTGGAATGAGTGCAGTGGACGGTTTCTCGGGAGCTACTCCCCTTGCAGAGGCTACCACAGGAACACTTTCACACTCAGCCCTCGAAATGTTCATAGGACTGGTTCCCGGATGTCCCGGTGAAACATCAACCATTGCAATCCTCATCGGAGCATTCCTCCTCATATACTTTGGAGTTGCCAGCTGGAAAATTATGCTTTCATCAGTAATAGGAGCTCTTGCAGTAGGTTACCTCGGAAATGCGTTTGCAGAACCGGGAACATACCTTGCTATCCCCGCATGGCAGCACCTTATTATGGGTGGTTTCGCATTCGGTACTGTATTTATGGCTACAGACCCTGTAACCTCCGCACAGACCGAAACAGGCAAATGGATCTACGGTTTCCTTATTGGAGCCCTGACAGTAATCGTGAGACTGTTCAACCCAGGTTACCCCGAAGGAATGATGCTCGCAATTCTGCTGATGAACACATTTGCACCGCTTATTGACCATTACGTAGTAAGCTCCAACATTAAGAGAAGATTAAAAAGGGCTACAATAGAAAAATAACGGATATGAATACAAACAGCAACACATACACTGTCATCTATTCTGCGATTCTGGTTATAGTGGTTGCCGCAGTACTTGCTTTTGCAGCAATGTCTCTCAAGCCACTTCAGGATACAAATGTCAAAGTAGAGACTATCAGCAAAGTCCTCGTCGCAGCTGAGATATCGGCTCCGGATGCCAAGATGAGCAATGAAGAGGCGATGAAGACCTACAGTTCTTCTATCAAGTCAGCCATTTTGGTAAACGGCAAAGGAGAAGTCAAAGGCACTCTGAGCACAGATGCCGGAAATATTCAGATCTATACCCAGAGTGACCTCAAGGCGCAAAATGACATTATCAAGAAAATTCAGTCCGGTGATACAAAATTGCTGGATGATCTAAGACTTCCCGTCTATATCTTCAATGTAAATGGCAAAGATATTCCCGTAGTTCCTTGCTATGGAGCAGGTCTGTGGGGCCCTATCTGGGGATATATCGCATTCGAAGAGGATCTCAACACAGTCAAGGGAGCCATTTTCGACCACAAAGGAGAGACTCCTGGTCTTGGTGCTGAAATAGCAAACCACAAATTCAGCGATCAGTTTGACGGCGAACAGATCAGAAACAATAGCGGAGAGTTCGTAAGTATCAAGGTCGTTAAAGGAGGAGCTGACAAAGATGACCGCAATGCTGTAGACGCCATCAGCGGTGGTACCATCACATCGACCGCTCTTCAGACGACTCTCTACAACTGGCTGAATCTCTACATACCCTACTTTAACAACAACAGGGTCAGCACTCCTGCTGTCACAATAGAGGAAGAATAAGGAGGAACAGAAATGAAAGATATAAATTTGAAGGAAACATTATTGAACCCCATATTCAAGGGCAATCCTATCTCAGTACTTGTATTGGGAATTTGCTCTTCACTTGCTGTAACTGTTCAGCTTAAAGGGGCATTTGTGATGGCTCTCTCTGTAATCGTGGTTACAGCACTCTCGAGCCTTGTCGCATCTCTTCTGAGAAACACCATTCCTAACCGTATACGTATCATCGTACAATTGGTAATCGTAGCTTTGATGGTAATCCTCGTAGACCAGGTACTCAAAGCGTTCGCTTACAGTGTCAGCAAGACACTTTCAGTCTATATCGGACTCATCATCACCAACTGTATCGTAATGGGACGTATCGAAGCATTCGCACTTGGAAACAAGCCATGGGCATCATTCATCGACGGTCTTGGAAACGGTGCAGGTTACGGATTGGTACTCATCATAGTTGCATTCTTCAGGGAACTTCTTGGTTCAGGAACCCTCTTCGGATTCAGAATCATCCCCGAATCATTCTATGAAATGGGCTATGCAAACAACGGTCTTATGATTCTTCCCCCCATGGCGTTGATCCTTTTGGGATGCATCATTTGGGTACAGAGAAGCATACAGAAAGACCTTCAGGATAAATAACAACTAACTCAAATCAGTTATGGAATACATAAGTTTGTTCGTAAAGTCAATTTTCGTTGACAATATGATATTCGCCTATTTTCTCGGTATGTGTTCATACCTGGCGGTATCAAAGAATGTGAAGACAGCCACCGGTTTGGGTCTTGCTGTTATCTTTGTTCTCTTGGTTACACTCCCTATAAACTACCTGCTTAACGAGTTTGTTCTTAAACCCGGAGCTCTTGCTTGGGCTGGACTCCCCCAAGCCGACTTGAGCTTCCTAAGCTACATTCTCTTTATTGCAGTTATTGCAGCAATCGTCCAGATTGTAGAGATGGTAGTTGAAAAATTTGCTCCGGCGCTCTACTCACAGCTTGGAATCTTCCTTCCCCTTATCGCTGTAAACTGTGCAATCCTCGGTGGTTCGCTCTTCATGCAGGAGAGAGACTTTGCCAACATCGGTGAGGCTGCAGTTTACGCTTTAGGTTCCGGTATCGGCTGGTTCCTCGCTATCGTGGCACTGGCTGCAATCAGGGAAAAAATCACCTACTCAAATGTTCCCAAACCGCTCAAAGGTCTCGGTATTACATTCATTACAGTAGGTCTTATGGGCATAGCATTCATGACATTTATGGGTATTCAACTTTAATGAAAGGAGACTGTTAATTATGACAATGACAATTATCGCAGCAATTGCTGCATGCTTGAGCATAACACTTGTCCTAGTGGCCCTTCTCCTTTTCGTAAAGGCGAAGATCACCCCATCCGGATCAGTAAAGATAGATATCAACAACGGAAGCAAGGAACTTGAGGTAACTCCCGGCGGTAACCTTCTTTCAACACTTGCAGAAAACAAGATTTTCCTTCCTTCGGCCTGTGGCGGAAAGGGAGCATGTGGACAGTGCAAATGTCGCGTACCTGAAGGCGGAGGCACCATCCTCCCTACAGAGGTTGGTTTCTTCAACCGTAAACAGATTGCCGACAACTGGAGACTTGGCTGTCAGGTAAAGGTCAAGGAAGATATGAAAATCATAGTTCCCGAATCAGCATTGAGCGTGAAGAAATGGGAATGTGAAGTAGTGTCAAACCACAATGTTGCAACATTTATCAAGGAATTTGTAGTAAAACTTCCAGAAGGTGAACACCTCAACTTCCGTTCAGGCGGATATATTCAGGTTGATGTCCCTGCAATCACTGTTGACTACAAAGATATAGATGTAGACGAACAGTACTGCGAAGACTGGCAGAAGATGGGAATGCGCGACCTCAAGATGGTCAACACCACCCCTACCCTTCGCGCATACTCAATGGCCTGCTACCCTGCAGAGGGTGACATTATCAAACTTAATGTACGTATCGCTACTCCTCCTTTGAACAGAGAGACCCGCAAGTTTGAAAATGTCAACCCCGGTGTATGTTCTTCTTACATCTACTCACTCAAGCCAGGTGACAAGGTAATGATCTCAGGTCCTTACGGTGAATTCTTCCTACCTGATAACCTTCCTGCAGATCAGGAACTTATCTTTATCGGAGGTGGTGCCGGCATGGCTCCTATGAGAAGCCATATCATGCACCTGTTCCACACTGAAAAGACCAACAGAAAGGTCAACTTCTTCTACGGTGCAAGAAGCCTTAAAGAGGCATTTTACCTGGATGATTACCATGCTATCGAAAATAACTTCCCTAACTTCAAGTTCCATCTTGCACTCGACAGACAGGATCCTGAAGCAGATAAGGCAGGTGTTCCTTATGTGGCAGGCTTCGTTCACAATGTTCTGTACGAAACATATCTGAAGAACCATGAAGCTCCCGAAGATGCTCTCTATCTGATGTGCGGACCTCCAATGATGACCCAGAGCGTTGTAAACTTGCTTGACAGTCTCGGAGTTCCTCCTGAAAACATCCTGTTCGATAACTTCGGAGGTTAATGAAGTTTAAAAAGAAGTCAATTATACTATCGAAGGTGACCGGAACATATACCGGTCACCTTTTTTCAAAATTAAAGAGCTAACAGTAAATGGCAGACAATTATTTGGAAAAGAAGTTCGAAGAACTCAGTTCACGGCCTTCAAAGAAAGAGAGGGCACGCCACAGG
The DNA here is from genome assembly GCA_945787505.1 of uncultured Alistipes sp. Taxonomy (GTDB): domain Bacteria; phylum Bacteroidota; class Bacteroidia; order Bacteroidales; family UBA932; genus Coprenecus. The sequence continues at coordinate 9,135 of CALZHC010000041.1, forward strand.
GCATGGAAGAAAAGAATGGAGGCATATCGTCGGAAATTATCTCTTGCCGGAGACAATCATGAATACAACGGCAGCCATGGAGAGAATGATGCCAATAATAATATTGAGAGTAATCTCTTCAGAAAAGGCGAGCGCACCGACTAAAATTGCTGTTACAGGCTCGAAAACACCAAGCACAGAGGCTTTAGTGGCACCAATCTTTCTGGTCGAAAGAGCCAGCGTAGCTGTCGAAACTATAGTGGGAAGAATCGCTAAAAGCAAAAGGTTGACGACAGAACCCCGGATTTCAAATACACTCAACATGGAATCGAATCCACCGGATATGACACTCTTCGTAAAAAATACCACCATACCCACCATAAGGGCATAAAAAGTAAGCTTGGTGTTGGATACTTTTCGAATGGCCATACTTCTGTTTATGATTACAATAAACATCGCATAGGCCAGAGCTGATGCCATAGCAAGAACGATTCCCTTGGTTTGGATGATATGTGTACTGTCACTCTTGGACAGAATCATCACTCCCACAAAAGTGAGCATAATCGACAGCCACACCTGCCATGTCGGGTAGACGCGCATGAAGACCATGATCACCGCGACAAATACGGGATAGAGAAATACAATGGTAGTGGCAAGCCCGGAAGGAATAAGTTTATAAGATTCAAATAGCGTAAGACTGCTGGTAGTAAATAGAAGCCCCAAAATCAGCAATCGTATGGACTGTTTAAACGAAATTTTGAAACTCTCCCTGGTCAGAACAAGCCACACACCAAGCATTATGACCGAAAAAGAGTATCTGAAAAAGAGTATGCTCTCGACACTGGCTCCTGATTTCATCAGGGGCATTGCAAAAAGAGGATTCAGACCGTAAGTCACACCTGTGGTTATGCCGGCAGCATACCCCACAACCTTATCCCTGTCAATACTTTTCTTCATCAACCTTAACAGAAGAGACTATTTAAAACTTGAGGCGTTTCTTCTTTTTAGTCCAGTTGCCATAGACTTCGCTAACGTTTCCAGCTGTTATGAACGTATGCAGATCCTCTCTGTCTATGAACTCCATAAGCTCAGCGAACTCATTTTTGGATATTATGGCTTCAATCTCTGTATGCTCCTGACCTGTAAAACCACCCTTTACATTATAAATAGTGCAGCCCCTCTGGAGTTTATTACAGATAAAATCGCGAATCTTCTCCTGATTGTCAGAGACTATACATATTCTCTTCTTGCCATTGAGGGAAACTGTAAAATAGTCGATTATGACACCGTTTATCCAAGTACCTATAAGACCAATAACCACCATTCTGAAGGGGTTGATTGCGAAAGCAGAGCAGCATATAATGGCACCTCCCACAGAGACAGAGGCTCCAATATCCAGATGGAAATATTTGTTTACGATTTTGCCAATAATGTCCAGACCTCCGGTAGATGCATTGATATTGAAGAGCAATGCTTGAGAAATACTTAGGACAAGCACAAAACATACCAGATCGAACCAGATGTCCCCCATCACACTGGTAGTTCCAGGTTCCATAAGAGTCTGATAAGGAAGAACTAAATCCCAGAAATCGATGCAGGGACCCACAATCATGGCTGTGTAAAATGTCTTTGCACCGAACTCCTTTCCTATGAGAATCCAAGCCAAAATCAGAAGTATGATATTGATTATGGTAACCAAATGTGAGACCTTAACCACCATTCCGAACTGTTCGAAAATACCGGAAATAACAATTGCAAGACCAGAAATCGAGCCGACAATCAATTTTGAAGGCATAAGGAAATAGTAGACAGCACCGGCCGCTATCAACATACCGACAGTCATTACAAACAGCTCCTTCCAGAACTTGGATGTACTTAAAATTTTCAAATATTTGTTCATGATTGCTTACAAATTATTTTCCATTTAACATTCAGGCCGCGAAATTAATATCTTTTTTGGGATTTTGTTCAACAAATTATAAGATAATAGTTCGTTAATTTTATAAAAGTTACACCGCAGCGCGAAGCCGTAGAATAAAAGTTCTTTGAAATCAGTGCTTTTTAATCGCATGTTCGGAGTTTTTCAGGACTTGGAGATGTAGCACGGATCGATGGCTATTGCAATGCGATGTCCCTTTGTCGATTCCAGGAACGACCGGTTGAACGACAGCCAGTCGGGCTTGATTTTCATGTCTTGTAACCTAAAGTGTGGTAACTCTATTTTTTACGCGAAAAAGGGCTATTGTATACGTAAGTAATTGAAAATTATATAATTGTTAATTTTTAACGAATCATTGTAAGATTAATACATATATATTATAATTAATTGGGTAACAAAATAGTAACACTTCTGAAAACGATTTTAGATAATGTACCATATTGGTGATTATGGGATGATTATAGTGAATTGCTTACACGCTTCGATATTCAAACTTGGTACTTACTTGGTACTTAAATGGAGGATAAGGTTTGCGACAAGTCATTGTCTTGATTCTAGCTGTGGCTTTCAATCTCACAAATATTGGTGTCAATTTCGTGATTTTTAGTCTCAATTGAACTAAAAAGCAAAGAAAATTGCCGCATTTTGTCATATCTTTGTTTATTCTTGCACGTTTTACATGAAAAACTAGTATTTTTGCTGCATTAAATTTTGTATAATGGCAAATAAAGACCTCAACAGATTGAAAGTGGTGCTTGTTGAACAGCACAAAACAGCAAAATGGTTAGCAGAGCAAATGGGAAAAGACCCTGCAACTATTAGTAAGTGGTGTACCAACAAAGCACAGCCTTCATTAGAGACAATCAAAAAGATTGCAGAAATCCTACAGGTTAAAATGAGCGACCTTGTAAGCAATGAACAACCTTAAAGCAGAGATCAAATGGCAGACAACAAGATAAATATCCGCAAACTGGAAGCTGACCTTTGGGAGTCGGCAGACTTGCTTCGTGCTGGAAGTAAACTTACATCGAGCCAATACTGTATGCCAGTTTTGGCATTGCTGTTTCTAAGATACGCCTATAGTCGCTTCAAGATGGTTGAAGCTGAATTGCTGAAGAATCGTCCAAGCCGTGGTGGGCGCGTAATGCCTGTTGAACCAAGTGACTTTGCGGCAAAAAGTGCGCTCTACCTTCCTCGTGAGGCTCAGTTTGACTATTTGGTTAATCTCCCGGATGACCAGCCTTTGGGCGAGGCGGTAAACTATGCCATGACATTGGTGGAAGGACAGAGCGAACAATTGACTGGTATTCTGCCAAAGTCATATACGATGTTCAGCGATGAGTTGTTGCGTGAACTCCTTCGCATTTTCAACAATAAGACGCTGGACGAGATTGGTGGCGATGTGATTGGCCGCATCTATGAATACTTCCTCTCGAAGTTTGCCAAGGCTGTGGCATCAGACGATGGCGTGTTTTTCACTCCAAAGTCTTTGGTAAAGATGCTTGTAAATGTACTGGAACCCAAACAGGGCATAATGCTTGATCCAGCATGTGGTTCGGGCGGTATGTTTGTACAAACTGGCGACTTTGTGAATGCAGGTGGCATGAATGCCAATACGCAGATGACCTTCTACGGTCAGGAGAAGGTGGAGTACAACGCCCAGCTATGTCTGATGAACATGGCGGTTCATGGGTTGAACGGCTGTATCATAAGCGGTGACGAGGCCAACTCCTTCTATCATGATGCACACAACCTTGCAGGAAAGTGTGACTACGTGATGGCGAATCCTCCATTCAATGTTGATAAAGTAAAGTCGGAATCAGCATCTGCTGCTGGTCGTCTGCCATTCGGCTTGCCTGGTGTTAATGCTAAGACAAAAGAGATTGGTAATGCCAACTACCTTTGGATTTCTTACTTCTATGCCTATCTCAATGACCATGGTCGTGCAGGCTTTGTAATGGCATCGTCGGCAACGGATAGTGCCAATAAGGATCGTGACATCCGTGAGAAACTTGTCCTGACGGGCGATGTGGATGTGATGGTTAGTGTGGGCAACAACTTCTTCTACACCCTCTCGCTGCCCTGCTCGCTGTGGTTCTTTGACAAGGCGAAGCGTTTAGAGAACAAGAATCGTGTGCTCTTCATCGATGCTCGAAACTATTACACCGTCGTTGACCGTACTCTCAATGAGTGGTCTGAATGGCAGTTGAAGAATCTACAAGCCATTGTTCACCTCTATCGTGGAGAACAAGACAAGTATAAGTCGCTTATCAAAGAGTATTGGAATGCTCTTAGCGAACATGCAGAAAGACATGATAATACTGCATGGCAAGATAGTGAAATGACTTTCGAGAAGGCTCTTGGTATTCTTGATTCTGAAGAGGCATCATACAAAAAGTACATCAAAGAACAGCAAGATACTCTCAAAAAAACGAAAGGGAAAAAGGATAAGGATGAACTGAAGGCTATCATTGCAGCCAATGAGGCGGAACTTGCTGTTACTCTTGAAGCCAAGGATATGGTAAACGAAGCCATTTGGCTCACTTCAAAGTTCGGTCTTGAAGGCGAATATCAGGATGTGCTTGGTCTTTGCAAGATTGCCACTATTCAGGAGATAGAGGAAAAGAACTACTCGCTTACCCCCGGTGCATACGTGGGTGTTGCCGAAGTAGAGGACGATGGCGTTGACTTCCATGAGCGTATGAATGAAATCCATACCGAACTCGCCTCTCTCAACAAAGAAGCCAATGTGCTAATGAGTGAGATAATGAAGGAATGGGAAACTCTTAACACGAAGTAAATCATGGCAAACGAGATAAAAC
>CALZHC010000042.1 GCA_945787505.1 uncultured Alistipes sp.
TCCTGAAGGTATTCGCATTTTACCATCTGGTTCACGTTCGGGTCGGCCATAAAGATATAGGCGTTCTTGAAAAATTCACCGAATTCGCCTTTTGCCCTGTAGAGCTCTGCAAGTCCAAGGTTGGCGAAAGAGAATCCGGGGTCAAGCCTTAATGCATCGTTATAGTAGTAGGCGGCCAGCGAATCGTCAGAACGTTCTCTGTAGTAGTATGCCAGTTCATTGGAATATTGTGCCGATGGATATTCCTTTACCAGATCTTGGAGAAGATCCATGGCCTCTTTTCCCTTTCCTGACATCTTGTATATTTCGTATCTTGTCCTTTTGGTGTATTCGCCTACTCCCTTCATCGCCTCTACCCTGTCTATTATCTCCGTGACTTTGTCATATTTGTTCTCGGAAAGATAGATGTTTGCAAGTTCCCAATATGTTCTTGTAGATGAGGGATTTTTGTCTATGATGGAGAGATATATTTGGGCTGCTTTCTCTTTTTCACCGGTGTATTCGTACAGCCTGGCCTGTGATCTGAGGTAGGTGATGTTGTCGGGATCTATTTCCAATGCCTTTGATATGTAAAGTAATGCATCCCTATAGCTCTCCTCCTTGGATTTGATGTTGGAGAGATAGTAATATGCGGCGTCATTACCCTGATCCTTCTTTATGCTCTGTTTGAAGAGTGTTGATGCCTTCTCGAGGTTATCTTCGTTATAATATCTTACTCCTTCTATGAAGTAATCTTCTGATGTATTGATAGTCTGTGCCGATACACATTTGATGGAGAGTACCGACAGAATGACAGAAATTATCAGTTTGCAAGCGTGTTTTCTCATAATATTACAAAGGTATAATAATTATTTGGTCTCAATGCAACAAATTATTCTATTTTTGCATCTAAGATATGAGTACTATTTTGGACAAATTGGGTCAACATAGCGATCAGGAACTTATTGATGCATCAATAAGAAATGACAGCCGTGCACAGCGTGCCTTGTATGAAAGGTACGTGTCCAAAATGTATGCAGTTTGTCTGCGCTATAGCGGAAGCACAGATGATGCCAAAGATTTGCTTCAGGAGGGTTTTATCACCGCTTTTTCGAATATGGCTTCATTTTCGGGAGCGGGCTCTTTTGAAGGATGGCTTAGAAAGATATTCGTCAATACCTCTCTTATGAAGATAAGAAAGAGGGATCTGCTCAAGGATAGCGGTGACATTACCGATTATTGTTCTGAGTGCCGGATAAGTGAAAATGCCCTTAACAGTCTGTATGGCAAGGATCTGGTCAGACTGATTTCCTCAATGCCTGTTGGTTTTAGGACTATTTTTAACTTGTATGTCATTGAGGGATATTCGCATCAGGAGATAGCACAGATGTTGGGTATTAATGAAGGGACTTCACGCAGTCAGCTCAATCGTGCCAAGGCATGGCTGAAGGAGCGGATTGATAAATTGAACATGAGATGATGACTGAAGATAATGAATTTGAAAAAAGAATCAGAGAGATAGTCGGTTCATATACCGAAACTCCTGACGAGGAATTGTGGGATGCTATAGAAAAGGGTATCAGAGCCAAAAGAAGAATAGCACTCGTCAGGAAGATTTCCATTGTCTGCTCAGCAGCTGCTGCTGTGGTGGCGGGACTCTTTTTCGCTTTCAAGCCCTTTTATTCTTTGCCACCCAGTGAATCTTCTGTTATCGTGAATCTTGATAATCTTGAAAGTGAAAGTGTTATCTTGGCTGATGTAGTAACTGATGATGCTATTGATGCAGTGAGTGCCGTAATTCCAAATGTCGGTGTAAATGCCGATGAAGACGTCAAAGCAAGTTTCAATGCAAGCGTCAGTGTAAGTGCCGGTGCAAGTGAAAGTGTCAAAACAGATATCGGTGCCGTCGCGGATATCGAATCAGGTGCTGATTATGAAGCCGAATCTGAAGCTCAATCCGAAGTCGTGAATGCAGCTGAAACTCCGGAGTCAATGAATACAGAAGAGATCTATAAGTATAACCTTTATATGGCCGGAAACGGTTCTGACTCTCGTGTGTCAAAAGCTTCGAATGGTGGGGTTGTTGTCTCTGCTTCAGGAAATCTTTCGGTTTTCGGAGCTTCAGCGGAAAAAGGCTATCAAGGTGGTGGTATTCCCGGTTTCTCTTATGGGGATGGAAAGGATGTTTCGAGATTTCAGGGAATCTCACCGGTTTCAAAGCCATCCCACTCCATTCCTGTTTCTGCCGCCCTTGAGGTGGGGTACTCTTTTCTCAACGACATGCTTGCCGTTGGGACCGGGGTCTCTTATACGTATATGTCAAGCCGTTATGAGGCGGTGGTCGATGATTCTTTTCAGGCAGATGTTTTCCAGAGCGTACATTATATAGGTATTCCACTTACGTTTACCTACAATTTTGTCAGGACAGACCACTTCTTCGTCTATGCAACCTTAGGAGGTTCGGTAGAGAAGGCTGTCAAGGTCTCTTATACTCTCAAGGATCTCTCCAATTCTGTCTCTTACAGGAATGGTGATTTTCCCGGAGTGGATTGTTCAGCGATGCTTGGAGTGGGTGTTGAATACCGTTTCCTCAAGTACATGGGTATATATCTCAATCCAAGGGTCTCGTGGTATTTCATAGAGAAGAGTCCATATTCTGCACTACGCGAGAATCCCATTCAGGTCTCATTCCAGCTGGGTCTGAGATTCCATATTTAGAGTTGTTGTCCTTTATCGGATTTAAGTGCCCTGCGTAGCTCTTTTGCCATGTTGGTGGCAAAAACGAAGTCGTTGAGTCTCTCGTTGTCGCTTGTAAAGACATCATGGATGTTGCCCTCCCACTCTTTTTTTCCTTTGTATATAAAGACAATCTTGTCGGCGATCTCCATCACCGAATTCATATCATGTGTGTTTATGATGGTGGTGATGTTGTATTCTTGTGTAATTTCCTGAATGAGACGGTCAATCAAAGTGGAGGTATAGGGGTCAAGTCCTGAGTTGGGCTCATCGCAGAAGAGGTATGACGGTCCGATGGCTATCGCCCTGGCTATGCCAACGCGTTTCTGCATCCCGCCAGAGAGTTCCGAGGGGTACTTTTTCTCAACATTTTCGAGTCCTACTCTGTTGAGGCAGAACATTGCTCTCTCGATCTTTTCTTCCCTTGACATTTTGGTAAAGAAGTCCATCGGAAACATCACATTTTCCAGTGCGGTGGCGAAATCGAATAGTGCGCTTCCCTGGAACAGCATTCCCATCTTGCTGCGGATTTGCTTCTGTTCCGACTCTTTCAGCTTGTTGAATACGACATTATCAAATATGACCTCTCCGCTGTCGGGGGCAATCAGTCCCACGGTGGTCTTCAGAAGAACTGTCTTGCCTGAGCCGCTGGGACCAATGATTGTAGTGCATTTACCCGGCTCATAATCGATGCTGATATCTTCGATTCCTATCTTGTTTTCGAAATATTTGCTGAGATTTCTTACCTGTATCATAACATTATGTGGGTCAGGATCAAGTTAGTCATTAGAATAAGGGCGCTGGAGGTCACAATGGCATTGGTGCTCGACTTTCCTACTCCAAGGGAGCCTCCTATGGCGTAATAGCCGTAGAACGAAGAGATTGAACTTATTATGAAACTGAATACTGCTGTCTTTATCACAGTGTACAGTATGTAATATTCCTGAAAGCAGAACCGTATCCCTGTAATGAAATCCTTTACCATGATGATTCCTGTGGAACTTACCAAAAGGTATCCTCCTAAAAGTCCTACTAAAAAGCTCATCAGTGTGAGAAGGGGATTCAGCAGGGTAGTGGCTATTATCTTGGGAAGGACCAGATATCCGGCAGAGTTGACTCCCATCATCTCCATGGCATCTATCTGTTCCGTGATCCTCATTGTTCCTATTTCTGAGGAGATGTTGGAGCCGATCTTTCCTGCCAGTATAAGACAGACCATTGTGGAACTGAACTCCAGAATCAGTGATTCGCGTGCCATGTATCCGACATACATTTTATGAAGGAGCGGGGATGTCATATTGCTTGCCGTCTGAATGACAAGAACTGCACCAATAAATACGGATATAAGGGCAATCAGTGGTATAGAGTTGATTACCAACTTGTCAGCCTCAATGATACACTGCTTGAAAAGAAGTCTCCATTTTTCAGGCTTGGAGAATACTTTTCGCAGGAAAAGGAAATAATTTCCTATATTTGAGAGAAATTTTGTTATCACAATAATAATTGTTTGATATACACAAAACACAAAAGTACAGAAAAATGGTTTAGTTGTGTAATTAATACGATAAAAAGTTAATTTTTGGTATAAATGTTGTACATTTGCCACACCTTTAGAAGATTATTTAGTAATTTTTAACTGACTCATAATGAAAAAGACTTTACTTGCCTTAGTAGCTTTGTTCGCTACAGCCATTATGTTCGGACAGACCGTACTTCCCAATGACCCTGCTGTCAGAGTAGGTAAATTGGACAACGGAATGACCTATTATATCAGACATAATGCAGAGCCCGCACAGAGGGCGGAGTTTTACCTAGCAACCAATGTTGGTGCATTCCAGGAAGCTGATGACCAGGATGGTCTGGCCCATTTCCTTGAACACATGTGTTTTAACGGAACTAAAAACTTCCCTGGAAAATCTCTTCTCAATTATCTTGAAAGCATCGGTGCCCAGTTCGGAGGCAACATCAATGCAATGACCGGTTTTGAACAGACATCGTATATGCTCAATAACATTCCCATCGTTAGGGAAGGAATCATTGACTCGTGTCTGCTCGTGATGCACGACTACTCACACTTTGTATTGTGCGAACCCGAAGAGATAGATGCTGAAAGAGGTGTCATCATCGAAGAACGTCGTTCGAGAAGAAATGCTTCATGGAGAATGTTCGAAGCTTCACTTCCTTACCGTTACGGTGATACCCCTTATGCAAAACGCACTCTCATCGGTAGCGAAGAACAGCTCAGAAATTTTGCATACGAAAGTCTCACAAACTTCTATCATACATGGTACACCCCTGACAAACAGGCGCTCATCGTTGTTGGTGATGTCGATGTTGACCAGATAGAAAACAAAATCAAGACAATCTTCTCAGATATACCTGCAGGAGTTCCTGCTGAAAAGACCATATATCAGCTTCCTCAGAATCAAGAGCCTATAATCGGTATCCTTACCGACCGTGAAGCAAGCAACTCGAAGATTGAAATCTTCTGGAAGACCGAGCCTATCCCTACCGAATTCAACAATACCTTCGAGGCTTACACCATGAATGTCCTCAAGTATATCGTCAGTGGTGTCATGTCAGAAAGATTCGATGACATCAGCTCTCAACCTGATGCTCCTTTCCTCGGTTCTTCTTTCTACATCAGCAGAATGTGCAATGCCAGCGATGCTGTTATGGGTTATATCGCCCACAAGGACGGTGAAGCAATTCCTGCACTCAAGGCGTTCCTCGTTGAAGTTGAAAAGATGAAGAGATTCGGTTTTACTGATGCTGAAATCGAACGTGTCAAGACACAGCTCATCTCTTATGCTGAAAGGGAAGTTGAAGCGGCTGCAACCAAGAAAAATGCTGAATATGTCCAGCCTCTTCTTGACAACTTCTTCCACAATGATCCTTTCCTCGAACCGGCAGCTGAGCTTGAGATTATCCAGATGCTCTGCCAGCAGATGAACTCAATGCTTATCAATCAGGTTCTCAAGGAAATCGTTCCTGAAAATAATCTTGTAATCATCACTACTGCTCCTGAACGCGAAGGTCTTGTACAGCCTACAGAGGCTGATATTCTCGCTACAATAGCAGAAGTTAAAGCAATGGATATCAAGGCTAATGCCGCAGAAGAAATAACTGAACCCCTTATCGATCCCAAGAAGCTCAAAGGCTCAAAATCAAAGAAGATGACCAAGGGTCAGTTCGGTGAAACTACCTGGGAACTCAAGAACGGTGTCAAGGTAGTGGTTCTCCCTACTACATACAGAAACGATGAAGTTACCCTTCAGCTTGTTAAGGACGGTGGTCTTTCACTCGTTGCGAAAGAGGATCTACCTTCAATGGAAGGATCCATTACCAGTCTCTTCATCCAGAACTCAGGTGTGGGCAAATTCTCGAATACCCAGCTCAGAAAGATGCTTACTGGAAAACAGGTTTCTGTAAGTCCTTTCATTGGTACTCTTACCAACGGTATCAGCGCCTCATCTACTCCCAAGGATCTCGAAACAGCTTTCCAGCTCATGTATATGATGTACTGCCAGCCACGTTTCGACCAGCAGGAATATGATCTTGGAATCAATCAGCTTAAGGCTTACCTTCCCAATATGGTTGCACAGCCTCAGTATAAGTTCCAGCAGATTCTCATGAAGACTGTCTTTGGAGAGAATACCAGAAGACAGATTCTTAGCGAAGAGGTTATCGAAAAGGCTAATCTCCAGACATTCGAAAAGGTTTACAGAAGTCTCTTCAACGATGCAGCCGGCCTTACTCTCTATGTTGTGGGTAATGTGGATGTAAAGACTGTTAAGCCTCTCATTGAAAAATATGTAGGTTCAATCAAGAAGGGAAAAACAGCTCCCAAGTGGGTTGACAATGAAGACAGAATCGCAAGAGGTGAAGTTATCAACCATACAAGTATCGAAATGGAAACACCCAAATCTACCGTATTCCAGTTCTATACTATTGATACTCCTTATTCTGTTGAAAAGAGTGTCCTTTATGATGCGGCTAAGGCTGTTCTTGATATCCTCTACGTAGAGACTCTCCGTGAAAGCGAAGGTGGTACATACGGTGCTTCTGTAGCTCCAATTGTTCAGAAGACTCCTTATGAATATTCAGGAATTCAGGTATTCTTCGAAACCAATCCCGAACAGGCTGAATCACTGGCAGCTCTTGCAAAATCAGGAATAGAAGAGTTCATCGCTAATGGTATCGATGATGACAAGATGGCCAAAGTGATCGAAAACTTCAAGAAGAACATTCCTGAAAACCGTATTCAGAACTGGTATTGGAGATCTGTACTGAAGCAGTGGTATGAAGATGGTATCAATTATGATGTTGAGTATGAAGCTGCTGTAAACTCAATCTCAGAAGATAAAGTAAGAGAAGTGTTCAAAGAACTCCTCGGTTCAGGTAATTATATCGAACTGATCGTTTCTCCTTCTGAAAAATAATCTTAACATCACCTTCGGGTGAGAGTCCCGAGATAATTAGAGCGGGTACAATCAAGGATATAATCTTTGACTGTACCCGCTTTTTTAGAAATATTTTTATATATTTGCAAATCATACAAAAATTTATAGAAAATGAGTGAAGCTACTATTATTCCTTCTGTAGAGAAGAGTACTGAAGAAACTCAAACTGAGGTCCTTAAGGGAGCAGTAATCAGTGAAGAGGAAATCCAGAAATTGGGAACCAAAAGCCTTAAAGAGATTGTAGACCTTTTCGGAAAGCTTGTTGAAGAGGGAGATGTTATGGAGATGAACAAGCAGGCCGAGTATATAAAGGCCACTTTTTACAAAGTCCTGAAGGAAGAGAAGATTGCTTCTGGGTATATGACTATGCCTGATGTTGAAATGCCTGAAACTGAAGAAGATAGTGCTTCAGTAGCAGATGATGAAGAGCAGCAGGCTGAACCCCTTGAAAATGAAAACGAAGAGTCGGTAAATGAAACTTCAGAGTCTGAAGAGGTTGCCAATCCTTTTATCCAGATAGAAAGAGCATTCAAGGAGATTTATGCAAAATATAAAAAGTGCAGGTCGCAGTATTTTCAGAAGCTTGAAAAAGAAAGACTTGAAAACCTCGAAGTAAGAAACCAAATTATAGAGGATCTGAAACAGCTTCTTGAAAAGAGCGAAGATCTCAATGTTACATTCCCGGCTTTCAGGGAGATTCAGAATCGTTGGCGCGAGGCCGGTCCTGTTCCTCAGGCAAATGTCAAGGATATCTATGACACATACCAGCATTATGTCGAAAAGTTCTATGACTATGTCAAGATCAATAACGAATTCAGAGACCTGGACTTCAAGAAGAACCTTGAGGCTAAGATAGCACTCTGTGAGAAGGCTGAGGCTCTGGAACAGGAGACCAATGTCGTAAATGCGTTTGCCAAACTTCAGAAATATCACGAAGAGTGGAAGGAGTTCGGTCCTGTAGCCAAGGAATTTCGTGAAGAGATCTGGGAAAGGTTCAAGGCTGCCACCTCCAAGATTAACAAACTGCACCAGCAGTATTTTGAATCACTGAAGGTACAGCAGAAGGAGAATCTTGCTGCCAAGACCGTTCTCTGTGAAAAAGCTGAGGAAATCGCGGCTCGCCAGAAGGATGATTCATCTGCATGGAATATTGCCACCAAGGAACTTGAGGCACTCCAGAAAGAGTGGAGAACTATTGGTTTTGCATCAAAGAAAGACAATCAGAAGATTTATGACCGTTTCAGAGCATCTTGCGACGCCTTTTACGAAAAGAAGAGAATCTTCTATTCTGAATTCAAAGACCAGATGACTATCAATCTCGAGAAGAAGATTGCTCTGTGCGAAAGAGCAGAAGCAATCAAGGATAGCACTGACTGGAAAGCAACAGCAGAAGCACTTATAGCCCTTCAGAAAGAGTGGAAAGAGGTAGGCCCCGTTTCACGTAAGAAATCGGATCAGGTATGGGCTCGTTTCAGAGCGGCTTGTGACTACTTCTTCGATAGGAAGGAAAAGAGTACAATGGATCCGGTGCAGCTTGAAAATCTTAATTCTAAGCTTGATATCATCGCACAGGTGGAAGCTTATCAGGGAGCTGATGAAACTGCAGCAGAGGATTTCAATGCAAGATGGAACTCTATAGGATTCGTTCCCTTCAAAGAAAAAGAGAAGATTCAGAAACGTTTCGAAGAGGTTATGCATGAGAGATTCCCTGAGTACAAGGTGTCATCAGCAAGGGCCGCAGCGCGTTCAGGCAGAGGCAAATCAGGCAAGAGAAATGCAGCTCCAGTTCTCACTGAAAGGGAAAAGTTAGTACAGAAATACCGTAAGCTTGAAAGCGAGATTGCAACCTATGAAAACAACCTCGGTTTCTTCGCATCTTCAAAGAATGCAGATGCTTTCATAAGCAGTATCAACAATAAAATCGAACAAGCTAAAGAAGAGCTCTCTTCAATCGCGAAAAGGATTGAGCAGATAGATAACGAATAAAGAAGAAAGTCTTAATGAACAAGAGTAATATTATCGGCCTTTCGCTGATAGGGCTGATTTTTGTCGGATTCGCAGTATATAACACCAATGTTTCGGCCAGAGAGGCGGCCAGAAAGAGGGTTCAGGATTCCATAGCGACTGCTAATGCTATCCGTGAAGCTGAACGCCAGGCGTTTGAAAGAGGTGATAGTATAATTGCCGCTTTGGAGGGTGGCAAGAGTGAAAATGTACAGACTCCCTCTAAAGGTCAGGCATCGTATGCAAATGAGTTCATTGCCAATGCGGCAAATCTTCAGGAAGAGTTTTTTACACTTGAGAATAACAATCTCAAGATTCTCTTCTCGTCGAAGGGTGCACAGCCAGTGAGTGTTCAGGTGAAGGGTTACTATACCAGCGATAGTACTGACCTTATGCTTATTAAGCAGGGATTGAGTAACTTCTCTATGAATATCTATGAGAGTCAGTACCTTAGTACTGAAAAGCTCGTATACTCGCTCAGCGAAAAGAGTGATTCGACACTGGCTCTCAGACTCTACTTTACCCCGGAGGCCTATATAGAGAACAGATACACTCTCAAAGAAGATAGTTACTTGCTGAATTTCGATGTTAACATGCACGGAATGGACAAAGTCCTTCCAAGGAATGTCTCTTCATTCGATTTCAACTGGACAGTGGATATTCCCAGACTTGAAAAGGGTTTTGACAATGAAAAATCGTATTCTACTATCGTTTATAAGTTCCCCGGAGATAATTCCATTGATAACCTTGGACTGCGCAAGTCATCGGGTCATAAGAAAGTGACTACTCGTCTGGAATGGTTTGCCTTCCAGCAGCAGTTCTTTTCAGCAATTTTCCGCGCAGAGAATTCTTTCGAAGGTGCAGACCTTGATTTCAAGTTTTTCGATGCTTCGGATTCCCAGAAGAGACTCTTCAGGTGTCACTCTTCGGCTACTGTCGCTTTCCCCGCTCAGAGTGATGTTTCGATTCCTTTCGAGTTCTACTTCGGACCTAACCACTACAAGACTCTCAAGAGCCTTGGTTACGGATTCGAGCGTATCGTTCCGATGGGAAAATTGCTGGTGGGATGGATAAACAGATTTGTGATTATACCTATCTTCAACTTATTCAACAACTCAATTGCAAGTTACGGTGTAATCATACTTCTCCTTACACTTATCATCAAACTCGTCCTATCACCGCTGACGCTCAAATCGTATATGTCTTCGGCCAAGATGAACGTACTTCGTCCTGAGGTTGAAAAGATTAATGCCAAGTATCCCAAGCCTGAAGATGCAATGAAAAAGCAGCAGGCAACTATGGATCTGTACAAGAAGGCAGGGGTAAGTATGTTCGGAGGATGTCTGCCCATGCTCCTACAGTTCCCTATTCTTTGGGCGATGTTCCGTTTCTTCCCTACCGCATTTGAATTGCGCCAGCAGAGTTTCCTTTGGGCTGACGACTTAAGTACGTACGACTCTATCGTCAACTTCGGTTTCAATATACCTCTGCTCGGTAACCATATATCACTCTTCTCTCTGCTTTGTGCCGTTACGATGTTTCTCTCGGCCAAGCTTACTCAGGGACAGCAGATGGATTCCAACCCTCAGGCCAAGAGTATGAAATTCATGACACTTTACTTTATGCCTGTGTTCATGTTCTTCATCTGTAATAACCTCTCCAGCGGTCTTACATACTACTACCTGCTTTCTAATCTCATTATGATTATACAGACAATGATAATCAGAAAGTTCTTTGTAGATGAAAAGAAGATTATGGAGAAGATCAGACTGGCTTCTCAGAAAGCGGAAACCAAACCAAAATCCAAGTTCCAGCAGCGTCTGGAGGCTATCCAGAAGGCACAGCAGGAGGCGTTGAGGGAACAACAGAAGAATCAAAGAAGATAAAAATATACCATGTCTGCAGATTCAATCAAAAAAAATCTTGACTTGATTAACAGTGAACTGCCATCATCCGTAAGGTTGGTGGCAGTCTCCAAATTCAAGCCTGTCGAGGATGTTGCCGCTGCTTACGATGCAGGGCAGAGGACTTTCGCTGAGAGCCGTCCTCAGGAGCTCAAGATGAAGGCTGAGTCGCTTCCCGCTGATATAAAGTGGCATTTTATAGGTCATCTTCAGACCAATAAAATTAAAATGGTGGTTCCTTATGTGGAACTTATTCATTCGGTGGACTCTGAGAAACTTCTGATGGAGATAGAGAAGTATTGCCTTAACAATAATCTGTATTGTAATGTTCTTCTGGAACTGCATATTGCATCAGAAGAGACTAAACAGGGTTTCTCGTGTGATGAAGTAATTGCTCTTTTGGATAGTGTCGCAGGCCAGCTCAAGCGTGTGAAAATATGTGGCCTGATGGGTATGGCTTCTTTTACTGATGACGAGTCCCTCATTAGAAGAGAGTTCGCCTCCCTTAACAGTATATTTGATCTGATTAAGAGCAAAGGGTATCCTTTCCTGCAGGATTTTAAAATCAAATCCTATGGAATGACTAATGACTATCGTATTGCTGTCGAAGTGGGCAGTAATATGGTCCGGATTGGAACTGCTATTTTCGGAGAACGAAATTATCAGTAGAGAAGACCTTTCTGGCGCAGCCGGTAATATAGATATCTGTGAAGTGTCTGGCAGAATCATCTGCCTGATTAAATTCACAAGTGAGAACTGAACCGCTTTTCGTATGTATCGGGAAGCGGTTTCTTGTTTCCATGTATGCCGCTATGGCTGTTGCCACTACACCGGTTCCGCATGAGAGGGTTTCATACTCGACCCCTTTTTCGAAGGTTCGCAGCTCTATGAGAGGAGTCTCTTCAGGGGAAGATATGTAAGCGAAGTTCACATTTACCCCTTTGGGTGCAAATCGTGGATCGTGACGCCAACGGGGACCTTCTGTTAGAAGATTCGTATGCTGAGGAGTGTTTTTGGTGAAAAGGACAAGATGATCGCACCCGGTGTTGATTCTGTACGCTTTGGGGAGATATTCTGTTTCCTGCGTCAGAATTATTTCTGGATTTCTAACATCCATTAGCGAGAGTTTTACAATATCTGAGCCGTCTGGCATACTCGTTTCTACTTTGCCGGTATGGATTCCGTCCGGAGCTTCAAAGATGTAGGAGCCATTCTGTCCTGAGGGGGATATGCCACATTCGCGTGCAAGTGATACTATGCATCTTCCGCCGTTTCCGCACATCATTCCGCCAGAGCCGTCGTTGTTGAAGAACTGCATTCGAAAGTCATGTCTGTCGCTCTTCTCGAGGATGATGACACCATCGGCGCCAATCCCATAATGTCTATCGCAAATTTCTCGTACTTGGTTCTCAGTTATTTCAAGTCTTGTGTCAAGAGATGGAATCAGGACGAAGTCATTTCCGGCTGCTTCGTATTTATATAGTCTTGTCATTTTATTCTCTTAATAATATCCTCTGCGATTTTTGCTGCCGCATCGTCACAATGTAGAATGTGGTGAAGCTCACGGTAATCCGAGAGCATCGTGTCGCGGTATTCGCTGTTCTGTGTGAGTTTTTCTATTTCAAGCATCAGGTTCTCAGGAGTGCAGTCGTGCTGTATGAGCTCTCTGAAGATTTTTCTTCCCAATATAAGGTTTGCCAAAGAGAAAGTATCTATTTTTACGACTACCTTGGCTATAGCGTAGCTGATGGGATTCACTCCGTAACCAACTACCTGTGGAGTTCCGATTATTGCCGCTTCAAGTGAGGCTGTTCCCGAAGAGATTACTGCTGCATCGGAGTATCGCAGAGCAGGGTAGGTGCTCTCTGTCAGAATCCGGATAGGGGCATTTCCAACCATCTTATCAAGCATCGGAATATCTATCGAAGGTGCTGCCGGCAGAATGTACTGATACTCTCCAGGGTGTCGTGCGTCAAGCAACTCCGCCATTTTTATCATCTTAGGAAGCAGGTATTCGACCTCCATTTTTCGGCTTCCGGCAAGCAGGGCAATGGTCTTCTTGTTTATATCCAGATGATTGGTGTGGAAGAACTCCTCTTTGGGAATGTTGTATGCCGGAGAGTTGAAGATGGTATCTGTCAGAGGGTTGCCGAAATAGGATGCATCTACATTCTTGTCCTTGAAGTAGTCCACTTCGAACGGAAATATTATATATGTATGGTCGATGTATTTGCGGAGCAGTTTGACCCTGGATTCTCCTCTTGCCCAGACTTTGGGAGGAATGTAGTAGAATGTCTTGAAACCTGCGGCTTTTGCAAACTTTGCTATCTTCAGATTGAATCCGGGGTAATCTATGAGTATTACGGCATCCGGGTTGAATTTGAGTATATCCTCTTTGCAGAATCTGAGATTGGAGAATATGCTTCCGAGTTT
>CALZHC010000043.1 GCA_945787505.1 uncultured Alistipes sp.
TGAAGGACTGTCACGACGGGAGCACTCATCCACCCACCTGTCTATGTCCCTGAGCACAGCCGGAAACACCCTCTGCTCCAAACGCGCCAGAGCTGCAGCATCATTGAAGACAATAGACGCGAGACTCTTTCTGTCAATCCGCCCATCCTGAGCAAGTATTTCATCAGAAAAGAGCTCCACCAAAGCGCTTTTCAATTCGGCATCGGTATCATATAGCAACTTCGTCCTGCTGTCTGCATCATAAACAGGAACACCCATAGCAGCAAAAATCTGTGTAATGAAACTCTTGCCCGAGCCTATTCCTCCTGTCACTGCCAGTACTTTCATTATTTGTCAGATGCTACGACACAATCGACATATCGTGGAAAGACCTCCCAAAAGAGTACTCCCCTTGGGAGAGTGGTCGCCTTTGGCATCACCTTCGAAGAGATCGAATTGATGTAGTCATTGTAATCCACTGTCAATTGAAATTCATTGTTCTTTGGTTGGACACCACCGAAAGCTTTCCTGTATGTGAGTGTCGCTTCAGATGGGAGCACTATCATCTCCTTGTCTTCAGGTACTCCAACAGGAATTATAGGTAGTGTAATCTTGCTTTCATAATATCGCGAAACATCCATCGAATAGTAGACCTGATTGTCCGAAAATGAGATCCAGCGTATAGGAACTATGCTGCAGATGCCGCTAACGGGTGAAGAGATATCCTTGTAAGAGATAGTCTCTGTCCACACGGAGTCAATAATCGATACATGCTTGATATCTCCATAGATATCAATGCTATCAGGCTTCAATGATATCTGTGAAACAGGCATATACTGGTCAGCAAAATCGAGGGAGTATTTGGGTACGACCGGAACACGCTTTGACACCATTGTGGGCAGTATGAAGTCCAGTTTCTCTGTTACGATGAACTCCAGCTCTATCCCCTGAGGTAAGGATTGCACGAGTCCCTCCCTTAATGTCTCCCTGTCTGCTGTATAGATTGACGAAGCTGAATCCCTTGCTACCATCGGACGGGTATCGAGATCCATAGTGATATAGTTAGGTCCTATTCTGTGAATCAGGATATTGTAGCCTTCGGTCTTACATCTGACGATAAGTTTATCATTGGATGTCACTCGTCCCCCCTTGCCGTCAGGAGCCGATTTGAGCTCCACATAATACTCGAGAAAAGCAGAATACTGCAACGAGAGTGCATGGAGTAACCATATCACAAATGCAGCAAAGACCGAGAGGACCAGCAACAGCCATCCTCTCCTATCTTTTATATTATCTTTCTCAAGTTCTTCCGACATAATTAGCGGGCTACGTCAGTTACATCCTTTACAATACAGGTCTTATCAACGCGGATTTTCACATTATTGTCAACTTCCACAATGATAAACTGTTCCTTGACATCAGCTACAACACCGTAGATTCCGCCCACTGTAACCACCTTGTCTCCTTTCTTGAGTCCATTTCTGAACTTGTTGATCTCTTTCTGTTTTTTCTGCTGTGGTCTGATCATAAAGAAGTACATCACAACAAAAATGAGAACCATCATAATCAGAAATGAGTACTTCTGAAAGAAAGTAGGTTCCATCTGGGCAGCTTCGCTTTGAGCCTGAAGCAATACAAATTCTAAAAATTTCATTTTGTCTCTTTATTACTAAATTTAAAAACAGCTACAAATATAATCAATTCTCAACAAGTCCCCTTCCTGATTTTACAATCTCACCTGTAGAGAGCATGTTTTTTATGATTTTGTTGAGCAGACCGTTGACAAATACCTTACTGTTTATAGTACTGTAATATTTGGAAATCTCCACATATTCATTCATGGTCACTTTTACGGGTATGGTAGGGAATGTTATCGCTTCAGCTATTCCCATGGTTATAAGCACCATATCTGTAGAGACCACCCTGTCTGAATCCCAATTGTCCACATTACTCTTCACCAGCTGGTAGAGGCGGCGGTAGTTATGGAATGATGTCCTGATAAGCTCTATAGCAAATTCCCTGTCATCCTCCTTCAAGAAGACTTTCGGGGCAGGGAGTGTTCCATCCTTCTTGAAAAGGTCGAGATTTCTGAGTATGACCCCTAAAACGAATGAAAGGTCATCATTGTATGTAGTAGAGAGATCTTCAAGTATCGTTTCCAAGTCTTCATTATCCTCCAGCTCCTCTCTGTATATTTTGGCAAAGAGCTTGCAGTCCTCCTTTACTGAATGCTCAGGACTCTCCATATACTTGGTGAAATATTCCCTTTCGGAGATTGTATTGTAGAGTTTTTTCACGAAACCAAGCAGTTCATCCCTCCACACCAGTCCGTTTTTTTCACAGAACTTTGAAAATTCCGCATTCTCCATAAGATATTTGCTGAAACTGTTTTCGGAGAATTTTCTGTTCGGATTTTTTTCTTGTTCTGTAGGGTTAAGTTTGCTCAGTCCGATGTTGATTTTAGCATCTGCCACCCCCTTGAGGGCAACTGCCAAATTCATCATAAGATAGTATAAGTTAAGGGTTTCGGCACACGATTGCACCAGATTTTTCTCCACTTCTGCAATGGAGGCGTCTCCGGATGAGACAGCACTGAAAAGAACTTTGAATGCTTTGATTCTAATTAAACGACGGTTGACCATATTCAATTTTTAAAACATTTTGCAAATATAGCGTATTACCAGAAAAAAATATTTTATATTTGTAAGAAATTAATAAAAACTGACAAAATGTATTCGGAAGATTTAGAAAAAGCAGGTGCTTTCGAGCGCAATGGAGATGATGTTTTCTCAAAACCTGTCAGGGCAGGAAAAAGAACCTATTTCTTTGATGTAAAAGCAACTAAAGGAAATGATTACTACCTTACGATAACCGAAAGCAAACGCAGGGTAGAGAAAGACGGCAGATTCGTTTATGACAAACACAAAATTTTCCTTTACAAAGAAGATTTTGAAAAATTCAGAGAAGGTCTTGACGAGGTAATCGACTACATTAAGGAAAGATGTCCGGTAGTAGAAAGATCTGTTGAGGAAGGAAACACTTATTCGAATGTTGAGTTCGAAGAACTTTAATTGACAATCAAGAACAACATGCGACGGCCGATCTTTGTAATCCGGTCGTCGCTTTTTAGTAAAAACAAAAACCCAGCAGAATATGGAACAGAATAACAATAATAAGAAGGAACTGGGAATCGAAGTTCCCAAAGAGGTAGCAACAGGAACGTATGCCAATCTGGCAATTATCTCACACTCATCAAGCGAGTTCATCATTGACTTTGCAAGAATTTTGCCCGCAATGCCCAAAGCCATTCTTTCAAGCAGAGTGATAATGACACCTGAAAATGCAAAACAGCTTCTGATTGCATTGAATGACAATATCAAAAAATTCGAATCCCAGTTCGGCGAAATCAGAACCAAACAGGAAAAAATCACTATCCCGATGGGCTTCGGTCCCAATACTCCCAAAGCTTAGTTTTTAGCGTACCGGCATGAAACCATCCATCTCATTTATAGGTGCGGGAAACGTCACTTTCAGGTTCTCGCTCGCTCTGCATGAAAAGGGTTACACTATCGACAAAATCTTCAATCGGAGTCAGGAAAATGCTAAGAAGGTAATCCGTATGCTCTCCGCCAACGGTTCTGACGCAATGGTGGCATCCTCCCATGCAGAATTGTTCGACAGTGCCATTATTATAATAGCTGTAACCGACAAGCAACTCCCGGAGGTAGTCTCAAAGCTCCTTCCAATAGCCATCGACAGAACAGAGAGCGGTAAAAATAACCCCATATTTCTCCACACATGCGGAGCTGAGGACATTGCTGTATTCAACTCACTGGTGCTCACAGGCTGCAAATGCGGAGTCCTCTACCCTTTGATGACACTTAACAGAAACAAGAACGTCGAATTCAAGGATGTTCCTCTCCTTTTAGAGGCGACAGAGCCATCTATCGAGCCGGTGCTCGAAGCAATTGCGACAGACCTTGGGTCAGAACACTATTTCTACTCATCGAAAGATCGTCTCAAGATGCATGTGAGCGCTGTCTTTACATGTAATTTTGTCAATTACATGCTTACACTCGCTTTCGAGATCGTTGGACGAGATCAACCCCTACTGCTTCCCGGAACAGTAGAATCTGTGCGAAACAGTTTTCTACACTCGCCACAGGCAGCTCTGACCGGTCCTGCAAAAAGGGGCGACTTAGAGACGATCGAGAAGCATTTGAACCTGCTCAAGGAGATGGGAATGGAAGAGCAGGCACAGCTCTACTCTCTCATTTCAGAGAATATCATGAAAAGACAAAAGGATAAATAGAGAACAAGTATGCCAAATTATAACTACAAAGTCAAACTTCACAAAATCAAAGCCTTTGCATTCGATGTGGATGGTGTGCTCACTCGCGGAGACGTTATCTCCACCCCTGACGGAGACCTTCTCAGGTCATTTGACGCGAAAGATGGTTTCGCGCTCAGGGTTGCGGTGAAAAGAGGATACCCTGTTGCCATTATAACAGGTGGATGTTCGGAGAGTATTGCAAAGAGATTCAGGACACTTGGAATTCCGGATATTGATGTTTATCAGAAATCCAAGAACAAAATTCCTGATTTCATGGATTTTTGCAAACGATACTCGATCTCTCCGGAGGAAGTGGCCTTTGCCGGTGATGACATACCGGATATTCCGGTGATGAAAATCTGTGGTCTTGCCGTAGCTCCTGCAGATGCGGTCAGACAGGTCAAGGAGTGCGCTGACTATGTTTCACTTTACGATGGAGGAAGAGGCTGTGTCAGAGATCTTGTAGAACAGACTCTTGTAGTCCAGCAGAAATGGGAAAAACCCTCCTCAGTGCCCAGAATAACTCTTGCCTCTGCATCCCCCAGAAGGAAAGAACTTCTGAGCGGTCTTGGCTATCCTTTTCAGGTAGAGCTATCCGGGGAGATTGACGAATCCTATCCCGAAGGTACACCGGTCGAACTCGTGGCTCAGACGATCGCCATAAAAAAGAGAGACTGTTTCCATAGGCCCTTGCGCACGGATGAGATCCTTATCACCGCCGATACGGTAGTAATCTGCGATGGTGAGATTTTAGGCAAGCCTGCATCGGTTCAGGAGGCCCGTAGAATGCTCCAGAAACTCTCCGGAAAGACTCATCAGGTCGTAACAGGTGTCACTATTACCTCCGCAGACGGACAGGGCAGCTGCTTCTCCACCAATTCAGACGTGACATTCGCCAACCTTGACGATGAAGAGATCGATTTCTATATCGAGCACTACAAACCCTTCGACAAAGCCGGTGCATACGGCATTCAGGAATGGATCGGCTTCATTGGAATAACCTCAATTACAGGATCGTACTTCAATGTCATGGGTCTCCCTGTCCAGCGCCTCTACACTGAACTCAAGCGTTTTTTGTAGATTAGGCTTTCATAAACTATATCCCCCTGCAGATATCGCATTTACCACATACAGGAGTGTCGTCACTAATCCCTGAAAAGTAACTTGACAGGTATTGTGAACGGCACTTATCTGTTTTCAAATATCCTATCATGGCATCGATTCTGCCCCGATAGACAAGCTTTCTGGCTTCATACTCCTTGGAAGGCAGATAGAGATTGTCCGGAGTGAGACGTTCGTTGAATATTGTCAGAAGAGGCGAACGCACCCTTGGAATGTACTTCAGAACCCTCATTCTGGAGAGGTAGAGCAGATTTGCCTTGACACTCTCTGTTGTGCTCATTGTCATTCTTGCAATATACTCTTCATCGACAGGTACCAACATAGAAAAAAGCCCGGGATAGAGCCTCATTATTCCCTTGACGAATCTGTCAATCTGTTCATTCTTCAGCTGAATATTATAGAGTTCATCCCTGTAGACCTGGAACATAATTCTCGTAGGATTGTCAAATTCATCGGATAGAGACCAATAGCCAAATTTTTCAAGATGTCGTATGGCACTGTGGGCCATGGATGCATTGACTCTGTACCTTACGACAAAATCCATCAGATTAAACTTGAAAGTCATTCCGCCTCCCTGCCCATAGGCCAGACCAAGAAACTGGAAGATCTTCTGATAAATATCCGCAATAAATTCAAGAGACGGAAATTCCGACCTGAAAACAGACTCAAGCTTTTTAATATCTGTAGCATTCCATAACAAGATTGCCTTGGACTCTTTTCCGTCTCTGCCTGCCCTGCCGGCCTCCTGATAATATGACTCGACAGATTCCGGAATATCAAAATGGCACACAAAGCGCACGTCACTCTTGTCGATTCCCATACCAAAGGCATTGGTAGCCACAATGATACGAGTTTGGCCATCGAGCCATTTCCGCTGTTTCACAGAACGTTCCTGCGCCGATAGGCCGGCATTGTAGAAATCAGCTGATATCTTATTGGTATTCAG
The DNA here is from genome assembly GCA_945787505.1 of uncultured Alistipes sp. GTDB lineage: Bacteria > Bacteroidota > Bacteroidia > Bacteroidales > UBA932 > Coprenecus. Next base: position 6,381 of record CALZHC010000043.1, read on the forward strand.
GAAGTCAGATACCAAACGAGTCCCTTTTCTATCCCTGACATAAACAATACCCGTTCCGGGGTATTTCGAGCATACCTTAAGCAGTTTGCCATACTTGTCCTCACACCTTCTTACAATATAGCTGAGATTGGGCCTTAGAAAGCCGGAACAGAAGCAGAGCGGCTCACGGAAGTCTAATTTCTGCATAATATCCTGAGCCACAGGCACTGTTGCAGTGGCAGTAAGGGCAATTACCGATACGCCTGGCAAATATGTTCTAAGGTCTGAAATTCGAAGGTAATCAGGTCTGAAATCATAGCCCCATTGACTAATACAATGTGCTTCATCTACAACAATATACGACACATTCATCTTCTGCACGCGAGAGATGAAGAGATCTGTCTTAAGACGCTCGGGTGAAAGGTAGAGGAATTTATAGTCTCCGTAACATACATTATCCAAAGCGATGTCAATCTCTCTGCTTGTCATTCCGGAGTGTATGGCAATCGCCTTTATTCCTCTCTTTTTCAAATTGTTGACTTGATCATTAATGAGTGAAATCAGAGGCGATACCACGATAGCTGTCCCCTCACGCATAAGTGCCGGAATTTGGAAGCAGATTGATTTTCCACCTCCGGTAGGCAAAATCGCCAAAACATCCTTACCATCTAAGGATGAGGAGATTATATCTTCCTGAAGAGGTCTGAACGAATCATATCCCCAAAATTTTTTTAAGATTTCTTTCATAATCACAAATATATGAATATTTTTGGCAAAAATTTTGCTGAAAGCCCAATTCGGTAAAGATTTTTAAAAACAGTTGAAAATTAACAAAGCAACATATATCAAATAAAATGGCAAATATAGATTTAACCAAGTACGGCATTACAAATGCCACAAAAGTGATTTACAATCCCTCATACGAAGAACTTTACAAAGCAGAGATTGATCCTTCACTCACCGGATACGAAGTAGGACAGGAAACAGAGCTCGGAGCAGTGAATGTGATGACAGGTATCTACACCGGACGTTCTCCTAAAGACAAATTCTTCGTAATGGACGAAGTATCTAAAGACACAATCTGGTGGACTTCAGATGAATACAAGAATGATAACAAGCCTGTTACCAAAGAAGCTTGGGCACAGCTCAAGGACTTGGCAGCTAAAGAGCTTTCCAACAAGACTCTTTATGTAATGGATACATTCTGTGGTGCTAACGAAAACACCCGTCTTAAAATCCGCTTTATCATGGAAGTGGCTTGGCAGGCTCATTTCGTAAAGAACATGTTCATCCGTCCCACAGAAGAAGAACTGGCAAATTATGGTGAACCTGATTTCGTAGTGCTTAACGCTTCAAAGGCAAAAGTTGAAAACTACAAAGAACTGGGTCTCAACTCTGAAACCGCTGTAGTATTCAACCTCACTGAAAAAATGCAGGTTATCATCAACACCTGGTACGGTGGAGAAATGAAGAAAGGTATGTTCTCATACATGAACTATCTCCTTCCTTTGAAGGGTATCGCTTCAATGCACTGTTCAGCTAACTGCGACGACAAGGGCGAAACAGCTATCTTCTTCGGACTCTCAGGAACCGGTAAGACCACCCTTTCAACCGATCCCAAACGCCGCCTTATCGGTGACGATGAACACGGCTGGGACGATGACGGTGTATTCAACTTCGAAGGAGGATGCTACGCAAAGGTTATCAACCTCTCTAAAGAGAACGAACCCGATATCTACAATGCTATCAAGAGAAACGCCCTTCTGGAAAACGTTACAGTTGACAAGAACGGAGTTATCGACTTCTCTGACAAGAGCGTAACTGAAAACACACGCGTATCTTACCCTATCTACCACATCAACAACATCGTTAAACCGGTTTCAAAGGCAGGTCACGCTACCAAGGTTATCTTCCTCACCGCAGATGCATTCGGTGTACTTCCTCCTGTTTCAAAACTTACCCCTGAACAGACTCAGTACTACTTCCTCAGTGGTTTCACCGCTAAACTTGCCGGTACTGAAAGAGGAATTACCGAACCTACTCCTACTTTCTCAGCTTGTTTCGGTGCTGCATTCCTTTCACTTCATCCTACCAAATACGGTGAAGAACTCGTAAAGAGAATGAAGAATTCAGGTGCTACTGCATACCTTGTGAACACAGGCTGGAATGGAACAGGAAAACGTATCTCAATCAAAGATACCCGTGCAATCATTGACAGAATCCTTGACGGTTCGATAGACAGGGCTGAAACCATCACCATCCCTATGTTCAACCTCGAAGTTCCTACCGCCCTCGAAAATGTTGATACAAACATTCTCGATCCTCGCAACACTTACAGCACTCCTGCACAGTGGGAAGAAAAGGCAAAAGACCTCGCAGGAAGATTTATCAAGAACTTTGAAAAATTCACTGGAAACGATACCGGCAAGGCACTCGTTGCAGCAGGTCCCAAGCTCTAAATCTTAATTCGATAAATAAAGAGGGTGACTAAAAAGTCAGAGATGGCTTAGAGGTCACTCTCTTTTTTTTGTCATTATGCCTTAGTGCGTAGGCTGCTCTCCTCCGGAGACCTTCCGCTTCGCTCCATCCCTCCCACTGCGCTACGCTTGTGGGTCCCTCTTTAATGCCGATTTCGAGGACATGTCAGGCTACGTTCTTTTTTTGCTCGGAAGGCTCTCTTCGAGAGGGCCGAGGGCCTCGTCGAGGCTCTGCGCAATGGCGAGGTATCCGGACTCTCCATTTTTCCATAATCCCCCTTACTAGATTATGGGTTTGCGGTTATATTCATCAGTTGTTATGAGCTGTGCGGAAAAATTGCTACATTTGTGAGACGAAGCAAAGAATACCCTTACAAAAGACAATTTGTTTGTTTACATTTTTGACTGATTGACATAAGCTGTCAATTTCGTGGTATATCTTTGCGGGATTGTAGCAAGGAGAGATAATTTGAGAAACACGATTCAGTATGCTTCATTGGCAGTTGCATAGCTATAGCCGTGCAACTGCCGATAATAGTATGCTATAAGAACAACATGGTAATGGAGAACAAGAAATCTTTGTCAGAAGAAGACATTAAGTTGCAGTACATTACGCCTGCGTTAAATAATGCTGGCTGGGATAACCAGCATATGCGAATGGAGTATGCATTCACCGATGGCCGTATTATTTTTCAGGGGCAATCATCTCATGCAAGGAAAGCAAAGAAGTATGCAGACTATTTGCTTCAAGCTGAACCTAATAAATTCCCTATTGCCATCGTTGAAGCTAAAGACAACAACCATACGATCAGTGGTGGATTAGGACAGGCCAAGACTTATGCTGAAATTCTTGATTTGAAATTTGCATACAGTTCAAACGGAGACGGTTTCACCGAGTATGATTTCATAACAGGACAAGAGCGTAATTTGGATCTGGATGAATTTCCAACTCCTGAGCAACTGAAAGAAAGGCTGCATAAAGCTCAGGGCCTAACTCCGGAAACACAAAAAATAGTTGAGACTCCGTATTATTTTGATGCCTATTCTCACGAGCCACGATATTATCAGCGCATTGCGATAGATAGAACTGTAGAAGCTGTCGCAAAAGGTCAGAAGCGCATCCTGTTGGTGATGGCAACAGGAACAGGAAAGACTTTCACTTCATTCCAGATTATTCATCGTCTTACTAAATCCGGTGCGATGAAGAAGGTCCTGTATCTTGCTGACAGAAATGTCCTTATTGATCAGACAATGACTCAGGATTTTCGTCCGTTTAAGAGCAAGATGACAAAAATCCAGAATAGGAATATGGATTCATCTTACGAGATATACATGGCCCTTTATCAGCAGCTTGTTTCTCCGGATGAAGATAAGCCGAATCCATATACTGAATTCCAGCCATCGTTCTTTGACTTGATTGTTGTTGATGAGTGCCACAGGGGATCAGCTAAGGATGACTCTCAATGGAAGGAAATCCTGAAATATTTCTCGTCAGCCACACAGATAGGTATGACCGCAACGCCAAAGGCGGTGGATGGCGCAAATAATCTCGATTACTTTGGGGAACCAATTTATTCATATTCTCTGAAGCAAGGCATTGAAGATGGATTCTTGGCACCTTATCGCGTAACGAATTCATTCCTTAGTGTTGACCTTACGGGATATATTCCTGAGGAAGGCGAAGAGGATTTGAATGGCAAAATTATTGAGCCGGATTACTTCAGCAGAAAGGACTTCGGACGAGAACTGGCCATCAGAAAAAGAAGAGAGATTGTTGCGTGGAGAATTACAAAGATGCTCATGCAAATCGGGCGAATGACGAAGACCATTGTATTCTGCCCAGATATTGATGAGGCAGAGGCTATGCGTCAGTTGCTCACAAATTTCAATTCCGATCTTTGCCAGAAAGACCATCGTTATGTGATGAAAATCACTGGAGATGACTACGAAGGGAAGAGGCAGCTGGATAATTTTATCGATGTTGATCAGCCATATCCAACTATTGTAACCACCTCTGAGATGCTCTCGACTGGAGTGGATTGCAAAACCTGTGGCCTGATTGTCATTGATAAAGAAATACAGTCAATGACTGAGTTTAAGCAGATAGTCGGTAGAGGAACTCGTATACGCGAAGATAAAGGCAAATGGCATTTTGAAATTTTGGATTTCCGTAATGTTACTGAGTTGTTCCACGATCCTGAATTCGATGGTGATCCTGAACCACCTACGGGAGGCGGGACAGGAGGTGGAGGCTCTACGCCCAAGAAGCCAAAACCTAAACCTCCAACTGAACCACATGAAAAATATCTGGTAGATGGAGTTGATATCCAGATTGACAAGGAGTATGTCTCGTTTCTAGATGCTAACGGCAAACTCACAAAGGAGTCTTATACGGACTTTACCAAGAAGCGCATTCTTGGAAAGTATCCAACCCTGAATGACTTTCTGCAGAAGTGGACTGAATCTGAACGCAAGGAAGTGATAGTCAAGGAGCTGAAAGAATACGATGTCTTAATAGATGCCATCCGTGAGCAGAATCCATCATTGGCCGATGCAGATATCTTTGATATTGTCTGCCATGTGGCATTTGATCAGAAACCTATGACCAGAAAAGAGAGAGCCAACAAGGTTCGGAAGAGTGACTATTTCTCACAGTATGGCGAGCAAGCCCGTAAGGTGTTGGAAGTCCTTCTTGACAAATATGCGGATACAGGCATTCTTGAACTTGAGAATGTGGCCATCTTATTAACACCGCAGTTGGCTCAATTTGGGAAGCCTCAGAAGATAATGAAATATTTTGGCGGAATGGATGGTTATATGTCCGCAGTAAAAAACATGGAAACAAGGATTTACGCAGCATAAAATATGGCAGTTAACAATATCATTAAACGCCTCCAGAACATAATGAGGTCCGATGCTGGTATCAATGGTGATGCTCAGCGAATTGAACAGATGACTTGGCTCTTCTTCTTGAAAGTTTATGATTCTCAGGAGGAGACTTGGGAATTCAAAGCGATGTCGGAAGGAAAGCAATTTGAGTCAATTATTCCAGACAAGTTTCGTTGGAGAAATTGGGCCGTTGATGAGAAAGATGGTCAAGCACTCACCGGTGATGCACTTTTAGAGTTTATCAACGGCCCGGAAGGATTGTTCAACACCCTGAAGAATCTTCCTGTTGATGCAAGTACGCCTCGTGGAAAAAGTATTGTCAGGGAGGTGTTCTCGGATCTTAATCAGTACATGAAAAATGGCATCCTTCTGCGTCAGGTCATCAACGTCATTGACGAGATTGATTTTTCTGATGCGGATGACCGACATACTTTTGGTGACATCTATGAAGGGATATTGAAGGACCTGCAGTCGGCTGGAAATGCGGGTGAATTCTATACGCCACGTGCATTGACAGACTTTATGGTCAGGACTCTGAAGCCTCAACTTGGTGAGACTTTCGGAGATTTTACCTCTGGAACAGGTGGATTCTTGACATCGGCACTGAACTATCTGAATGAGCAGGTTAAGACTACTGAGGACTTCGAAAAGTTCCAGAATTCCGTTGTAGGTCAGGAATGGAAGCCACTCCCTTATCTTCTGTCTATTACCAACTTGATTGTCCACGATATTGAAGCTCCTAACATCCGCCACTGTGACTCCTTGGGTACAAAAATGAGTGACTTTAAGGAATCTGACAAGGTTGATGTGATCGCCATGAATCCTCCATACGGTGGCAGTACTGAAGCCAGTGTCAAGGGTAACTTTCCTATGGATATGCGTTCCAGCGAAACAGCAGATCTCTTCATGGTGTTGATAATGTACCGTCTAAAGAGAAACGGACGTGCTGCCGTGATTGTTCCTGATGGATTCCTATTTGGCGTTGATGGTGCTAAACTGGCCATCAAGACAAAAATGCTGCGTGAGTTTAATCTCCACACTATTATCAGGTTGCCGGGCAGCATCTTCTCCCCATACACATCTATTGCTACCAATATCCTCTTCTTCAATAATGAAAGAGCAGATGGTGCTTCAGAACAATACGCCACAAAAGAAACGTGGTTCTATCGCTTGGATATGCCGGATGGGTACAAACATTTCTCCAAGACCAAGCCGATGAAGTTGGAGCACTGCAAGCCAATAGAAGAGTGGTGGAATGACCGTAAAGAGATTATTGTCGAAGAAGGCAATGAAAAGTCCCGCAAATTCACTGCTGAGGAACTGATTGCGCTTGATTGCAATTTCGATCAGTGTAAGTTCCCGAAGGATGATGAAGAGGTGCTTCCTCCTGCGGAGCTGCTTGCGGACTATTTCAAAAAGCGCAAAGCTCTTGACCACGAGATTGACAAGACGCTTGATGAGATCCAGAAGATATTGGGGATTGAAATTAAGCTGGAGGATTAAGTATGAATGGCAAACAGTTAAAGAACAGCATCCTTCAGTGGGCTATCCAAGGGAAACTTGTACCGCAGGATCCCAATGACGAGCCGGCATCAGTTCTGCTGGAGCGCATTCGCGCAGAGAAGGCACGCCTTGTAAAAGAGGGCAAAATTAAAAAAGACAAAAACGAATCTATAATATTCCGAGGTGACGACAATTCCCATTATGAGAAG
>CALZHC010000044.1 GCA_945787505.1 uncultured Alistipes sp.
AGAGATACTCCGAGTATTTCAAATCCCTTCTTGTGATACTCTTTGTAAATCTTCACAAGTGTCGGATTAAGTTTTCTGCAAGGAGAACACCATGATGCCCAGAAATCGATCATTATCACCTTATTCTTCTCTCCATACAGATCTGAAAGAGACAAATCATCTCCATCGGGAGTCTTGAGAGTAAAATCTATTGCAGGCATGCCAATCTGAAGACCCTTTTCGATTTCTACAGACTTTCTTACACGCTCAAGTGTTCTATTGCCTTCAAATTCAGGAGTAGCATCGAAAAGGCTGACAAGATGTTCCGCTGAATCCACAGGAATTTCAAGGATGCTTGACTCAAGGAAAGAGAGTGTGAAGTGTGAGACGAGGTTCTTGTTGATAAGACTATCCTTGAAGCGGTTTAACTCTTCTTCATACATGTCGAAAATTTCTATTATGGAATCCTTTTCCTCATTGGAACGTGACATCATGAACTGCTTGTTAAGCTGTTTGAGATTATACTTTTCTGTAAGAGAAGCACGTACAGAAGTATATTCATTGAAAAGTTCCTGACTCTTTCCGCCCTTTACCTGAGCCTTTGAAAGTTCCTGATCGTTACCTTTTATTGTATATTTTGCATTCTCGAGGAAAATAGGAATAACAGACTGAATAGTTCCTATCGAGATATAGAACTGCTGTGGAGTATCGATAGTTCCCTTAAACGTAAACTTACCGTCAATAACTTCTACAGTATCCCTAACAGGAAACTCCCTATCCTTATTGTAAAGGTAGGCATTACCCTTTACCAAATTAGAGTTTTCACCGGTTATCTCACCGTTGATGACATAAGTATTCCTCTGGCCACATGATGCAGCGACACAAAGAACTGCCAAAGCAAAAAAAACCTTTTTCATAAATACTGATATTCAATTTGTTGTTAATCTTTATACCACTCCTTATACTTCAGATACCCCGCAGCATTTTTCCTTGCTGCGGCTGTAATATCTTCACTGCCAGGCTTCACCTTCCTTGCAGGCACTCCTGCATAGACACCGCTCTCAAGTTCTGTTCCTCCAAGCACAACTGCACCTGCCGCAATAATCGTTCCATCCGGAACAATTGCATTATCCATAAGAATAGCGCCCATTCCCACAAGTACATCACTACCCACCTTCGCTCCATGTATGATAGCATTGTGACCGACAGAGACATCATTTCCTACCTCAACAACAGATTTCTTATGAAGTGTATGAAGCACAGCTCCGTCCTGAATATTGACACGGTCTCCGATAACTATGGGATTGACATCTCCCCGTAAGACAGCGCCATACCATATACTACAATCGTCCCCTATGGTGACATCTCCAATGATTACAGCATTCTCAGCAATAAAGCAATTCTTGCCAATGACAGGGTACTTACCCTCAATAGGTCTTATAATAGCCATTCAAAAAAAATTTTAGCCTCGCAAATATATAAAAAGGAGAGTAACTCACCAAAGTTACTCTCCTCTTAAAGGATTTGTTCAATCAGAGATTAAAGAGTTCCCTGTTCGAGCATAGCCTGAGCTACCTTCATGAAGCCGGCGATGTTTGCACCTTTAACATAGTCAACAGAACCGTCTTCTCTTGTACCGAACTTAACACAAGCTTCGTGGATGCTTTCCATGATGAAGTGGAGCTTGTCATCAACTTCTTTAGCTGACCAGCTGATATGAGAAGCATTCTGAGTCATTTCAAGACCTGAAGTAGCTACACCACCAGCATTAACTGCTTTACCAGGAGCGAAGAGGATTCCTCTTGACTGGAATTCGTGGATAGCTTCAGGGGTACAACCCATGTTAGAAACTTCGCAGCAGCACCATGTACCGTTAGCAATAAGTTCTTTAGCGTCGTCACCGTTGAGTTCGTTCTGGAATGCACAAGGAAGAGCGATATCACATTTTACGCTCCATGCTTTCTTACCTGCGGTGAATTTAGCAGCTGCAGGGAATTTGTCAGCCATATCCTGAACTTTGTTGCGGTTTGAAGCACGCATAACGAGCATATAGTCGATCATTTCAGGAGTGATACCTTCAGCGATTTCGCAAACTCCATCAGGACCAGAGATAGCAACTACCTTAGCACCGAGTTCGGTAGCTTTGATAGCAGCACCCCAAGCTACGTTACCGAAACCTGAAAGGGCAACTTTCTTACCTTTGATATCTTTACCTGCTTTAGCAAGAACGTGCTGTGTGAAGTAGAGAGCACCGAAACCGGTAGCTTCAGGACGAAGGATAGAACCTCCCCAAGTAGCACCTTTACCAGTGAGGACTCCGGTGTTGTATTCACGTGCAAGTTTCTTGTACATACCGTACATGTAACCGATTTCACGTCCACCTACTCCTACGTCACCTGCAGGGATATCCTGATCAGGACCGATGCACTGCCAAAGTTCCCACATGAAAGCCTGGCAGAATCTCATGATTTCAGCGTCAGATTTTCCAACGGGATCGAAGTCAGAACCACCTTTTGCACCACCCATAGGGAGAGTTGTCAATGCATTTTTGAAAGTCTGTTCAAATCCGAGGAATTTGAGCATTGAAGGGGTAACTGCTTTGTGGAAACGGAGACCACCCTTGTAAGGGCCGATAGCAGAGTTGAACTGTACTCTGTAACCGAGGTTGGTCTGAACATTACCTGCATCGTCTACCCAGGTAACTCTGAAAGTAAAAATACGATCAGGCTCAACGATTCTTTCTACGATTTTAGCCTTTTCGAATTCAGGATGCTGGTTATAAACTTCTTCGATTGATTCGAGTACCTCGCGAACAGCCTGGAGGTACTCTTTTTCGTGGCCATACTTAGCTTCGAGTTTGGCCATAACTTCTGATACTTTCATTGCTTTTATTTAAGATTAAAAAGTTATGTTAATATTGGTTATCTGTTTTTATTCAACTTCCCATGTAGAGCCGCTTCTGAGAAGGTCATCCACACAGTTAATCTTTGATTTTGCTTTAACTTCAATGAGCTGGTCACGCACATTGTCATCGTATGTCATATCTTTGACATCTCTGATTACACCAAGTGCAACAGGATATTCAGGGAATTTCATGTCTATAAGAAGGCTGTGAATACCTGAATTTGCAGAGTGTGCATCATGTACGAGAATGTCATCTTCAGTAATGCCGTTCTCACCGATAGTCACCACTTCGAGTTTGCCATGACGCAGGACAATTCCCTTGTCATTGTTCTTGCCGAATATCATCTTTTCACCGTGGCGAAGGACAATGGTCCTGTCAGCTCTTACCTCCCTGTCGGAGAAGTCCTTGTGTGATCCGTCATTGTAGATTACACAGTTCACGAGCATTTCTGTAACTGAGCAGCCATCGTGCTTTGCCGAAGCTACGAAAATCTCCTGATTCAGTTTGAGGTCATTGTCAATACTTCTGGCGAAGAATGTTCCTCTGGCACCGAGAACCAAAGCTCCTGGGTTGAAAGGATGTTCCACTGTTCCGTAAGGTGAGGTCTTGGTAATTTTTCCCAGAGGAGAGGTAGGTGAGTACTGTCCCTTGGTAAGACCATAGATACGGTTGTTGAAAAGAACAATATTGATGTCTATGTTTCTTCTGATAGCGTGAATAAAGTGGTTACCACCAATGGCCATCGAGTCACCGTCTCCGGTTGCCTGCCAGATGGTAAGGTTAGGGTTAGCCACCTTCATACCGGTAGAAATAGCCGTTGCTCTACCGTGGATTGAATGGAATCCGTATGTGTTCATATAGTAAGGCAGACGTGAAGAACATCCGATACCTGATACGAATACGAAACGTTCCTTGGTATAGTTAAGCTGCTCTGCAACTTCGGGAAGGGCTCTCTGCAATGAAGCCAACACTGAGTGGTCACCGCATCCGGGGCACCATCTTACTTCCTGATTGCTTTTGAAATCTTGTGCTGTATATTTCATTTTGAACTCCTCCTTATAAAATGTTGTTAACTGCATCCACTACATCCTTTACGATGAAAGGCTGTCCCTGAACCTTGTTGAGCTGATGATAGAAGAACTGCTGGTGCTTGTCTCTCAAGAGAGCTGCAAACTGACCAGAGTTAAGCTCGCATACGATAATCTTCTTAAAACGTGCGAATACCTCAGCAGTGTTCTTGGGAAGGGGATTAATGTAGTCGAAATGTGCAAGTGAAACACTCTTGCCCTCCTTGCGAAGTTCCTTTACAGCTGTATAGAGGTGTCCGTAAGTACCTCCCCAGCCCACTACGAGAACTTCACCTTCGTTATCTCCGTAAACGCTCAGTTCAGGAATGAAATCGGCCATCTTGGCTACCTTAGCAGCCCTGAGGTCAACCATAAGCTGATGGTTTTCAGGATCAGAAGAGATAACACCTTCAGCATTCTTTTCGAGACCGCCTACGCGGTGTTCAAGACCGGGAGTACCGGGAACCGCCCACTTTCTCACGAAGGTTTCAGGATCCCTTTCGAAAGGTTTGAACTTGCCTTCGCAGCTGGTGATAAAAGGAGGTTTGATTTCGGGGAACTCGCTCATAGAGGGAATTCTCCAAGGTTCAGAACCGTTGCCAAGGAAACCTTCAGTCAGAAGGATGACCGGCATCATATGTTCCATTGCATATTTTCCTGCATAGAAAGCCTTTTCGAAGCAGTCAGAAGGAGAGTGTGCAGCCATAACCATAATGGGGCATTCACCGTTACGTCCGTAGAGCGCCTGGTTAAGGTCTGTCTGTTCAGTCTTGGTAGGGATACCTGTAGATGGACCTGATCTCTGTACATCGATAACAACAAGGGGAAGTTCGGTAATCATCGCCAAACCGAGTGCTTCGGACTTAAGTGAAAGACCGGGACCGGATGTGGTGGTCACTGCAAAGTTGCCCGCATAAGATGCTCCGATTGCGGTACAGATACCGGCAATCTCATCTTCGCACTGGAGAGTCTTGGCTCCCAAGCTCTTATGAATTGCAAGCTCTTCCAGAATAGCTGTTGCGGGAGTGATGGGGTACGAACCGCAGAACAAAGGAACTCCGGACTTTTCAGATGCAGCGAGAAGACCCCATGCTGTCGCCTGATTTCCGTTGATATTCCTATAAGTGCCTTTCTTGAGATTTGCAGGTTTTACAGTGTATGTGTTTGCAATCGCATGAATATTGCTTGCATAATTGTAACCATCCTTGAGAACCTTCTTATTGGTTTCAATGAGAGCAGGTTTCTTCTTGAATTTCTTTTCAAGATATTCGAATGTGTACTTCATATCACGATTATACATGAAGAAACACATGCCGAGAGTAAACATGTTCTTACAACGGACGATTGCCTTATTGTCAAGACCGCTATCCTTAAGACTCTCCTTAGTGAGTTCAGTAATCGGAGATACGACTATGTTTCTGTCTTCGATCTTAAGTTCCTCAATGGGGTTCATTGTTGCGAACCCTGCCCTCTGGATGTTCTTTTCATCGAAAGCGTTCTCATCGAGAATGATAGTAGCTGTGGGTTTAGCCCATTTGGCATTAGCTCTCAAAGCAGCAGGATTCATCGCTACTAAAACGTCGCAGAAGTCTCCCGGAGTATTGATTTCACATGAACCGAAGTGAACCTGAAAACCGGATACCCCTGAGACAGTACCTTGCGGTGCGCGGATCTCTGCAGGATAGTCAGGAAATGTCGAGATGTCATTACCGAAAAGAGCGGATGAATCAGCAAACAAAGTTCCTGTAAGCTGCATTCCGTCACCGGAGTCTCCGGCAAATCTGATAACGACATCTTCTATGTCAATAATCTTGTGTTGCATGATGTTTAGTTATTATTCACATTTAGTGTTCAAAATATTGCACGAAAGTAGGCATAAATTCTAACAATTTAAAATTTATCCGAACAATTTTGCAAAAATTTATAAGCAAACGGAGGAAATAGAACAAAGGGAAACGAAGTTTTTTCGTTTCCCCTCTAATTTTCAATTAATTAGCATTTCCTGACTACAGACTACTGAATAGGAAGTTTCTTGTCAGGAGAAATCTTGAGTTCAGCCTTGATAAGGTCAGTTACATCAACACTTACACTCTCGTCCACGAAAGGAATGACACCTGTAGAAGTGTCGAAAATATAGGTGAAGCCATTTGCCTTTCCAACTTTGTTCACAGCCTCAGCAGCCTTCTGCTGGATTGGTATCATAAGTTCCTGCTGCTTATTCTGGATATCCTGAGATGCACTCTGCTGATACTGCTGAAGACGCGCTTCGAGATTCTGAAGTTCGTTCTGTTTAGCTTCTACGGTCGAAGGAGTCCAGTTTGCAGACATCTGCTGATAAGTAGCAAGCTTGGTCTGGAATTCCTGAACCATGGCATTGTATGTATCCTGAATTTCCTGATTGTACTTTTCAAGAACCACACGTGCCGAATCCATTTCGTCCATCAGGAAAATCACCTCCTGCATATTAACGTGACCGAATTTAAAATTCTGTGCATTGGACACACTTGAAACCAAAACGAGCGAAACAATCGCAAAAATTAACTTTTTCATTATAGTCATTAAAATTTAAGAATTTGCAAATATATCAATAAAATCAGAATTGCTGTCCGATAAGGAAGTGGAAATTGGATCCTCCCCTATTGCTGCCGTTGACCGGATCAAAACCCCAGCCCCAGTCGACACCGACAAGACCGATCATGGGAAGCATTATCCTGACACCGATTCCGGCAGATCTCTTGACCTGGAAGGGGTTGAAATCCTCTATATTTTCCCAACAGTTTCCTGCCTCAACGAATGCGAGCGCAAAAATCGTAGAAGTAGGCTGAAGGATAATAGGATACCTGAGTTCGACAGTAAATTTGTCATATATGTGTCCTACGTAGACGCCCTTGGAATTGATAGGTGTAAGAGAGTAATTCTCATAACCCCTGAGCGCAATGATTTCAGCGCCATAGGTGTTATAACCTGACATACCGTCACCGCCTACCTGATACCCCTCGAAAGGAGAATAACCAAGTCCCCTGTTATAGTAACCCAGATAACCGAACTGTGCCCTGGTCATCAGGACAAGGTCCCCGACGAGCTTGAGATAGAGCGATCCTTTAAAGGTCCACTTGTGATACTCAATCCAGCGGTATCTCTCCTGGTCAGATAGCGCACTATAGTCCTTGTCTTTTGGAGCAAAGAGGGAATATGGCGGTGTAAGCTGGAGAGAGAGTGTGAAATCAGAACCCTCACGCGGATAGATAGGCTGGTCTGTAGAGTTTCTGCTAAGTGAAATTTTATAACTTATATTGGTCGATATACCTTTGTCAAAGAGGAAATTATAACCCCAGTCGTTGAGCCGGTAGTTCTGCCAGCTGAGTTCGTGATAGAGCACGAAATAGTTGTCCGGCCACTTCAGACGGCTTCCGATTCCCATGGCAATACCATAGACTTCCATGAACTCGTCCGGATTCTGATAGATGTAATATGAGTTGGTCTGTCTCGAGTAGTAACCGGAGAGGTTGAACGATACAGGCTTCTTACCGAAGAGCCATGGCTCGACAAAATTGACAGATGCCGCCGTATAGTACAGGGCATTGGTCTGGAACCTGATAGAGAGAGTCTGTGAATCTCCAAGCGGCACAGGCTTCCAAGCAGACTTGTCGAAGATCCTTCTGAGAGAGAAGTTGTTGAAACTTACTCCGACAGTTCCGACAAAGGAATAACCGCCCCATCCACCAGAGAGTTCGAACTGGCTGTTGGGTTTTTCGGCAAGGTTATAGGTTATATCCACAGTATTAGTCAATTGGTTGGGAATAACAGAGTAACCGCGGGTATGGTCAAGCGCGTGCTCAGGGTCGAAGTTACCCATCTGCGCAATCTCCCTGAGAGACCTCTCGAGCATAGACTGACTGTAGAGATATCCGGGTTTGGTAAAGAGCATCCTTCTGACAACCTTCTCATTGGTGATATTGTTGCCTGTGATGATGATATTGTTGAACGTAGCGGGCTTACCCTCCACTATACGCATCTCGACATCTACCGAATCGCCTACGATATTGGTCTCTACAGGGTTAACACTGAAAAATATATAACCTCTGTCCGTATAGAGCGAGTTTATATCAGCAAATTCTTTCTTCGGATCTCCATAGAGTCTCTTCTGAAGGGCAACGACATCATAGACATCCCCCTTCTTGATCATTAGGACACTGTTGAGCTGTTCCGCTGTATAAACGGAGTTTCCTGTCCATTTTATATTCCTGAAATAGTACCTCGGCCCCTCTTCGAATTCAATATCGATTCCAAGCCTTCCCTCCTCTATATAATATATGGAGTCACGCACAATTCTCGCATCTCTATAGCCGGCCTCATTGAAGGCACGGATAAGCGACTGCTTGTCCTTTTCATACTCCTTGGCATTGAACTTATGGCTCTTGAGGATGTTTCTGAACCTCATATCCCTGGTCTTCTCCATTGCGGATACGAGTTTGCCCTCCTTGACATGATCATTACCGATGAAATTGATCTTCTTGATCTTGACTTTGGTCTTTCTGTCAACCTCAAAAGTGACCCTGACAGCATTCTTGACCATTGTATCAGTCTCTTGGATCACATTGACACTGGCATTTATAAATCCCTTTTCCTGATAGTATGCCTTTATTACACCCACAGAAGATTTTATCACGTATTCAGAGAGTTCGGTATTTCTTCTGAGGTTCAGGCGTTCCTGAAGTTCGCTCCTCTCGGAGTTCTTCACACCGCTGAAATTCCATCTGGAAACTCTCGGACGCTCCTGAAGTCTGAAGACCAAATATACGGTATCCCTTTTGGCTGACAAAGAATCTATTTCAAGTGATACATTGGAGAAGAACCTCTGCGACCAAAGCTTGTCTACAGCCGAAGCTGTCTGCTGGCTTGGAATCACTATAGGGCTTCCAACCACAAGGCCAGACTGCTGTATAATCTGCTTTTCACCGATCAGTTTGACCCCCTCCACCCTTACTCCTCCGAGGATATATTTGGCAGGTCTGGAATAGTCAACTTCAATGCCCGTCTTCTTCTGCTGTGCAAGGATCATAGTAGGAATGGCGAGCAGAATCAATATAAAAAGGAATATTCTTATCTTCATTTGGTCTGTTGATCTTCGTTTTGTAACTGTTCAGCCGTCTTGCCGAATCTTCTTTGGCGATTGGAATACTCAATCAATGCCGCCTCAAATTCATCCTTACGGAAATCGGGCCAAAGTACAGGAGTAAAATAGAACTCAGTATATGCACACTGCCACAGAAGGTAATTGCTAATTCTCTGCTCTCCGCTGGTGCGGATGAGCAAATCAGGATCAGGAATGGCAGAAGTTACGAGAAACTCCTGGAATCTGCCCTCAGGAGCCCCTGCCTTGGCAAATTTTACGGCAGCCTGCTCAATGTCCCATTTGCCACTATAGCTAAGGAAAACGATGAGGGTAAGACCAGTATTTGAAGCTGTCTTCTCCATTGCCATATCGATATCCCTATTTAGAGAATCACTCAGATGAGCCCTGTTGCCAAGCACCATGAACCTGACATTATAACGGGCAAAAGTACTCATTTCATCAAAGATGCTCTTTGCCATCAAGGACATCAGTTCACTCACTTCAGCCTGTGGTCGGTTCCAGTTCTCTTCGGAAAAGGCAAAGAGGCTAAGGTATGGTATCTTGTGTTCAACAGCGTATTCTACACATGCTCTCACACTCTCGGCTCCTTCATAGTGGCCGAATATTCTCTCTTTGCCTCTGCTTTGCGCCCACCTGCCGTTTCCATCCATAATGATGGTCACATGTTTGGGCATATTCAATATATTCTCCATAAACTCTTATTTTACAAAATAATTACAGCCCTGCGCCCCATTTCTCTTGTCTTCACCCCACAACAATTTCTCATTCAGAGCATTGAAAAAGCAGCTCTCCTCAAGTTCCACACATTTGAGCGGGAAAGGAGCTTTGGAAATCAGGATCCTCTCCCCCTGCTCGAGACGGAAAGTCCTGTTGTCCAGTGAGATTGCAACAGGCAGACCGTTGGAATGAGGGAGAATCTCTATAGAAGAAGTCTCAGGAAGAATCAATGGCCTCACATTGAGGTTATGCGGTGCCATAGGAGTGATAATCAAAACTCCCGAACCCGGCATTGCCACGGGACCGCCGAAGCTGAGCGAATAGGCCGTCGAGCCGGTAGCAGTCGAAACTAAAATACCGTCAGCCCAATAGGTTGGAATCTTCTTCCCATCCACCCTGACCTCAAGGCCTATCATATGGGGACAGGCCCTCTGGAGCACCACTTCGTTCAGAGCATAAGGACAATAATCCAGTTCCTCATATCTCCTCTCTCCTCCACACAATCCAACCCGAAGCAAAGAGCGTTCCAAAATTCCGTAGTTGCCCTCAAGAACCCTTTTTACACCATCCATCTCTCCACTCTTTCCGACCTGGGCAGTAGTCAGGAAACCCAGACGGCCGAAATTAATCCCGGCCACGGGAATCCCCCTGTGGGAAACAAACGAGATGGAATCAAGAAAAGTGCCGTCACCCCCAAGGGCAAGGAAGAGGGAAACATCCTCCATAAGAGTATCCGGAGAGCAGAAGAGTCCTGCATTCACAATATCAGCCCACCCCTTGGAACGGATAAAATCGTAAAAAGGCTCGTAGCAGCTTATGGCGTGACCGCTCTCTCTGAGAGCCTTGGCCAGCATTCCGAACTGCTCTTCCCTGCCTGCAGCAATATTTCTTCCGAAAAGGGCAATATGCATTCTTCCGTGTTTTTTTGACATTTTCAATATACAAATTGCAAAGATTGTGATTTTTTTTGATAATAGTTTATTTTTGCAAAAAAAATGAGATATATGACCAGACTTAGTGTAAACATAAACAAATTTGCGACCCTCAGAAATGCAAGGGGACACAACCTCCCTGATATCCTTAAAGCAGCACTTGACTGCGAGAGATTCGGTGCAGAAGGCATAACGGTACACCCCCGCCCTGACGAAAGACACATCAGATACCGCGATGTACTCGACCTCAAACCGATTCTCACTACAGAATTCAATATCGAGGGCAACCCTATCCCCGCATTCATAGACCTGGTACTCAAGGTAAAGCCGGCTCAGGTGACACTTGTGCCCGACAGTGAAGATGTACTCACGTCCAACGCCGGATGGGACACCATAAAGAACAAAGAGTACCTCAAGGGAGTAATCTCCACCTTCAAAGAACATGGAATCAGGACATCGATCTTCATCGACCCTGTAGTTCAGATGATAGAGAATGCAGCAGAGACAGGATGCGACAGAGTGGAGCTCTACACTGAGGCTTACGCTGACCTGTATAAAGAATCGCCTGAAAAGGCAATAAAACCCTACTTCGAAGCGGCAGAAGCTGCCAAAAAGTGCGGACTTGGGCTCAACGCCGGACACGACCTGAATCTCGAAAATCTCAGATACTTCATCCACACCATCCCTTATATAGACGAAGTATCCATCGGCCATGCACTCATCTGCGACGCCCTTTACATGGGACTCGAGCCTACCATCAAGGCCTACCTCAAAGAAATCGCCTCAGCCTACTGAAAAACACCCCACTGACAAAAACGAAACAATAAATAGACTAAAATAAAATGAAAAAAACCAACCTCGTACTGAACATCATTTCACTTGCCGCAGTAGTAGTACTGTTCGTGCTTCACTTCACATCTCCCAAAAAATCAGAAACCACTCCCCGCACGGTAGTAGAGACATCAAACGGAGGAATCGTCTACATAAGACTCGACTCTGTAATAAATGCCTATGACATGTACAACGACTTGAGAATCACCCTCGAAGGCAAAGTCAGCTCCATTGAAAACGAGATCAATAAAAAGGGCCGTGCACTCGAAAACGACATCAAGAGTTTTCAGGAAAAGATGGGTAAAGGCCTTCTGACCAGATCACAGGCAGAGACCATGAGCGAAGAACTTCAGAGACGCCAGCAGGAGCTCCAGCTCTACTCACAGCAGAAACAGATGGAAATAGCAGAAGAGGAGAATGTGATGATCAACCAGGTGATGAATGAAATCAGGCTCTTCGTTGCCAACTACAATAGCCAGAACAGCTACTCACTCATCCTCACCACCACAGAGGCCACCAACACCGTAATAAGTGGAGAGAGCGCCCTTGACATTTCGAAGGATATCATCGAAGGCCTCAACAAAGAATACATCAAAAAGAGAAACAAATAGACGGTCACATTGAAGATAGCGATACTTTCATGCTTCCACCCCTACAGGGGCGGCATTTCCCAATTCAACACAACTCTGTTCACGGAGCTGTCGAAGGAGCATACGGTAAAAGCATTCAATTTCAAGAGACAATACCCGGAAATCCTCTTCCCGGGGAAGACCCAGTATGTAGAACAATCCGGAGAGAAACCGCAGTTTGACACTATCCGGATTCTCGATACAGCCAATCCTCTAACATACCTCCCTACAGCACGCTCAATCAGAGAATTCGGACCCGACCTGTTGATAATGCGCTATTGGATGCCATACTTTGCACCATCCCTCGGATTTGTCGCCAGACATATAGGAAAAGAGTGCAAAATCATCTCCATAATGGACAATGTCATCCCACATGAACAGCACTTTTTCGACAAGCCTCTGACACGATACTTTATGAGAGCCAACAATGGCTTCGTAACCTTATGCAACGCTGTGAAGGAGGATCTTCTCGACATTGATCCCAAAGCAAAATACTGTGTCTGTCCCCATCCCGTCTATTCCAACTTCGGAGAAAAGACAGAGATGGAGGAGGCACGCAAAGCCCTTGGAATCGACCCTGCAAAGAAAACACTGCTCTTTTTTGGGCTCATCAGGGATTATAAAGGGCTGGATATCCTCATAGAGGCATTTTCCGGTCTTGATTCCTCATACCAGCTCGTAATAGCCGGAGAACCATATGGCTCATTCGACAAGTATGCCCAATT
>CALZHC010000045.1 GCA_945787505.1 uncultured Alistipes sp.
TATGGAAAGGGGTTGGTTCAGAGCATTTCGGCCGTAGGCTACGGAAGTTCCTTGAAATATACCTCTGCCAAGTATTATATCCCTTCCGGCAGATGTGTGCAGGCTATTGACTATTCCAACAGAAATGAAAACGGTAGTGTTGGTACGGTGCCTGATTCTCTCAAAAGGGAGTTCAGGACTCTCTCTGGCAGAGTGGTATATGATGGTGGAGGCATAACTCCTGATCTGGAGTTTGAGCCCCGCTTCATGTCCAGAGCTTTTATTGCACTACTCTTCTCCGGAGCACCTGACAATTTCGCGATTGAGTATTATAAGAAACATCCTTCTATTGCCCCTGCCGATGAATTTGTTCTGAGTGACAGTGAGTATGATGACTTTGTGCGATTTGCCTCCGATGTCGATTTCGATGTAAGGACTCAGACAGAAATAGAACTTGAGACACTTATCGAAAAGGCAGGGAAGGAGCAAATTTTCCAACATAAACCTGCTCTTGAAGAGCAGATGAATGGGATGCTTGACAGCCTCTCTGTATCAAAGTCAGATTTTCTGTATCAGAACAAAGATGTTATTAAAAGTTTGCTTCAGGATGAGATTGCAGAAAAATATTATCTCAAGTGGGGAAGTACCCAGTCGTCTATACGTTGGGATGAACTTATCTTTCCTGCAATCGAAAAGTGGGGCAGTGTAAAACTTAAATAATGATGAGTGGGTTATATACTATTCTTCTGCTGATTGTATCTAATATTTTCATGACATTTGCATGGTACGGTCATCTTAAATTGCAGGAACTTAAGATTGTGGACAATTGGCCTCTTATAGGCGTAATACTCTTGTCTTGGGGAATCGCACTTTTTGAATATATGTGTCAGGTTCCGGCCAACAGAATCGGGTTCATTGGAAACGGAGGCCCATTCTCTCTGGTTCAGCTCAAGGTGATACAAGAGGTTATCTCCCTCTCTGTTTTCGCCATCTTTACGATGCTTGTCTTCAAGGGAGAGTCTTTCCAATGGAATCACTTTGCAGCATTCGGCTGTCTGATTCTGGCCGTCTATCTTATGTTTATGAAATAGCAGCAGTCTTGATCCTATAGCTGACTCCCTTCTCCTTCAGGTAGTCAAGCACTTCATTGTGAATGGTAATCATATATTTGCCCGAAACGAATTCGACGGCAACCTTGTTATCGTTGTCTATTACGTTGAAGATCAGTCTGCTTTTACCCTTATGTTTGGATATGAGCTTCTTGAATTCTTTCCTGAAGCGGGGCTCTATTGTTGCTATTGGCAGATCTATTGTCAACTCCTTGAAGAGTGTCTCGCGGGCTGTATCCAGCAATGAAATTGCTTTGACTTTAGGGTAGTAGCCGATGGTTTCTAATACCTTGTTTCCGGTTTTGTCTTCAGTGGCTCTCTTCCTGGGACGGAATCCGACCTTTATAAGCAGTGCCTTGTGGGGGTGGAGAAATCCAAGGAATGTCTCATAGTCCTTATCAAAGAGTTTGAACGAGTAGTCAGTCTGGAAGTCCTCTATGGAAATGTTTGCTACTATCCCGTTGCCGTTTGCCTTGGGAAATGTTTTGACTTCGCTCACCATTCCTGATATTATGATATCCTCTGGCTGAGCATTGGGGTTAGTCTCATTTGCAAGCTCGGCAATTTTTTCTTTGTAGGTAGAGAGGTTCATGGTGGCAATGTTATCTATTTCCACTCTGAACTTGTCGAGAGGGTGAGATGAAAGATACATTCCTACCAGGCTCTTCTCCCGTTTGAGTAGTTCTATGGTATCAGTCTGGGGAACTGAAGGAATTGCCGGTTTTACAGTTGCTATCATGTCGGAACCTCCAAAGAGGCTGTTTTTCAATGACTCTTCACTCTTTTGGAAGTCGGATGCGTATCGGATAATCTGATCAAGGAAAGTCTCGTCCTTTGCAGTTTCAACTGAAAATGCAGCTCTGTTTATCTCAGGGAGTGAATCGAAGGCTCCGGAGAATACCAGTGACTCGATGCCTTTCTTGTTTACAATGGCGGGGTTGATTCTTTCTACGAAGTCGTAGATATCCTTGAATGTGCCGCCTTCTTCTCTGACCTTGATGATGGATTCCACTGCGTTGGAACCTATACCCTTGATGCCTCCCATTCCGTAACGGATTGCACCTGATTTATTTACAGTGAATTTGGTGTAACTTTCGTTGATATCAGGACCTAGTATCTTCAGGTCGTGGCGTCTGCAGTCATCGCTAAGTTTGGTTATTTCATCTATGTTGTTGAGGTTATTGCTGAGTACTGCAGCCATATATTCTGCTCTGAAGTTGGCCTTGAGGTATCCTGTCTGATATCCTACCCATGCATAACATGTCGCGTGCGATTTATTGAAGGCATATTCGGCAAAAGCTCTCCAGTCTTTCCATATCTTTTCGAGTATATCTACCGGATGTCCGTTTGCGCTGCCCCCTTCGAAGAACTCTTTCTGAAGTTCCTCCATAACACTGATTTGCTTCTTTCCCATGGCTTTCCTCAGTTTGTCAGCCTTACCCTTAGTAAAGTTGGCAAGTTTCTGCGAAAGAAGCATCACCTGCTCCTGATAGACTGTAATTCCGTAAGTATCTTTAAGATACTCCTCCATTGCAGGCAGGTCATATTCGATCTTTTTTCTGCCATGCTTGCGGTCGATAAAGTCTGGAATATAGTCCATAGGACCGGGCCTATAAAGGGCGTTCATTGCTATGAGATCATCAAACTGGCTGGGGCGGAGTTTCTGCAGCCAGCTTTGCATTCCGTCAGACTCAAACTGGAATACTCCTATTGTATCTCCACGTGCAAACAGTTCGTATGTGGCTTTGTCATCAATTGGTATGTTGTTGATGTCCAGCTCTATTCCCTTTGACTGTCGGATAATCTCCACACAGTCCTTCAGGATGGTGAGTGTCTTCAGACCGAGGAAGTCCATTTTCAACATCCCCACTGACTCGATGAGAGAGCCTTCGAATTGTGAGACGAGTATGTCTTTTCCGCTCTCTTTATCTTTAGCCGTACATAGGGGAATGAAGTTGGTCAGGTCATCCCTGCCTATGATGGTAGCGCATGCGTGAACACCTGTATTGCGCACGTTTCCCTCCAACTGTTCGGCATATTTTAATGTATCTGCTATGAGTGTGTTGTCTGAGTTGGCAAGTTCGTTGAACTCAGGGATGTTCTTCACGCACAGTTTTATGGTAGGATCCTTCTCTTTCACCACTTTGCGCTTGATCTTGGTCCCAGGGTTCTTTTCGTCCTCAACCTCCTCTTCCATTTCAATCGGAATCTTTCTGGGTACCATCTTGCTGATGCGGTCAGTCATGTCAAGGCTGAGGTCTTCCACTCTTCCGATATCCTTGATGGCGCTTTTTGTCGCCATTGTTCCGAAGGTTATAACATGAGATACATGATCTTTTCCATATTTATCCTCGACATATTTGAATACTTTGTATCTTCCCTCATCATCGAAATCGATATCAATATCGGGCATGGAGATACGGTCGGGGTTGAGGAAACGCTCGAACAGAAGGTTGTATTTAATGGGGTCTATGTTGGTGATTGTAAGACAATAAGCAACTGCAGAACCTGCTGCGGAACCACGTCCAGGACCTACCCATACACCCATATCCCTTGCAGCTGCGATGAAGTCTCTTACGATGAGGAAGTAATCCGGGAATCCCATCTTCTTGATGGTCGCAAGTTCAAAGTCGATACGCTCCTTTATCTGGTCCGTCAGGTTCTCTCCATATCTCTTTTTCGCACCTTCGTAGGTCAGATATTGCAGGTAGTCGTTAGAGTCCGTAAATCCTTCAGGTAGTGGAAATACAGGAAGAATCGGGTCACTATCGAGCGAGTAGGTCTCTATTTTGTTTACGATATCCAATGTGTTGGAGATGACCTCCGGATGGTCTGAAAAGATCTCCATCATCTCCTGAGTCGATTTGAGGTACTCCTGCTGGGTATACCTCAATCTGCCCGGGTCATCATACTTCTTGACCATACTGACGCAGATAAGCCTGTCGTGCGCCGGACCATCCTCTTTTCTTACGAAATGGACATCATTGGTGGCTATGACTTTGATGCCGAGCTCTTCGCCCAGCCTGAAGATCTTTTCGTTTACAATCTGCTGATGTCTGAAGGTGTCGGTATTAGCTCCGGGAATATCTGTCTGATGTCTCTGAACTTCAAGGTAATAGTCATCCCCGAATAGGGATTTGTACCACAAAGCTATCTCTTTGGCCTTTTCCATGTCTCCATCGAGGATTGCCTGTGGAATTTCACCTCCAAGACAGGCGGAACAGCATATTATATCGTCGTGGTATTGCTCAAGAAGTTCGTGGTCGATTCTCGGCTTGTAGTAGAACCCTTCGATATATGCCTTTGAGGAAAGTTTTATCAGATTGTGGTAGCCTCTTATGTTTTTTGCAAGAAGTATCAGGTGATAAGAGCTTTGGTCTTCTCTTCCCTTCCTCTCTTTTCTGCTGCCGTGTGCGACATATACCTCTGAACCGAGAATAGGGATTATCGGCTCATTTTTCTTGTTGTGCTTCTCGATTTTATTAAGAAATTCCTTGACTCCGAACATGTTACCATGGTCTGTTATGGCAAGGGCAGGCTGGGAGTGTCTGGCTGCCTCTTCGATCAGCCCATCGATGGAGGACTGACCATCGAGAATTGAGTATTGAGTATGTACGTGCAGGTGCGCAAAAGACATATCTATGTGACCCCTCTTCTATTATATGTTATTCAAAAATAAATACTTTGTCTGCTCTTCTTACCTTTTCTGTGCAGGGAATAGAGCAGGCTGTTCCCTGTACTGCTTCGTTTGTACTTTGGCAGTCTACTCTGATTTCTGGAATGTCGAACTCTATGACTCCTGTGGTAGGACCTATTATCATTAGGTGTGTTCCGACCTTTATGGGAGCCGCTTCTACTTGTATTTCAGCTACTTGAAGTTTGGAAAAATAGTTGGTGACTCTTCCTATGTAGATTTTTTTCTTGGTGGCGCTGTTGCCGTAGACATTGCACCACTCTCCGAGTTTTGCTCCTTGGTAGTAGCCTCCCCAAAAACCTCTGTTGAATACCTCCGAGAGCTCCTCTTTCAATGGAGCTGTCATCTGGGCTGAGTACTCTCCTTTCTCTATGGCGTCTGCTGCCTTGCGGTATGCTGAGACTACTTTCTTCACATATTCGGCAGACCTGGCGCGTCCCTCTATCTTCAGCACTCTGACTCCGGCATCTGTCATTACATCGAGAAAATCAATGGTACATAGATCTTTAGGTGACATTATGTATTTATTGTCGATCTCCATTTCCCATCCAGTCTCCATATCTGTGACCTTGTATCCCCTCCTGCATACCTGAAAACATGAGCCTCTGTTGGCGGAGTGGTTGTATTCGTGCAGGCTCATATAACATTTTCCGGATACTGCCATGCAGAGGGCTCCGTGGCAGAACATCTCGATTCTCACCGGTTCACCTGCAGGACCGCATATATTCTCCCGTTGTATGGTATCATATATCTTTTTCACCTGTGTCAGGGTGAGTTCCCTTGCCAAGACCACTACATCTGCATATTGTGCATAGAATCTGACTGCCTCTATGTTGGAGATATTTGCCTGAGTGGAAATATGAACTTCAAGTCCTATTGAACGGGCGTAAAGTATCGCTGAGATATCTGATGCGATTACTGCGCTCACTCCTGCCTCCTTGGCAAGATTGAGGACCTCTTTTGCCTTCTCAAGCTCTTCATCGTAAAGGATTATGTTGAGGGTGAGGTAGCTTTTGATGTTGTTCTGTGCGCAGATTTCTGTTATTTTCTTTAGATCTTCGGGAGCAAAATTGTTGGCCGAGTGGGAACGCATGTTGAGTTCTCCAATTCCGAAGTAAACAGAATTCGCCCCTCCCTGTATGGCTGCCGCAAGTGCTTCAAAGTTGCCTGCGGGGGCCATTATCTCTATTTTGTTATCCATTCCCTATTTGTCTCTGAAGGTGATTTTCCGTGCGTATGAGTGAAGCTGTTCGAGCTGCTCTTCAGATATAGGAAGAGTCTCCAGCTCGGAGAGTGCCTTTGAGTAGTACTTCTCAATCTCTTTCTCTGCTTTTTCTTTGATTCCTAACTTTATGTAAAGCTCCTTAGCAGCAGCGATTTTGGCCTGAGCTTCATCTGCTCCCATGCTGCATATAGATTTCCAGTTTTGAGCATCTTCTCCATTGGCGATTCTGGTGCATTCGACATTGAGCCAACTCTTTTTGTTATTTACGATGTCCCCGCCTATCTTTTTGCCGAATATCGCTGGATCACCGAATGTGTCTAGGTAGTCATCTGTTATCTGGAATGCGATGCCAAGGTTATAACCGAAGCTGTAGAGAGCTTCAGCGTATCTTGTGGATGCTCCGGCTGCAATTGCTCCCATCTTTGCCGAACATGCGAGCAGGACAGCTGTCTTGAGACCTATCATCTCCATATACTCATCTATGGTCACTATTGGCGCAGTTTCGAAATTCATGTCGTACTGCTGACCTTCACATATCTGTATAGCTGTGGTGGTGAATAGTTTGAGTATTTCTGGAAGTTTGTCCACAGGTGCTTTTGCCATGTATTTATATGCTAGGATTGACATTACATCTCCTGAAAGGATTGCAATATTATCATTCCATTTCTTGTGGACAGTGGGCATACCGCGGCGCATATCGGACTTGTCCATGATGTCATCGTGGATGAGAGTGAATTCATGGAATATTTCAAGACCTAACGCAGGATATATGGCAGCATCGTCAATAGTATCCTTGAAGAGGGAGTATGTGAGCAGACAAAGCTTGGGCCTGATTCTTTTTCCACCGATTGAAAGTATGTATCTAATCGGATTATACAGCTCTTGGGGCTGTTCCGCAGCATCTAAAAGGGCTATTCCCTTCTCAAGATATGAGTCTATTTCTTCAAATGTTACCATAAAATCACCTTTTTTAAAAAACATATCTCACAAAGATAACCATTTTTGTACAAATTTGTATATTCGCGCCCATTGAAAGTTTGTATATGACAAAAGTGAATCTAAAAGGTACCGTAGTAAGGCATACGGGAAGCCATTATTTCGTATCGCCACTTCCTCTGTGGAATCCGGAACCTGTAGTGGCCAGAGGCCGTCTAAGACTGGCCGGTTCAGGCTCTACCAACCCGGTAGCAGTGGGAGATATAGTCGAATATTCTGATGGTACAATTACTGCCGTAATGCCCAGAAAGAACTGTGTCGTAAGGCGTTCGACCAATCTCTCAAGACAGAATCATATCATAGCAGCCAATGTCGACTGTGCCTGGCTGGTGGTCACACTTGCTGATCCTCAGACCAAATGGCCATTTATAGATAGATTTCTGGTAACTTGCCGTGCTTATGATGTACCTGTGAGGATTCTTCTGAACAAGATGGACCTCTATGAAAATGATGAGAACCTGATGGCTCTCCACGACCTTTTCCACTCCATCTACGAAGGAGCGGGTTATACAGTTATGGATTTGTGTGTCAATGATGGCAGGGGAATCGAGAGGCTCAGGCAAGAGTGTCGGAGTGTAGGACTTTCTCTTTTCAGTGGTGTCTCCGGTGTAGGCAAATCTTCTATAATAAAGGCGCTTGATCCTTCTTTGAATCCAAAGACAGGCGGTATTTCTGACAAATACAGGCAGGGCAGGCATACCACGACCTTTTATGAAATATATCCGCTGCAGGGAGGAGGATTCCTAATAGATACTCCGGGAATCAGAGGGTTTGGTATAGTTGATATTGATCCAGAGGAGATCTCCAATTATTTCCCCGAGATGCTCAAGGTCTCTCACGAGTGCCGCTACAAGCCATGTACACATACTCATGAACCAGACTGTGCGGTAATCAGGGGGGTTGAAGAGGGAAGAATCTCCTATGAGAGATACAGTTCCTACCTCGGAATGTTGGATGAAGAGGGTAAATACAGATAAAATTACTGACTATGAACAGACGTATCCTGAAACTTGCTATTCCGAGTATCCTTGCAAATATCACTGTTCCTCTTGTGGGAATGGTAGATATCGCAATATCCGGAAGACTGGGCAATGTAGCTGCCATCGGTGCCATTGCCATCGGCTCCATGCTCTTTGATTTGCTTTACTGGAATTTCGGGTTCCTGCGTATCGGGACAGGCGGTCTTACCGCGCAGGCGTATGGTAGAAGAGATCTGTCTGAAGCCATGAAATATCTTGTAAAGGGACTTGCTACAGCTTTTGTCTCTGCGCTTTTCCTTATAGCTATCCAGTGGTTTTTCGTTGAGGCAGCATTTTTGGTGATAGACTGTACTCCGGAACTTGAGGCGCTTTCCAGACAATACTTCTTTATCAGAATATGGGCTGCTCCAGCCACTCTTGCATTGTTTACGTTCAAAGGATGGTTTATCGGCATGCAGAATACTGTCTCTCCTATGGCAGTTGACATTGTGGTGAATGTTGTAAATATAGCTGCGAGTGCCGTTCTTGCCATATTTACTCCACTGGGGTTTGCCGGAATAGCATTGGGAACTGTAATTGCCCAATATTCAGGACTCTTCCTCTCACTCTTTCTTCTCAAAAGGTATTATGGGAAACTTATTAAGTATATCAATCTGCGCGGGGATATCCATCTGCGTGAAATGAAGAAGTTTTATGTGATTAATGCAAATCTTTTCGTCAGATCACTCTTTTTCATGCTCATTTATTGCGGTTTTACTTCACTTATGGCCCACTATGGAGAGACCGAACTGGCAGTCAGCTCGATAATTATGAAGCTCTTTATGCTCTATTCATATATCCTGGATGGCTTTGCTTATGCCGGGGAAGCCCTCTCTGGCAGGTATATAGGGGCAAATGATGGCAAGTCACTCAGAGAGGCTGTTCGCAAACTCTTTATGTGGACAGGTGTGCTTGCTGCCCTTTCTACTGTGATTTATTGGTGGGGCGGTGATTGGATGATTCGGATGATGACCTTAGAGCAAAGTGTAATAGAAGGATCAGGACCGTATTATATCTGGCTGGTACTGATGCCATCTTTGAGCTGTCTTGCCTTTATGTGGGACGGACTTTATATAGGAGCTACGGCCTCTGTTGCCATCAGAAACTGTATGGGATGGGCCTGTCTTGGCTTTTATATAGCCTATTTCGCACTAAAGGGCCCGCTTGGTCCGCAGGCCCTTTATATCGCTTATTTTGCCCACTTGATAATCAGGGCTTTCTATATGACAATATTCTCGAAGAAGAATATCTTCTCTATGGTTGGTAACGTTTGAGAATTACATTTTCAGTAGTATAGAGCAGCACCTTATCGGTCGGGTAGTAGCAGTTTTCACTGCTCATGACTCCTGGGTAGTATGCCCTATAGCTATCCTCATAAACGAATTTATGGTAGAATGGCTTTATGGTTATGGTGTTGAAATCATCTGATACTTCCACATCAAATCCTTTACACACGGTGCTTTCCCCCTTGGAGGCCATTGCTATGCCCGGCATCCAATACTGCTTGCCGTCGAAGTTGAGCATGTTCCAGTTAAGGGCATAGTCATATTCATTGGGGTGGGAGTAGGGTGTGGTGATTGAGCCGTCTTGTCTGAACTTGAGGAACCATTTCGGGCCGTAGTTCGCTTCTGCCTCTTCCATTGTCGAGGCATATCCCTTTTCGATAAGATCTTCAGGTGAGTGGTAGTCCACACCGCAAGGATCAAATCCCAAAATCACAAGTCTGTTGTCGTTTTTGTAATCTCTTGTCGTTGATTCGCTTACTCCCTCTGCAATTGTTACTTTAAATGAGTAATGGTTATTGTTTTGATCGATATATTCGCATATCCACTCACCGGGAAGTTTTTCCCTGTACTCCTCGCCTGCAAGGGGTAGCGGTTCTGTAACAAATTCGACAGTGTCTATAGTCAGTACCTTTTCGGGGTTGGTCGCAGCCACTCCGAAAATATATTTCGTATTTGCCTCGAGATTGTCGTAATGTACATCCAGTCCATTCTCACTGAGGGCCTTGTTCAGGTCAGAGGCTTCACAGAAGATACCGTTCTGATAGATTGCAGTCTCCAGACTGTGGTAAACCAGAACGTCATCAACTGCTTTCTTGGTCGCGCAGACAATCCGCAGGTCTGAGCAATTTGTTACCTTGACGTTAAAGTCGGCAGCATTTGCAGTAATGCCGGTTTTTTCTATTGTGATTTCGGATACGGGACCACTTGGCGCTTCTGTCTTGAATGTGTGGCTGTGGTCGAGGAATTCAGCTTCGTTATCATCAAACCCTCCGGCTATTATGACATATTCAGTATTTGGAACCAGGTCTGTCAAATCGTATGTGACCTGTGATGACTCAGGGTTCTTGTAGGTCATATAGGCAGCAGCCTTTACAGATTCGAGACCCTCATCCAATATTTGTTTGTAGTCTTTCTTGGTCAGGACTGTGTAATAATACTCGGTGATTTGAGCATCGGGTGTGAACCGGATTGATACACTTACCGATGAGAGTGCTGTAATCTCTATTGCGATTTTTCCTTCTGATTCAGGGGCTTTGGCTGTATTAAACTCTTTCACAATTGAAATTCCACCGATTACTCTGCCCTCTTCGTCAACAGGGGATGC
This sequence comes from uncultured Alistipes sp., assembly GCA_945787505.1. Lineage (GTDB taxonomy): Bacteria > Bacteroidota > Bacteroidia > Bacteroidales > UBA932 > Coprenecus. Next base: position 10,633 of record CALZHC010000045.1, read on the forward strand.
GATTATCATATAGCAGGCATCCGGATAAATGCCCCATTCTTGTGCTTCTGAATCTCCATCCTTGAAGCTCTTGTCGAGATCTACGGTAATATCCTCTGATGAGAGGTGACCGAACGATTCGTTGTAAGATGCGGGTGTTACATCTACCAGCCCGGCAAGCATATTTCTTACTGCTATGTAGTCAACTTTTCTGACTACGCAATGTTTGTATGAGTTCCAGCCTTGTTCCCTCTTAATGTGGTATGTGAACGAACGAGGCTCTATGTTCTCAACGGTTATGGGTTCGGTGTAGTCGAATGATGTATTGAATTCGAGTGACACTACATCAGAATACTTCTCTTTCTTTACCGCAGTGTAAAGTTTGTATTCTTTGTTGCGTCTGACCTTCTCTGTGATTTCAACCTTCACTTTGCCAGTAGATTGTTCAGGCTTGAATTCTCCTTTACTGCCTTCTTCTGTCGCTTTGAGGAAAAGCGCTTCAGCTGTGATGTTTTCCAAAGTGCTTTCTCCCAATATGTATGCATACTCTGTAGCATTGTCACTTTCAATGAAAAATGTGACTCTCTCCGCTGATACATCCACTATTTCAGTATTGTTGGTGGGCTCTGTTTCTTTCTCAATGATTGTTTTTTCCTTACACCCTATAAGGATAGGAATGAGAAATAGCGTGGTTAGTAGCAGGGTAATGTGATGTTTCATTTTAAAAAAGTTTTCGTTTTGGACAAAGGTAGCATATTTTTTGCTTGTTTTGTATATAAAAATATTTTCTATGGAAAAATCAAGAATTTTCAGTGGCATTGCCATTATGTTGGGACTGATGGTATTGGGTTTCCAGATCCCAAAAGCGGTCAATAATTACCGCTCTTTTGACAGAGTAGTAGATGTTAAGGGCTTGTGTGAGATGGAGGTAAAATCCGACAAGGTTATATGGCCTCTGGTGTATAAAATTGTTTCTGATGATCTTGGTGCTGTCTATGAACAGACAGCTGTCAAAAATGCTATCGTAATAGATTTTCTTAAGTCTGCAGGCATGGATGAATCCGAAATCTCTGTATCCCTCCCTTCGATTTCCGATAAGTTCGCAAATGAGTATGGCAGCAATGACCGTATCTACAGATACATTGTAACCAATGTGATTACTCTTTGTACCGACAAGGTAGATTTGGCTCTTGATTTGATGAAGAAGCAGTCCGAACTTATAAAGAAGGGAATAGTATTTGATTCAAATAATTGGAATAATCCTGTAGAGTTCAAGTACGAAGGGCTCAATGACATAAAGCCTTCGATGATTGAGGAGGCGACCAAGAATGCGCGTATGGCTGCCGAAAAGTTTGCCAAGGATTCAGGAAGCCGTCTGGGCAAGATCAAATCCGCAAGCCAGGGAACTTTCTCAATTGAGAACAGGGATAGCAATACACCGCATATCAAGCGTGTACGAGTGGTAACATACGTAACTTATTATCTCAAGAATTGACTTGTAGCTTTTCTTGAATAAGTAATGATAACAGAAAAGGCTTGACTGATTAATCAGACAAGCCTTCTTTTGTACCCGGAGCCGGGGTCGAACCGGCACAGCC
>CALZHC010000046.1 GCA_945787505.1 uncultured Alistipes sp.
ACCCAAGAGATAAACCCTGAAGGGATTAGAACGGCGATAGTTCAATACTTCTCAGACTCGTCAATGCCACAAAAGATGAAAAATGCCATAGCGGCAGAAAAAGAGAGACTCTCGTGGAGTACTTTTTGCAAGAATATAATCAACTTTTACAACACATTATAATATCCGTTAAGATGAATGCAATAACAGAAACCGAATTTAATTTCGCACACCAGACATCAAAATATACCGGAAAAGTACGTGATGTCTACACAATTGATGACAAATTCATTGTAATGATAGCCACAGACCGCATCTCGGCGTTCGATGTGGTACTTCCCAAAGGAATCACACATAAAGGTCAGGTCCTCAATCAGATTGCTTCCATGTTCCTGGACTCGACATCGGATATTGTACAGAATTGGAAAATCGCAACACCTGACCCTATGGTAACCGTGGGTTATAAATGCGAAGGTCTTCCTATAGAAATGATTGTAAGAGGCTACCTCACAGGAAGCGCATGGCGAGCATACAAAGCAGGTGCAAGGGAAATCTGCGGAGTAAAGATTCCAGACGGAATGCGTGAAAACCAGAAATTCGAACATCCCATAATCACCCCCACCACCAAAGCAGAAATAGGAACACACGATGAAGACATCTCTAAAGAAGAGATCATCAGCAGGGGACTTGTAAGTGCTGAAGACTATGCAAAACTCGAAGAGTACGCACTTGCACTCTTCGCAAGGGGTACAGAAATCGCAGCATCCAGAGGACTCATACTCGTAGACACCAAATATGAATTCGGAAAGAGAAACGGGGAGATCTACCTAATCGACGAAATACACACACCTGACTCGTCAAGATACTTCTACTCAGAAGGATATCAGGAAAGATTCGAGAAGGGAGAGCCCCAGCGCCAGCTTTCCAAAGAATTCGTAAGAGAGTGGCTCATGGAGAATGGATTCAGAGGACAGGAGGGAGAAAAGGTACCCGAAATGACCCCGGAAAGAGTAGAAACAATCTCCCGCCGCTACATTGAACTCTACGAAAACATTACTGGCAAGAAATTCGAGCCTGCACCCTACGGAGAGAATCCGTACGAAAGAATCGAAAACAACATAAACGCCGTTCTGGCCAGATTAGTTTAGAAATGAGGAGCTTCAAACTCACATTAATCTATATGGCACTCTTATGCGTGGCTCTCCTTTCACCACTAAGGTTAGCCGCGCAGGAGTTTGTGCCGACAAAAGTGGAGATTTCGACACAGAAGGTCAAAATAAGTGGCACTCTCTACTACATCCATACCATCGTAAAAGGACAGACACTCTACTCCATCTCAAAGGCATACAACGTCACGATAGAGCAGATCAAAGAGGCAAATCCCTCTGTTACCGAAGAGCTCAAGACCGGTTCGGTGCTCTATATTCCTGACACTTCGGCCACACCCGCCCTCCAAAGTGAAACAGCATCCTCAACAGATAAAATGGAGGAAGAAGCAGAGAGAGGAAAAAAAGAAGAGAAAGATGTGAAGATAGGCAGCCCCTCAAATATGACCAAATATAAGGAGTATCGCATAAGATGGTATGAAGATATCGAAGATGTAGCTGTAAAACACAATGTTACGGTAGAGGCCATACTGGAACTCAACAATCTTGACAGAAACTCGGCAAAGAAAGTGAAGAGAGTGCTCATCCCCGATGAAGAGTATATGGAGTGGTTCGCATCCTTCCAAAAAGAGTCAGAGATGGGATCCGAAAGCCATGAAGAAGAGCAAGGAGAAGAGATGATGGATAACCATAACGAGGATATCGGATGGTCATTGAACAAATTCAGCTCCTACACCCCTTTCGACAAGGCTCTCATAACTGTAATACTCCCCTTCAACATCTCGGATGAAAACCCAGGACTTCCAGAACACATAGGAGACTTCCTGAGCGGAATCACACTCGCCACCTCAATGCTCAACGAAGAGGGGAAGCTTGACAACATAAAGATCAACATCGTGGATATCAACTCCTACCCATCGCACTGGAGTATGATAAACAGCGGAATACTGGAAAACTCTGATCTGATTATCGGCCCTATCAGCATGCGGGATCTGAGACCTATCTCCGACTATGCAGCCCGCAGAGGAATACCCATTGTATCACCTTTGGATATAAACACCAGAGCACTTCTGAGCGAAAACGAGAAGCTCTATATCTTCCCGCCGAATCCCGACTCAGGAGTCAGAAGGCAAGTACTGAAAATGAAAGAGGGAAACACCTATCCCAACAACGACAGGATAGTAGTGATCTTCGAGCAGGGATACGATGAATCAGATGTGGTAAAAGATTGTATCACAGCCCTCAATGATGAAGGAATGAGCTATAGCGCTTTTTCATACAATTTCCTTGATGGAAGAGAGATGGAACAGACATTCACTTCAAAGCTCGACTCCATGAATCTCAACAAAGTAATTATCCCATCATATAACGAAGCTTTCGTGACAGATGCGATAAGAAACCTCCATCTGGTTAAAAAGACCAAAGGATACAAGGTAGAGCTTTTCGGATTGAGTAAATGGACCGGATTCACAAGCCTGGACACAGACTATTACCACCAACTCAATGCCCATTTTCAGCTACCCTACTACGTGGACTACAACAACCCCGAAACAAAGGCAATGGTAGAGAGATACAACAAGACATTCAATACCGAACCCACACCTTTCGCCTTCCAGGGATACGATATTATCTCCCTATTCGTAGAAGCTATGAACAGATACGGAAAGGGGTTCGAATGGGGCCTGCTGAAAGAAAAATACAACCTTATCCAGTCTGATGTCAAATTCACCGTCACAGGACAAGGTTGCGGTATAGAAAATTCAGCCCTCAGGCAGGTCGAATACGACCGTGGCTGGACTATTATCGTAGATTAGCAAATCTGCTGTTATACTCCTCAAGCCATCTGATTTCGAACTGATCAAGCATGTCGAAATTGACAGCCGACATATCAAAAGGAAGCAGAGTAACAGTTTCAAACGCATAGAACTCACCATATCGGTTGGTCATATCAGGCTTTACCAATATGGTGTTTTCGTGTCTTATACCATAGCCTCCCTCGACATATATGGCGGGTTCGTTGGAGATAACCATGCCGGGCAGCAGTGCTACAGGATTCTCTTCCATCCTGATACTCTGAGGTCCCTCATGAACACACAGATGAGATCCTATTCCATGACCGGTACCATGCCAGTACATCTTTCCTCGGGCCATCACAGGACCCCTTGCCAAAATATCGAGCTGAGCGCCCCTTGTTCCCTTACAGAACTTGGCCATGCTCAGATCTATCATACCCTTTAGGACAGCCGTATAGTCATCAATCTGTTCCTGAGTCAAAGGACCCACAGGCAGAGTTCTGGTAGTATCAGTCGTACCGTATGTATATTGTCCGCCCGAGTCTATCAACAGGAAGCCCTCCGGTCTTATTTGCGAGTGGCACTTCTGAGTAGGTGCATAATGAGGCTGCGCTGCATTGGCCCCATAAGCGACTATCGGCTGGAAGCTCTCTCCCAGGTAGTCGGGACATTCGCTTCGAAACTCAATAAGTTTCCTGACCACATCATATTCGGTGATATGGTTCTCTATATTGTCATAGATCCAACGGTAAAGTTTGGTCTGTGCCTTAGCATCTTCGAGATAAGCCTTTCTGAAACCCTCTATCTCTACCGGATTCTTGACGGCCTTCATCATCGCCACCGTACTGCACAGAGAGGTGTCAGGATGGATCTTACCGCAGGTCATAGCTGCCAAGTAGTTCCTGCTGCTGATTCTTCCTGAAGAGAAGATTCTGTCATAAGAGGCCGGGAGATTGGTCAGAAAGAGTTCGAACTCATCGTACCTATGCAGGACTACACCCTGACCCTCAAGCAGTCCCCTGCCCTTCTGAGAAATACCCTCAAGATTAGCAAAGAGATCGACAGAGTCAGCTGTCAGAACTGTATAGCACTGAGCCAAAGGATTGTACTCTATATCCGTACCTCGGATATTCAGCAGCCACGCACTCTCGTCCAAAGAGGTGATAATATATGCAAAGGGGCTCTTGCTGCCAATCTTCTCCACTATCCTTGCATGTTTCGATCTGACGCTCTCGCCTGTGACAGACTCATCTAAAACCGTCACTGCATTGAAAACACGCGCCGGGCGATCACTGCGCACTGTCCCGATTACATCGTCTATCAGTGTGATACAAAGAGTAGGCAGAGCCTGAGTATAAGAGAGATACTCATCATAGGTAAAAAGATCCTTGTCCAGAGCAACAGAGTCACCGCCGGAGAGAGTCTCACTTAACCAGCCGGTAATTGATGGTGTGCCCTCTACCTTCAGTTTCATCATCCTGACACCCGTCCCCTCAAGCTCAGCTGCCCCCGAAACGAAAAATCTCGAATCGAGCCACAACGCTGCATCGTCAAGAGTGACCACCAGCGTAGCAGATTCCCCGGTAAAACCGGTAAGCCACTCTATTGTCTTGTAATAGTCAGGGACATACTCTCCGAAATGAGGGTCATTTGAGGGTATGACAATTGCCGAGAGACTTTGCTGTGAGAGACATCTCCTCAAAGCGTCAATCCTCTCCTTGAAAATTTTTTTCATAATATCAGATTTTTATTGTCGTTTGTTTTGTTCAATAAGCTCCCGGGCATTCTCCAAAGCCGCTTCACTGAGCACCGAACCGCTCAACATCCTGGCCACTTCCGCCACTCTTCCCTCATAGTCAAGGAGTTCTATAACAGTGGTGGCCTCTACCTCTCCATTGGCCTTCTTGCTGTAATTTTTCCTTACCAAAAGATGCGTTCCCCTCTTGGATGCTATCTGCGGAAGATGGGTAATTGCAAAAATCTGCATCTTTTGTCCCATCCTGCCTATCATGTCTCCCATCTTGTCAGCAATACTGCCGGAGACTCCGGTATCTATTTCATCGAAAATCATTGTGGGGAGATTGGTATAATTGGCAAGCAGCTCCTTGAGCGAGAGCATCACCCTTGAAAGTTCACCGCCTGATGCACAAGAAGAGATATCGGCAAGAGGACCCGCATTGGCACTGAACATAAAGTCGAGTCTATCTGCACCATTTATAGTAAGCGAGCCGGCCGGAGTAACCTTTGCCTGAAATAGCGTATATGGCATTCCCAGAGAGCGTATTGACTCCTGAAGCCGTACAGAAAGCTCCTCGGCAGCTTTTTCCCTCAGCTCAGTAAGCACCGCTGCAGCTTGCGCAACCTGCTCATCGGTAGCCCGTATCTGCTCTTTCAGTCCGGCAAGCTCCAGTTCCATATCCTCAGTAGAACTTATCTGACCGGCCAGAATATCGCGCTGGCTGATAAGTTCCTCTACACCGGAGGCATTATATTTCTGCATCAGGTCATACAAGAGAGAGAGACGTTCGTCCACCATAGTGAGCTTTTCAGGAGAAGTCTCGATGGAGGAGGCAATCCTGTCCAAATCTTCGAGAATATCATCAAGCTCAATACGTACCGAATCCAGCCTTTGAGAATAAGATTCAAGAGATTCCATAAGCGGAGAGAGGGATGAAAGTACTGAACTCGCCTGTTTGAGAGCGGCAACGGCAGAGAAATGCTCGTCATCAAGCAAACCTCTTACAGAACCGATACCCGAAATCAGTTTCTCCGCATTGGAGAGTATCTTATACTGCTCCTCTAACTCGGACAGCTCGCCCTCGCGCAACTGCGCATCGGCAAGTCTGCGGTAGCGGAACTCCCTATAATCGGCCTGAGCCCTCTGCTCTGCAATCTCCTTCTCCAGATTGCGGGCACACCTTCCAAGCTCAATGGAACGGTTATACAGTCTCCTGTAATTATCAAGTTCACGGGAACATCCGGCAAAAGCATCCACCACAGAGAGTCTGTAATCGGGATTATTAAGCAGAAGATGCTGGTGCTGTGCATGAATATCGATCAAGCCTGAGCAGACCTCACTCAGGCGCGTGAGAGAGACCGGCTCATCATCTATGAAAGCCCGCGACCTTCCAGAAGGAGAAATCACCCTGCGGAGAATCATTCCATCAGAAAACTCCGCCTCAACCACACAGTTACGCGATTTATCGAAGAGAACCGAGCCTTCGGCCTTGCGTCCCATAAGCAGAGAGAGAGCCCCCATCAGAATCGATTTTCCTGCTCCAGTCTCGCCGGTAATGATAATCAGCCCGTCTGGAAGGGTAAGTTCCAGCGAGCTAATCAGCGCATAATTGGAGATTGATATCCTACTGATCATTATTTTGTCAATTTAACGATATTGTCCACAATATCAGAAGCCACATCACTCTTTGACTTGAGCGGATAGGCCTTGGCAGTGCCATCTCTGAAGATAATCTCTACCTGATTGGTATCGACTGCAAACCCTGCACCCTCGTTCCTAAGGGAGTTAAGAACTATCATGTCCAGATTCTTCCTGCGCAGTTTGTCCTGAGCATTAGAGAATTCATTGTCAGTCTCAAGGGCAAAACCAACAAGGATATCACCCTCTCTCTTCATGGCACCCACAGCTGCAGCGATATCGGTAGTAGGGCGAAGCTCTATAGTCATCGTCTCAGTTTTCTTCTTTATCTTGGTATCACTCACAGCCACCGGAGTATAATCAGCCACTGCTGCACACAGCACCACAATGTCTGCCCCCTTTTCATACTCCTGAAGAGTCGCAGTGGCCATCTGTTGGGCACTCTCGACCTCAATAAGGGTGACCCCCGATGGTTTCACTGCTGCAGGACCGCTGACAACAGTAACATCAGCACCCCTGAGGCGGCATTGGCGAGCAATTTCACTTGCCATTTTACCGGAAGAGCAGTTGGTAATAAAACGCACCGGGTCTATTGCCTCAAGTGTAGGGCCTGAAGTGATGAGTACTCTCTTGCCACAGAGCTCTTCATTAGATGCAAAAAAATCATTGATGTACCTGACGATATTTTCAGGCTCTTCCATTCTTCCCTTGCCCTCAAGACCACTTGCCAGCTCTCCTGAAGAGGGCTCTATAATATGCACTCCCCTGCCCCTAAGAATATCGAGTGATGTCGTTGTAGCGGGATGCCTGAACATATCCAGATCCATCGCAGGAGCCACCATCACTGGACAGCGTGCAGACAGATAGGTAGTAAGCAACAGATTATCAGCTATTCCGTAAGCCATCTTCGCAAGGGTATTGGCCGAAGCAGGAGCCACAATATAGAGATCCGCCCACAATCCCAAGGATACATGGCTGTTCCACTGTCCGTTTTCGGGATTGAAGAAATCGACCAAAATGGGATGGCGTGATAGTGTCGCCATAGTGAGCGGGGTAATAAACTCCTTTGCCTTCTCTGTCATTATGACCTGGACATCGGCTCCCTCCTTCACCAAATGACGAACGAGCATAGCCGTTTTGTACGCAGCTATGCTCCCCGTTATCCCTACAAGGATATGTTTGCCATTAAGCATTTTCAGATACTGTCCTGTAAACTATCTCATTATGTCTGAATTCATCAATTGCCACAAGAGTGGGCTTGGGCAATCTTTCATAATGCTTCGAGATTTCGATCTGTTCCTTATTTTCGAAAGTCTCCTCCAGAGTGTCAGCATAACTTGAAAACTCTTCAAGCTTATGGCTGAGTTCCTGCTTTACAGATGCGGAAATCTGATTGGCTCTCTTTGCCATGATCATTACAGATTCGTAGATATTTCCGGTGGGTTTTGCCAGTTCAGCAAGATTTCTGGTTTCAGTGTTGTTGAAAATTTGTCTATCCATTATTTATTATACTTTAACTATTCTTTCTTGTCAAGAATCTTCTGCACTTTAGTAGCAAGTGCATCCAGTTCCTTTCTGTGTTTGGAATCGGGGTACTCCGTTATGAACGAAAAGTAGTCATCGGTGAAGATAACATACCTTTCACGAGCCTTTTGGGGGATACTGTTATACGCGTACTTGTACGATGAAAGAGCGAGGTAGTAGAGGATTTCCTCCCTATAGATATTGGTATTGTCCTCTTTCAGGGCCTGCCTGAGTGCATACGCAGCAGCTTTATAGTCCTCAATGGTATAGTATAGTTTCGCTGCCTCGAAAGATTTTCTGTCCAGTCTGCCGTTCAGGTCTGAAAGCATCTTCTCACACTGAAGCTTCCATTCATTGTTCGGGTAGTAAGTATTGAACTCGTTGATTGCATTGATTGCTTTATATGTAGGAGTCTGGTCAAGCTCGTACCTATATGTCTGGCGATAGAGACAGTCGACATACATGAAATGGGCCCTCATGGTAAAGGGGCTCGCAGGGTGTGCATTGATAAACGATATAAAACCCTGATCAGCAGCGTATACATCTCCATACTTATACTGACAATAGGCGGCATAGAACTGGACGGTATCATCCTGAGGAGTTCCACGCACCGCAATCTTCAGATCATCAAAAAGCGCAGCAGCCTTGAGATACTTCTTGGCATCAAAGAGTTCAAAAGCCATCTTGTACTTGCCAGGGACATCGTGTCCCTCAAGCATAAGCTGATACTGGCTCTTACACGAAGTACTCAGAACCAGCAAAAAAAACAATCCTATTAAAACTCTTGTCTTCATTTTCATTGTAATTTACAAAGATACTAATAATTTCTTCAATGCCAACAATTCAGCCACTTCCCTGACTACTTCAAATTCCATTTTCTGGTAACGGCTCTCTCGAGCGGGCCGATCCAGCAGGGTCTCATCAGAGGAGTCAGCAGGTAAGCAATCTTGTTGAAAAGTCCGGGCATCCATCCGGTAAGACCGGCGAAGAGCATCTTAAGCGCAAGCTTCACCGCCTTTTGCGGAGTAATCATCACTCCCAAACATCTTGCCAGTTTTCTCAAAGAGGGAGAAAGTTTGTAGAGCGGGGTATCCACTGCTCCGAAGTAGATGGAGGCTATGCGTACCCCTGTCTTCTTGTACTCGGTTCTGAGCGCCCTGGTGAGGACTCTTATAAACGCCTTAGTTGCTGAATAGGTAGAGATAAAAGGGAATGAAAGCCATGAAGCAAGTGAAGAGATATTCAGAACATAACCCTTTCCTGCTGCAGCCATCGCAGGGATGAAATAGTGGCACAGCATGGCCGTCGTATGATTATGCAGCATAATAATACGACTGATCTGCTCAGCCGTCATGCTACGGAAATGAACCACCGAAATGACTCCGGCATTATTAATAAGGACTTCGACCATCGCACCTGGGCGCAACTCATAGACCTTATCATAAAGTTCACGTGCTGCATCCGCTGTAGAGAGATCCATCCCTATCGACAAGAAGTCAAGATCGGGATACTGCTCCTGCATCTGAGCTGCCACAGCATCTGTTTCATTCTGGAAAAGCGCCACGATGATTACATTGTAACCCTTTGCGGCAAGCTGTCTTACATACTCCAGACCCATACCGGACGAACCTCCGGTCACTAAAGCATACTTTCTATTGTTATCTATCATTTTTTCATTATTTGTGCAGACAACACAGTGAGAGCGTCTCTCAATCAACCACCCACATCGGAAAAGGCGTTCCCTGCCGCCTGCAATATTTAGGACGGCAAATTTATACATTTTCGGTTTTTTTATTTAACTTTGAAGAGTTTTTTTAATTTCTTAAAACACTATGACAGTATCAGCTAATACCCCGACAAATAAAAAGGGGAATATCCTTCCGATTGTTGTTATGTTCGCCTTATTTGCGATGATAGCATTCGTGACCAATCTCTGTTCGCCAATGGCGGTAATCGTAAAGAACCAGTTCGGAGCATCCAACTTCGCTGCCCAGTTGGGCAATGCGGCCAACTTTATTGCCTATGCAGTCATGGGCATCCCTTCGGGTATCCTACTGCAGAAAATAGGATATAGAAAAACTGCAATCCTCGCAGTGATAGTCGGATTTGCAGGCGTCTTCCTACAATATATGTCAGGATGGGACTCAATCCAGAGCTTTGGTGTATACCTTGCCGGCGCATTCATCGCAGGTTTCTGCATGTGTATGCTCAACTGCGTTGTAAATCCCATGCTCAACACACTTGGCGGCGGTGGAAACAAAGGTAACCAGCTGATTCAGTTCGGTGGAGTACTCAACTCATTCTCAGCAGTATTCGTAACCATACTCATGGGTTCGCTCATTGGCGACGCGACCAAGGCATCCATCAGCCAGGCCACCCCTGCCCTTTGGATTGCACTCGCAATCTTCGCAGTAGCCCTAGTGGTACTTCTCATCTCACACATACCCGAACCCTCTGTAGAATCATCAGAAAAGAATACAGCCAAAAAGGAAAAAGATCCGCACAGTGCATTCTCATTCCGCCACTTCAACCTCGGAATCATCGCGATCTTCCTCTATTTAGGTCTTGAGGTAGGAACACCCACATACCTTCTCCAGTACCTGACCACATCTCCAGATGCAGCGGTACCCGGCTTCGGAATGGACACCGGAGTAGCCGGAACCATAGCAGCAATGTACTGGCTCCTGATGCTGGTGGGACGTTTCCTTGGCGGTCTGGCAGCAGGAAAGGTTTCGAGCCGTTCACTCATCACTACTGCATCACTCATATCCATAATACTGATTCTTTTCGGAATGTTCGCACCAAAGGATATCCTCGTAACAGCATTTGGATTCAATGGTTCTGAAGGAAGATTCATCATGACTGAAGTTCCTATAGGAATCTTCGCATTCGTGCTCGTAGGTCTGTGCACCTCAGTAATGTGGGGAGGTATCTTCAACATGGCAGTAGAAGGCCTTGGAAAATATACCGCAATAGCATCAGGCGCCTTCATGACGATGGTATGTGGCGGTGGAATACTCGTTCCGCTTCAGGGATGGCTTGCAGACAAGACAGGCTCGTTCCATCTGAGCTACTTCGTAGTCTTGGCATGTGCAGTATACATCCTCTTCTACGCACTTGTAGGATCCAAGAACGTAAATAAAGACATTATAACCGAATAAAAATACTATCACAATGGACAAGCACCTTCAGGACAAAGAAAAACAGGCTTTGGTAATCGGCATCGATGTCGGAGGCCAAAGTACCAAACTCGGGGTTGTGGACGCCAGAGGCAATATTCTGCATCAGAGCGTAATCTCATCTCTTCAGACTGATCTCGCATCATATATCACCGACCTGACCGGAGCCATCAAAGACCTTCTCAAGCTCTCAGAGAACAACGGAGAGGTAAAAGGAATCGGCATCGGGGCACCCAACGGAAACTACTACAAAGGAACCATCGAATTCGCCCCCAACCTTAAATGGGCATACGATGAGAACGGCAGCCCAATGGTCATCTACTTTGCAAAGATGATCAAAGATATCGTCGGAATTCCCGTAGCTGTCACCAATGACGCCAACGCTGCCGCAGTAGGAGAAATGACCTACGGCATAGCCAAGGGAATGAAGAACTTCATAATGATCACACTGGGAACCGGAGTAGGTAGCGGAATAGTGGTCAACGGAAACATCGTCTACGGACACGACGGATTTGCAGGAGAGCTGGGACACACCAACATCGTGCGCGACGGCAGAGAGTGCAACTGCGGTCTGAAAGGATGCCTCGAAACATACACTTCAGCCACAGGAGTTGCCAGAACAGCAAAAGAGTTCCTCAACAACAGCAAGAAACACAGTCTGCTCAGAAACATCGACATAGACAGCATCACATCTAAAGACGTATACGATGCAGCAAAGAAAGGAGACAAGCTCGCCATCGATATCTTCCACTACACCGGAAAACTCATGGGTATGGCATTCGCCAGCTTCGTGGCATTCAGCGCCCCTGAAGCCATCATACTGTTCGGTGGACTTGCAAAGAGCAAAGAGTTCCTCACAGAATCGATCCTTGAAAGCATGAACGAGAACCTCATATCCATCTGGAAAGGCAAGATTCCTATCCTCTACTCTACCCTCAAGGACTCTGACGCAGCCATCCT
>CALZHC010000047.1 GCA_945787505.1 uncultured Alistipes sp.
AGCAAAAGCTAACAAATGCCTTGAATACGATATGTTCGGCATCGCGCCTAATCCTGACCCATCCCATCCGATGTATGGACTTCCACTTTTTTTTGGGAAATAACTGTTTTAAATATAATTTCGCATTCAGAATAGCCTTGTTGCTATTATCCATTAACAATTTAAAACGAACAAAGAAATGAAAAAGTATGTTTGCGATGTATGCGGTTGGGAATACGATCCCGCGGTAGGTGTTCCTGAAGCAGGCATTCCTGCCGGCACAGCTTGGGAAGATGTACCTGCGGATTTCCTCTGCCCTCTCTGCGGAGTAGGAAAAGATGAATTCTCTGCGGAATAATAACGTTTTTACCACACAATAAGTCCGGCACAATACCGGACTTATTTTTCTTAGTTATTCATTTGTCACATTTGCAGCTATTTATGCCTTCGGAAAAAATACAAAGAACACTAGCCTGGCTTGATGCCCACGAAATACAGTACGAGGTTTACTACCACCCTCCCCTATTTACCATTGAAGAGGCACTTGCATATTGGAAAGAGATTGACTCGACACACTGCAAGAACCTGTTCATGCGCAACCACAAGGGCAACCGGCACTATCTCATAAGTTTCGAATGCCACAAAGACCTTGATATCCACTCTCTCGAACAGATGGTTCACCAAGGCAAACTGAGTTTTGCAAGCCCCGAACGTATGGACAGATGTCTGGATGTAGCACCCGGTTCAGTCTGTGCATTCGGACTTATCAATGACATGGACATTGCGCAGACCGCCAATCCCAAAGAGCTCTTCGAAAACGGCCACAGAGTCAAATATTTCCTTGATTCCGACCTGCGCAGGGCAGAAAAAATAAGTTTTCACCCATGTGACAATAGGGCAAGTGTAGTACTTAGCAACGAAATGTTCATGAAATTTCTCGCAATATGGGGCGGTGAATACGAATGGATCGACTTAGTCTTTGATAAGTCCCACAGCACTCTTGAAAACCTCACGCGCGAATAACTTGCGGATACTGCATTGTGACGAATTTACAAACGCATCGAATTCAGCACGTTTTTCCTCCCTTACAGGTTCGGCAGGAGGCGAATCCATCTTGAGAGGATTAATGGGCGTGCCATTCTTCCATATTCTGAAATCAAGATGCGGTCCGGTCGAAGTGCCTGTACTTCCAACATAACCGATAACCTGTCCCTGCTTTACACGATCCCCAACTTTAAGATTTTTTCCAAAACGCGAGAGATGAAGATAGGCAGAGGTGTAGACTGAGTTATGCTTGATCTTGACCATATTTCCTTCAGCCCTCTTGAAACCTTTCCAAACGACCACACCATCACCGATACTCATGACCTCAGTTCCTGTAGGAGCAGCATAATCGACTCCGGTATGAGGTCTGACCTTTCTGGTCACAGGATGACGCCTGCTATACGAGAAGCCTGAACTGATGCGAGTATAACTCAAAGGAGCCTTCAGAAAGGCCTTGCGCATGCTCTCTCCCTTTTCATTCCAGTAATAGTTACCGCTTCCGTCATCGAAACGATAAGCCTTATAACAGACCTTATTATGAAAAAACTCGGCTGTCAGTACATTGCCGACACCAATCGTTTCTCCATCACATTTATTAATAGTATACAAAGCCTTGAAAGAATCCCCCTTCTGTAATCCGAAAAAGTCGATACTCCATGCATAAATATCAGACAGCATTAGGGCAAGGACACCAGGAGAGCCGGAATCGACCACATCTTGCCATAAAGAATTTTTTATTTCAACCTCTACATAGGCAAGCTCCGAGACAACATCCTTTTTACATAGGGAGACACTTAATGAATCCTTGAGGCAGAAGAGGACAAAAGAGGTGGCATCCATCTCGTACACCATGTATGACAGCCTATCCAATGAGTCAAGATCATAAAAGAGATGATAGTGATTACCCATCCTCATATCTTTCAGATTGAAAACACCTTTTGACTTCTGTTCCAGTTCATATGACTCCTTTGGTGAGACACCAGAACGACTCATGATTGAAGAGAACGAATCCCCTTTTCTCACTACCCCCTTCTCTGCTCTGTAGAGTGACTCATCTATTCCGAACCGTCCCTCACAAGAAGATTCGACAGCTGTCTCTTCACAATTATCCAAACTAATCTGATTAAAGTTTTCCGAGTACCCTGACGCCGTATCTGCATTGGATGCTTCCAAAAAATAATATAGGCCGGAAAGAGCTGCTATAATCAGAACGAAGGCGGCAACAAGCCACCAAATCTTGCTTCTATTCATCAAAAAAAATATTTTTGTAACCAAATCCGGTGACAAAAATATAAAAATTGCAAAGCAAAGTGGAAAAAAATGTAAAATAATGTAAATATTTGTTAATTTTGCAGGAAATAGAAAGAAAAGCCCAATGATAAAATTTATCGGTACATATAGCGCCAGGATTGATGACAGGGGAAGGCTGGTCTTTCCGGTGAGTTTCAAGAACTTGCTGGAAGGAGGAGATTGCAGGCTCGTGGTCAAAAAGGACCTCTTTGCACCATGCCTGAACCTCTTCACCTACGAACTCTGGAGCGAGGAATCCGATAAAATCCGCAACTCACTGAACTTCTTCAATCCCAAACACTCCCTCTTTTGGAGGTGCTATATGAACGGCAGGGCGGTAGTAGAACCAGATGCAAAATTCGGCAGAATAAATATTCCCGGACAGATGCTGGACGAAATCGGGGTAAACAAGGAAGTTCTCTTCATAGGATGCGACCACAAAGTGGAACTTTGGGCTAAAGAGAGATGGGAAGCGGAGAATTTCCTCAACGGAGACTATACTACATTGGCAAGCGAAATTTTTGGTAACATATAAACAGAATCCTGACTATGTCCGAATATCACATCCCTGTACTGCTTAGGGAGAGTGTCGATGCACTCGAAATAAAAGATGGAGGTATCTATGTAGATGCTACTTTAGGGGGAGGTGGACACACTCGTGAAATTCTCTCGAGAATGGGTCCCTCTTCCACACTGGTGGTTTTCGATCAGGATAGTGATGCAATAGAAAACGCGCCGAAAGACAGCAGAATTATAACAGTCCACAACAATTTCAGATTCATAGCCAATTTCATTAGATATCATAAAATTGAAAAGGTTGATGGAATCCTCGCTGACCTTGGGGTTTCGTCACACCAGTTCGACACCCCTGAAAGAGGATTTTCATTCAGATTCGAAGCCCCGCTTGACATGCGTATGAACAATACAGGAGGCATTGGTGCGGCAGAAATAATAAATGATTACCCAGTCGAAGAGCTGACCCGTATCTTCAAGGAATATGGCGAAATAGAAAAAAGCCGTGCAATAGCCACACAGATATGCTCTGTAAGGCAGAGCCGAAGGATTATCACCACTACCGACCTTAACAATGCCGTAGAGAAATTTCTGCCGGCCAATGCAGAGCACAAATTCTTAGCGAAGCTATACCAAGCCCTCCGTATTGAGGTAAACGGTGAGATGAGAACTCTGGAGATGTTCCTCAAAGGAGCCGGCAAGACTCTGGCAAAAGGTGGCATTATGAGCATAATAACTTACCACTCACTCGAAGACAGAATCGTCAAGAATTTTTTCAAGAGCGGAAATCCAGACGGAAAAAGTGAATCAGACATCTATGGAAGGAAAGATTCACCATTCGAGCTCGTAAATAGGAAACCAATCGTACCGGATGAGCGGGAGATTTCAATGAATACCAGAGCAAGGAGTGCAAAACTCCGTATTGCCAGAAAACTGTAACACAGTGGAGGACAAAAGATGGCAGCCAAACGCAGATCACTATCATTCTACATCGGAGGGGAATTTCTCTCCGACAAGGGGAACCTTATCAAGTACTGGAAATTCATCTTCTATATCTTCTTTCTCGTAGTCCTGTATATTTCATTCCACTACAGCATGAGAAATATACAGACACAGATCTCCGACAACGAAAAAACCATCAGGACCCTCAAGTCAGAATACCTTGGCAAATACAGCAACCTGCTTTACAGCAGCCAGAGAGTTGAAATAGAAAAAAAACTCAATGAAACAGGATCAAAACTCGTTCCACCCGATGAGCCTCCTGCAATAGTCAAACTTAAAAGGAGGTAGATACCATGTTTTTCGACAAGTTTTCCAATATGACAATGCTTGAGAAATTCAGGTACATCTTCGTACTGTTTCTCTTCCTGGCAATAGTGGCTATCTTCCGGATAGCATATCTCCAGTACCTTGACAAGGACCGCATCTCCACAGATGATATATTCAAAAGAAAAGAGCTGCATGCAGTCAGAGGCTCAATAATGTCACACGATGGGAAGCTGATGCTCGTCACCATCCCGACCTACACTTTAAGGTGGGACAGTACATTAGTTCCAGACTCATTATTTGAGAAAAAAGTAGATTCGATGGCACGTTGCCTGAGCGATATTTACAAAGACAAGAGTCAAGCCAAGTACAAAGATATCCTGAAAACGGCAAAAAAGAAAAACGAGAGATATTTCAAACTCGGAAACCGTAATATCAACTACAGCGAGCTACAGCAGATAAAGAATGCCCCTGTATTCAAACTTGGAAAGTTCAAAGGGGGACTCATTACCATCGAGAACAGCATCAGAAAGAATCCCTACGGTTCTCTGGCAAACCGTACGATAGGCAATATCAATTCGATAGGTGAAGGAACAGGTATTGAATATACCTACGACAAGATCCTTAAAGGCGAAGGTGGTTTCTGCACCACAAAAAGAACTGTAGGAGACAACTGGATAGTAGCCAACGGAGAACCGGCAAAAGAACCGGTGGACGGAATGGACATAAGAACCACTCTGGACATCTACATACAGGAGGCCTGTGAAAGAGAACTCAGATACCAGCTTGCCCAAAGCGACATCTTCGAAGGAGGGACAGTTATAGTAATGGATGTGAGCACAGGTGCCATCAGAGGAATATCCAACCTATACAAGAAAAAAGACGGCACTTTCGACGAATCGTACAATTTTGCATTTTCACACCCGACCGAGCCTGGCTCTACACTCAAGTTAGCATCACTCATCTCGCTAATCGAAGACAATAAGGCAGACCTGGATACTCCCGTAGATGCCGGAAACGGAGTATGGGAGTACAAAGGGGCAAAAATAACAGACACACACCGCGGAGGATACGGAATGCTTACACTCCAAAAAGCATTTGAGAAGTCCTCCAACATCGCCTTTGCCAAACTCGTTACCGGAGCATACGAATCATCTCCTGACATCTATGTCTCGCGTCTTCACAACATGAAGCTCGTCGAGAGACTCGACCTTGACGTCGATGGAGAAGGGATTGCATCTATAATCTCTCCTGACGACAAATTATGGTCAGGCACCACTCTGGCTACCCTCGGATACGGATACGGAGTTACACTCACACCACTCCATACACTCACATTCTACAATGCAATAGCCAACAACGGAAAGATGGTAAAACCCCATTTTATCGAGAGCTTTGAAAAAGATGGAAGAGTGATACAGGAATTCAAGCCACAGATCGTAAGCGGATCCATCTGTTCAAGGGAAACAGTCAAAAAGGCGAAGACAGCAATGATAGGAGTCGTAAATAACGGAACGGGAACAGTCTGCAAGGACGCCAGATACCAGATAGCCGGCAAGACAGGAACCGCACGTATGTCTATCAACGGGAGATACGAAGACCCGAATGGTTACAAGAAACATCAGGCATCATTTGCAGGTTATTTCCCTGCAGATGACCCTAAATACTCTTGCATCGTGGTACTTTACTCCGGACTCACCAAGGCAAACTTTTACGGTGGTTCATGGGCCGCCCCCATCTTCAAGAGAATTGCAGACAAAATATATGCAGTCAACCCCGAATGGAACAGCACATCAGTTAGAGAGTGCGAGTCAAATAAGAAGACCATGCCGATAATAAACTCAGGAAAAGCTGAAGGAATAGATTTCGCTTGCTCGTCACTACTGCACAAGACACTGAAAAAGAGCCGTTCAGGATGGTGCAAATACACATCTGACTCGCTCTCTACCACTACAGAACCTATAATAATCGAGAAAAATATGATGCCGGATGTCACATCAATGGGACTCAAAGATGCCCTATACCTTCTGGAGAATGAAGGCTACAGAGTTACATTCCATGGACATGGCAAGGTTTACAGCCAGAACCCTCCGGCAGGAACACAGTTAACGAAAAACAGCAACATCACTATATATTTGAAATAGTATGCTATTAAGAGATATAACAAAAGAGTTAGAACTTCTGGAGCAGATATGTCCGGAGTTCCTCGATACACAGATAACCGACATTACCTCCGATTCAAGGAGTGTATCGACCGGTTCACTGTTCATTGCAATAAACGGCCACACTGTAGATGGTCACAAATTCATAGAAAGCGCCATAGAAAAAGGTGCAGTTGCAGTACTCTATTCGGATGATGCCTATACAAAAAGAATCACAGATGGCAAGGCTGTCCCATTAAAAGTAGAATCTTCATGGGAGGCTTCAATTCAGGTCAGTGCAAATTTCTTTCGGCACCCCGACAGGGAGATAACCGTGGTAGGTGTCACCGGAACCAATGGCAAGACAACCATCGCCACACTTCTGTATCGCCTTTTTTCTAAGTTAGGCTACAGATGCGGTCTCCTATCCACCATTGCAAACTATGTTGGAGAAGAGAAATTTCCCACAGCCAACACTACAGCAGACCCTATAACACTTAGACGTCTGATGAGGAGAATGGCAGATACAGGTTGCCAATATTGTTTCATGGAGGTAAGCTCACACGCCCTCGAACAGGGAAGAGTTCGCGGGCTTTACTTTACAGGAGCTATTTTTACCAACCTTACCCATGACCATCTTGATTACCACAAGACATTTAGCGAATACATCCGTTGTAAGAAGATTCTGTTCGATACCCTCCCTTCATCTGCATTCGCACTTATAAATGCAGATGACAGAAACGGGAAGATTATGGTCCAAAACACCAAAGCAAAAGTCATGGAGTACGGACTTAACCATTTAGTGGATTTCAAGGCAAGCATCATCGAAAAGAGTCTGGAAGGCTCACTCTTGAGAATAAACACTGACGAAGTATGGACAAGGTTCATAGGTCGTCACAACGCATACAATATTGCTGCTGTCTACGGAACAGCATTACTTTTAGGTGCAAACAAAGATGAAGTGCTAAAAGAGATCTCCCTCTTGGAGCCAGTATCCGGCAGAATGGAAATACTTCGTGGAGGAGATTCGCTAACTGTGGTGGTGGATTATGCACACACACCTGATGCTCTCGAAAATGTCATGAGAACATTAAAGGAGGTATCACCATCATCTCCTTTGACAGCCCTGTTCGGATGCGGAGGAGACAGAGACCGGACAAAGCGGCCTGAAATGGCAGAAGCAGTTGCCCGCTACTCTGACAGAATAATAATTACCTCTGACAATCCCCGCAGTGAAGACCCAGTAGCCATCATCAACGATGTCGAAAAGGGTATACCCCAAGATAAGAAAAGCATTACATTATCTATAACTGACCGTGCAGAAGCCATCAGGACAGCAATTAAGACAGCCCCAAAAGGAGGTATTATTCTGTTGGCAGGCAAAGGACATGAAGACTATCAGATAATAAACGGAGTAAAGACACATTTCGATGATAAGGAGCAGGCCTGCAACGCCCTTTCCGAACTTAAATGAATAATGTAAGTCAATCATGATATACTACCTATTTGAACAGCTTAAAAATCTCGACTTTCCCGGATCATACCTCATGAAATTCATCTCGGTAAGATCCATCCTTGCCGCACTCACTGCAATAGCAATCTCGATCCTCGTGGGCAGACCAATCATAAGACTTCTGCAAAAAAAACAGATCGGTGAAGAGATCCGCGACCTGGGCCTCGAAGGACAATTGGCAAAGAAAGGAACCCCTACCATGGGAGGAATATTGATAATCCTCTCAATACTCATTCCTATAATACTGTTCGGCAACCTTGCCAACATGTATATCCAACTGCTGATCCTGACACTTATATGGCTTGGATTTCTCGGATTTACAGATGATTATATCAAAGTATTCAAAAGAAACAAAGAGGGGCTCAGTGGTAAATACAAGATTATAGGTCAGATTATTTTAGGTCTGATAGTGGGAGTGGCCATCTGCACCCACGAAGACAATGTAAGCACACTCACTACCATCCCCTTCGTAAAAAACAATGAATTTGACTACGGATGGCTCGCATTCGGTAGTGGAAAAGTACGGGAGATTGTGCAAGTAGCTATATATATAATATGTATTGTCTTTATCATCACTGCAGTATCCAACGGAACCAACCTCACTGACGGAATGGACGGTCTGGCTGCAGGTGTCACTGCGATAGTGGGAGCAGCAATAGGAATACTTGCTTATGTATCCGGAAACACTGTTCAGGCAGCTTACCTCAATATAATGTATATCCCCGATTCAGGAGAAGTGACGGTATTCATGTCAGCACTTGTCGGAGCACTGCTCGGTTTCCTTTGGTACAACTCCTACCCTGCCCAGATCTTCATGGGAGATACAGGAAGTCTGATGCTCGGAGGAATCATAGGAGTAGCCCTTGTGCTTATAAGGAAAGAGCTCCTGACACCTGTATTGTGTGGCATTTTCTTCGCTGAATCGCTCTCGGTAATCATACAGAGATTCTATTTCAAATATACCAAAAAGAAGTACGGAGCAGGAAGGCGTATATTCAAAATGGCCCCTCTCCACCACCATTATCAGAAGGAGGGTATAGAATCAGTCATAAAAAAACCTGCAAGGGCTATTCCCGAGGCCAAAATCGTAATGAGATTCTGGCTCATTAGTTTCCTGCTGGCAGCAATATCAATAATAACACTCAAAATCAGATAACAATGGAAAGAGCAGTAATATTGGGAGGAGGAGAAAGCGGAACCGGATCTGCTATACTTGCCTCAGTCAAGGGATACGAGACATTCCTTTCGGACCGTGGCTCCCTTGCACAGAAATACAAAGAGATGCTTGAACAGTACGGCATTGCATATGAAGAGGGAGTTCATACCCCGGAAAAGATTTTGAATGCCGACTTGATAATAAAGAGCCCCGGGATACCTTACACCGCGCCGATGGTACGTGAGGCAATGGAAAAAGGAATACCTGTAATATCTGAGATAGAGTTTGCTGGCAGGTATGACAATGCCAAAAAAATCTGCATCACAGGCAGCAACGGCAAGACCACCACAACGTCGCTAATCTACTTCATACTCAAGAATGCAGGTTACAATGTGGGACTTGGGGGAAACATCGGACTTAGTTACGCTTATCAAGTAGCCACTTGCAATTACGACTACTATGTACTGGAACTGAGTAGTTTCCAGCTGGATGGAATGTACGACTTCAGGGCGGATGTAGCGGTTCTTACCAACATCACCCCTGACCATCTGGATAGATACGAGTACAAGATGGAGAACTATGTCAAATCGAAATTTCGCATTGCGAGGAACATGACATCCGAGAATGACTTTATCTATTGCGCTGATGACCCCCAGACCATAGGCTTTGAGCATCTGAAGGAGATACAGGCTTCAATGATTCCGTTCAGCATTCAGAGAGAGAGCGATAAAGGAGCATGGTGCGATTCAGAAACAATGTATGTCACCCTTGAGGGCAATACCATCGAAATACCTCTGAGAAGCCTTTCTCTCAAAGGAAAACACAACCTTTACAACTCCATGGCAGCAGCACTTGCAGCCCGTTGTGCAGGAGTAAGTGAAGAGGTTATAAAAGAGAGTCTGAGCACATTCAAGAGTATTGAGCACAGACTTGAAAGCGTAAGAGAATTTGAAGGCGTCCTATACATCAACGACTCGAAGGCGACCAACATAGACTCTGCTTGGTACGCACTCGATGCTATGGAGCGGCCAGTAATCTGGATAGCGGGAGGAACTGACAAGGGAAATGACTACTCCACCCTCTATCCCTTGACTGACGCTAAGGTCAAGGCCCTTATCTGTATGACAAAAGATACGGCAAAACTCCACAAAAGCTTTGAAGGCAGGATTGGCATAATCGAAGATGTTCTCAGTGCTCAAGAGGCTGTTGACAAGGCCCGCTCACTTGCAAGCAGCGGAGATGTGGTTCTTCTTTCTCCCTGCTGTGCCAGCTTCGACCTCTTCGACAATTACGAAGACAGAGGTAGAAAATTCAAGCAGGCGGTGATGGCACTCAAGTAGAAAGAACCGAACCGGATAAATAAGATGAAAGAGAAGAAAAATATTGTCACCAGATTAGCCTCATCACTCAAAGGGGATCCCATAATATGGATTATATTCATATTGTTCGGAATGATCTCAGTGGTAGTTGTTTACTCATCTACCAGTGCCCTTGCATACCGTGAAGAGACGAACGCATTCACTCTGTTTCTCAAGCAGCTGTTCTTTTACATAGTCGGTTTCTGTTTTGCAATATTATCCTACAGAATACCACTGAAATATTATAGAAGATTTGCAATACCGATTCTTGTTATTTCAATCATCTTACTCATTATACCTCTGGCAGTAAGGTCATTGCGTTCATTTACAATATTCGGGATCAGCATTCAGCCGTCAGAAATAGCCAAAATTGCCATAGTCCTCTATCTGGCAAGAATATTGGAGATATTGCCACTAAAGACATTCAAGGAGTATTCCATAGCTATTCTGCTTCCTATCGGAATAGTCTCCGCACTATGCCTTACAGGCAGTGTGTCTGCAACATTGATAATTTTAGCTATCAGCGCCATCATCCTGATTACATGCAAGAAAGTCAAGAGAAGGTATCTGCTTTTGTCACTCCCCATCGCAGCCGGTGCACTGGGACTGGCTATCATTCTCCACCTGAGTTTCGGAATCTTTTCCAGATTCGATACAGCCATCAAGAGAATTGAAAGATTCGTTGTCAACACTGAAAATATAGTAGAGACGCCAGAGGAGCGCAAGGAGAGAATCAGCAAGGAGTACCAGTCATCGGAAGCAGTACAGGCAATACAGTTGGGAGGACTCTTCGGCAGAGGTCC
>CALZHC010000048.1 GCA_945787505.1 uncultured Alistipes sp.
TCTTTATGGCCGACCCGAACGTGAACCAGATGGTAAAATGCGAATACCTTCAGGACTATATTTTCCCTTCAAATCTCGTAGTACTATTCACTCCGCAAGTAGATACTGTAATCATCAATACCATAACAGCCCATCCGACCGACTCTTCCGTACTCACCCTTGCATCGCAATACTATGCGGCAACCGGCCGGGAAGGTCATGCAGAAGGGATAATAAAGAGGAACATTGAACTCCACCCTGAAAACATTCGTCTGAAATACAATCTTCTGAGTTTCTACATGACATTTCAGAAGTGGGATAGGCTTATTGATGCTTCAGAGCAAGTCCTGAAGTACTACCCTGATGACTATAATGTCAAAGAGGTGATAGCGGTTGCCTACGGGCAGATGGGTGAGTACCGCAAGGCTATAGCGCAATACGAAAAACTTCTCTCATCTCTGCCCAAGGGGCACGAAGCAATATTGAACTGCTACGCCTCATTAGGAGATCTATATTACGAAACAGGGACTCCTTCCAAAGCCTTCAGGTACTACGAAAAGGCACTGAAGATTTCCCCTGACAATACCCATGTTCTCAACAACTACGCCTACTTCTTAGGACTTAAGGAGAAAAATCTCTCCAAGGCTTTGAAGATGAGTCGTAAGACAATAGACCTGGAGCCAGACAACGCCACTTTTCTCGACACATACGGATGGCTTCTCTTCTTAAACGGAGAATACGAGGCCTCCAGAAGAATCCTCAAGCAGGCAATCAA
Source organism: uncultured Alistipes sp. (assembly GCA_945787505.1). Lineage (GTDB taxonomy): Bacteria > Bacteroidota > Bacteroidia > Bacteroidales > UBA932 > Coprenecus. The sequence continues at coordinate 755 of CALZHC010000048.1, forward strand.
TTACGGAGGAAAAAGCAATGCCGTGATGCTTGACCACTACGCCGAGGCACTCTATGCAGTCGGAGAACACGACCTTGCAATGCTCTACTGGAAAGATGCCGACAAGATCGACCCTTCTCTGGGTATAGCTGTGAAGATGAAAAAAAGAATGGAAGAGAAAAAACAATGATGAGACCACGACTGCTCCTGACAATTACGTCCATATTTCTGCTTACATTCACCATGTTCGGTCAGGATGTGGAGAGTGAGCGTGCAAAAAAGAGAGAGATAGAAGAACAGATTAAGCTCATTGACTCCCAGATCAAGGCCAACAATGACAAAAAACAAGAGAATCTTCAGACATTGCGACTCACCCGCAAGAAAATAGAGGCCCGCAAAGAGCTCATCCGTAGCATAGATAACCAAATCAAATCCTACGATCTATCCATCAAGCAGAAAAACAATGAGATAGAACAGCTAAATAGGAGACTTGACACTTTGACCAGCTATTACGAGAAGCTTATCTACAACTCATATAAAGTCCGAGACACCAAAATATGGTTTCTCTACCTGCTCTCCAGCAAGGATATTTCACAGGGGCTACGCAGATGGTCCTACCTCAAGAGCATTTCGGAAACAGCCCGAGAACAAGCTGCAAGAATCAGAGATACTAAATATGAGATCCAGATAGAAACCGAGAAGCTCAAGAGCCTCAGGCTTGCCTCTCTGGATGCTAAAAAAGAGAGGGAATTGGAGTACACACTTCTCACAAAAGAGGAGAAGTCTGTAAACAACACCATCGCCCGGCTCAACAAGAAAGAGAAGCAGATGAAAAAGGAGCTCAACAAGAAGAAGAAAGAGGTTGAGCGTCTAAATAGGCAAATCGAGCAGATTCTCGCAGCTGCAACAAAGAAGGCAAAGAGTGAGAACAAGCCTGCAGATGTGAAACTATCCAAAGAGTTCGGAGAGAATAAGGGGAAATTGCCACGTCCTGTAAAAGGAGTGGTTACCGAGCCGTTCGGCCAGAACTACCACCCTGTCTTCAAGAACATAAAGATGCCGTTCAACAACGGAATCAATATATCTTGTGACAAAGATAGCAAAGTAAAATCTGTCTTCAACGGTGTAGTGAAACAGATTCTCGTGATGCCAGGCTACAACCAGTGCGTCCTGGTACAGCACGGAGAGTACTTCACCTTCTATTGCAAACTCAAGATGGTAAACGTGAAGAGCGGTGACAAAATCTCCACCGGAGATGTGATCGGAATCGTGGACACCGATGAGGAATCAGGGAACGGGGAGCTCCACTTCCAGCTCTGGAAAGGGACCCAGAAGCAGAACCCCGAACACTGGTTGTCTAAAAAATGACTATAATCAATACTTGAATGTACTTCCACCGATAAACTCCCTCATTATAGATGTCGGAGGGATTACTCTGATATCCTCAGGCGTCAAAGGAGTAATATAGGAGAGGAACTTCAACATCCTGACACTCTCAGAATATGCCGGTGAGAGAGGGGGTATCTTGTTGAGCAGAGGCTCTGCATAATACTTCAGAAGCGGCAATTCGAAAAGGAGTGAAGAGTTGAAGATAACATCAGCATTCTCCTGAAAAGGGAATATGTTTCTCTCTTCACCTCGTCTTACACTTGCCCATCTGAGGATAGTAGATTCAGGCGAGACACCTCTGTTGGAATTATCCCTGACCATGCGTCTGAGCATTCTATTGTCCGCTGTAGAGATATAGTTGTTCTCATCTATCGACAGCGACGTCAGTGCCGAAGCAAACACCCTGAAGACCTTACTTGAATCGATATGTTTGGTAAGCTCAGGATTAAGCGCATGAATACCCTCCATAATCAGTATATCGTCCGGTCCCATCTTCATCTTGACGCCTGACGGAACCCTTTTACCGAGTTTGAAATCGAATTTTGGAAGTTCCACCTCAACCCCATCAAACAGCATGTTGAGTTGTTCACTCAAGAATGGCAGATCAAGAGCATAGATACTTTCAAAATCATATTCACCATTCTCGTCCAGAGGAGTATGCTCCCTGTCAACGAAATAATCATCCATCGCTATTACCTTTGGATTCAGCCCCAATACCTTACACTGAAGAGCGATACGCATAGAAGTGGTAGTCTTGCCGCTACTTGAAGGACCCGCGATAAGGACGAGTTTCACACTCTTTCTCTGATAAATCATATCCGCAATAGCTGCATATTTCCTCTCGTGAAGAGATTCAGAGAGGGCAATCAGCATATTGGCGTTTCCATTATTGACAACACTGTTCACGGAAGCGATTCCATTGGCTCCGAGAATAGAGTTCCATTGGGCACTCTCGCGCAGAGCTTCACTCAACTTATCCTGATACCTGTATTCCGAAATCTTCTCGGGATCGTTCGCTGATGGAGACTGCAGACAGAAGCCTCTCTGATATGGAATCAGGTCAAAAAGCGTCAGGCATCCTGTCGAAGGAAGAAGAGGTCCGTAGAAAGTATCCTTCGAGTCTCCCAAAGAGTAAACAGAAACAAAGAACTTTTCCATCGAACTGACGATATCGCTCTTTTCGAACTGACCGTTAGCTCTGAATAGTTCGGCAGCCTTGCTATTCTCCATCTTCTCCTTGACAAAGGGAAGATCCTCTTTTACCATCTCTTTCATCTTGTTAAGAAGTGCAGCAATGGTATCGGCACCTGCCGGAACTGTAGTATAGGAACCGTTGGCCTCCCTCCTTCTGAGCTCTCCATACATGCCATTGGGAAGTGCATAATCTATAAAGAGAGTAATGTCAGGATAAAGCAAAGAGACAGCCCTCTGAAGAAGGAAGCAGAGTGAACGAACGTAAGTCCTCCTTCCATCGGGGTGAGTATAATCTACAAATTCTATTGTGTGTGAAGTATATACCTTTTCTGAAAGCTCCTTGAGCATATTATCTTCAAGAGCTGCCAAGACAGGATATTTGCATCCGGGTGAGACCATATTCGAAAGTTCGGACAGAGAGATTCCGGGATCACACTGAAAAAACTGTTTATTGTTCTCTATGTAGAGATTTATCTTCTCCATAACTATTATTGATTATTTATTATCCAACATAGGCAGCAGATACTTACCCGTCACGGAATCGGGATTATCCGCCACCTCCTCAGGCGTACCTTGTGCAACAATCATTCCACCACCGCGTCCTCCGCCGGGTCCCATATCAAAAATGTAATCACAGCATTTGAGCACATCCAGATTATGTTCAATAACAATAACCGTATTCCCTTGATTAACGAGCCTTTGCAACACTCCCAGTAATACATTCACATCCTCGTAGTGAAGCCCTGTTGTGGGTTCGTCCAGAATGAAAAGAGAATTTCCCGTTGCACTTTTCGAGAGTTCGGATGCCAATTTGACACGTTGGTTTTCACCACCGCTCAATGAAAGAGAGGATTGACCCAATCTTATATAACCGAGACCCACATCCAACAATGCCCTGAGTTTGGGCTCAATGGCAGGAATATTACTGAAAAACTCATGCGCCTGTGAGACAGTCATCTCGAGAACATCACTGATAGAGGCTCCCTTATATTTGACATCCAGAATCGCAGGCTTGAACCTTCGTCCGTTACACTCCTTGCATTTGACCTGAACCGAAGGGAGGAAGTTCATCTCAATGAGTTCCACTCCGGCCCCCTTGCAGCATTCACACCTTCCTCCTTTGACATTGAACGAAAAATGGTTTGGTTTAAATCCGCGGATCTTTGCATCAGGCGTCTCGACGAAAAGCTTTCTGATATGCGTAAGTACTCCTGTATAAGTGGCTGGATTAGATCTGGGGCTCCTGCCGATAGGTGACTGGTCCACCTCGATAAGTTTGTCAATATTTTCAATACCGCTGATAGAGCCGTAAGGAAGTATCGGATAGAGCGATCTATACAGATGGTTGCTGATGATTGGTACGAGTGTGTCGTCTATCAATGAAGATTTTCCACTGCCGCTTACTCCACTTATTCCAACCATACACCCCAGAGGGATTCGGACAGATACATTTTTCAGATTGTTTCCGCACGCCCCTTCAAGTGAGATAAAGCGACCGTTGCCGGGACGTCTAATGGTAGGAACCCCTATTTTCTTCAATCCATTTAGGTATTTAAATGTATATCCCTCATAATCTGCTGGCACCGGAGTATCAGGAGGGGCATTGAAAAGAATTCTTCCCCCCTTTTCTCCTGCTCCAGGTCCGATATCCACCAACCAGTCGGCATTACGCATCATCTCTTCATCGTGTTCCACGACCATTACGGTATTGCCCTCATCACGCAGCTTCTTAAGAGAATTAATAAGTTTGATATTGTCAGACTGATGCAGGCCAATACTCGGCTCATCCAGAATATAAAGTACATTCACCAGCTTTGAGCCTATCTGTGTTGCAAGTCTTATTCGCTGGCTCTCACCACCGCTCAAGGTGCGTGTAGCCCTATTGAGGCTCAAGTAGGATAGTCCAACATCCATGAGGAAAGATATTCTCTCTCTGAGCTCCTTGATAATATCCTGCGCTATTATATTCTCCCTCGTCTCGAGTCTTGAAGGAAGAGAGACAATCCAATTATAAAGGTCATTGATATCCATGTCACACACCTGCGCAATATCCTTCCCGTCTATCTTAAAATAGAGAGATTCCTTGCGAAGCCGTGAGCCGTTGCAAAGGGGACAGACCTTCTCGCTCGAGTACCTGCCGTTAGGTGTTCCCTCATCATCCTCCTGTTCAACCTTGTCGATCTTGGAGCAGACTCCCGGGAAGGTCGCCATTTCTGAAACACCATTGCTGTAGTTCACCCTTACCAGATCCGGAGAGCCTGACATCACGATTCCCAATGCCTCGGGTGAGAGAGTTCCTATTGGTTCATAGAGCGAAAAACCATACTTCTTTGCTGTTGCCTCCAGCATCTCAAAAAACTTATTGGGTCGTTTTGGTCCCAAAGGCAAAATAGCTCCGTCAGCAATAGATATACTCTTGTCAGGAATAATCAAATCGATATCCACATCAGTGACTACTCCAAGACCATTGCATCTGGGACAAGCGCCCTGCGGGGAGTTGAATGAAAACGTATGCGGTGCAGGTTCCGGAAGCGAGTCACCCGTCTCTTCGCATACATAATGTCTGCTCAGATATTTTGTCTCCTGTTTCTCAAGGTCATATATGGCAAGAGAACCCTTGCCGTACTGCAAAGCAGTCTTTATCGAATCACTGACACGCCTGTAATCTGAATCTTTAGGTACAATCTTATCTATGACAAGATCTATAAAATGGACCTTATACCTGTCGAGTCCATCCGCTAAATCTGCTATCTGTCTGAATTCTCCATCGGCAAAAACCATGTTGAACCCCTTTTTCACAAGAGATTCGAATAGATCCTTGTAATTACCCTTTCTACCTCTGACCAGTGGAGCCAGAATTATGGATTTCCTCCCTTTGTAATTCTCCATAATGAGACCAACGATCTCTTCGTCACTGTACCGCACCATCGGTTTACCTGTAGCCGGCGAATATGCGACAGCAGCCTTAGAGTAGAGAAGTCGCAGGAAATCCGATATCTCAGTAATGGTTCCAACCGTAGAACGGGGATTGCGGTTCACACTCTTTTGTTCAATGGAGATAGTGGGACTGAGCCCCTCTATGCTCTCCACAGCCGGCCTCTCCATTGTACCTATGTAGTAACGAGCATATGAAGAGAGGGTATCCATGTACCGTCTTCTCGCCTCAGCGAAGATAGTATCGAATGCAAGTGAGGATTTTCCGCTCCCGCTAAGGCCGGTAATCACCACCAGCGAGTCTCTGGGAATACGAAGAGAGACATTCTTCAGATTGTTCTCTGAAGCATTCTGAATGTCAATCCAATCCATAACGGAAAATATTATCTAATGTCCAAAAAGGGATTGGTACTCTTCTCGAATGCCACATCTGTAGGAAGACCATGACCGGGATAGATTACCGTATCATCAGGCAGTGTTAGCACCTTGGTTCTGAGACTCTCCATAAGAGTCTCGTAGTCACCGCCCGGAAGATCTGTCCTTCCAATACTTCCCTTGAAAATGGTATCTCCCGTAATCACATACTTCTCCTTTTCATTGTAGAAAAGCACCCCTCCGGCAGTGTGTCCGGGTGAGGCCAGTACCTTGAGCTCCGTATTTCCGAAACGGACTATATCTCCATCCTTGATGTCGATAATCCTGTCGGAAGGTTCGTCAAACTCGTAACCGAAGTATCCTCCATAGGATCCAGAACGACGGATCTGGGCCAAATCGCCACTGTTAAGGTAAGTAGGAATAGACCATTTGTCAGCAACGAATCGATTTCCCATAACATGATCAAAATGGCCGTGTGTCTGAAGAATCATCTTGGGTTTAAGAGAGTTAGATTCAATATAATTAACAAGTCTGGTTTTCTCTGACTCCTTGTAACAGCCGGGGTCAACAATAGCACACTCGCTGCTATCATCACTGATGATGTAGCAGCAAGTACGTAAATCATTATAGTAAAAAGTCTTTATCATACTACAAAAGTAGTAAAAAAAGCTAGTAGCTGAGCTTGATTCCTGCAAAATATGATCTTGGAAGAGTAGGTCCGTAAATATATTTTGAATCTCTGTCTGCTCCGATATCGAAATCTTTCTGATATGAATTGAAAATATTCTTTACACCTGCAAAAATCTGTAAGTTCACCCTTTTATAAATAGGTATATCGTAAGAGATCTTGGCACCCATATCGAAAAAGTGCGGTGTTACCTCTGTTCGGTTTTCATCAATATATCCCTTACGGTGTTCAACAAGCATGCTTCCGGTGTATGTACCGGTGATCGATACCTGAAATCCCTTGAATGGAGTCAATGAAGAGGTAAGGTAACCGTAAGTATCCGGACTTCTGAACATTCTGCGTTCCTTTCCTACCTGATCACACCATGCGACTGCCTCATCATACATGGAGCGCTGCCAGGTGAATCCGGCCTGAAGCTGCCACAGGTTGCGATACCCCACCTTTCCTTCCAAAGTCGCTCCGAATACCTGTGCTCCGGATTCATTGTATCTCTCCTTGACCAAAATACCCTGTGGATTATGACCCAATTCCTTGAGTGCAAAGACATTGGAGAGTCTGGTGTAAAAGCCCTCCACCAAGATGTTTCCACGCCAGTCTCCCTTTCCGAGGAAAATGTCTGCAGACAGACTAACATTCTGAGAGCGTTCTTCCTTAAGATTCTCATCGAGCACGATCATTGAGACAGTTCCGCCCACATTGTCGATATGAAGATCTTCGTCAAAAGCCTGAGGAGCTCTGAAACCGAGCGAATAACTAGCCCTGAGGTTAAGCATCTCTACAGGAGTATACCTCAAGTTTACCCTTGGAGAAAAAATCGGGTTCTTCAGCATACTGTGCTTATCTGCCCTGGCTCCAATAAGAAGGCTGAGTGTCTCGTTTTTCCATTCATTCTGAACAAAAGCACTGTAGATATATACGCTCTGTCGGAGTTGTCTGTTATATCCTGCCATCGTATCGAGCAAGTCATCATAGTTGAACTCTATACCTGCAGTAAGTTCAGCCGGCATAAACAGACACTTCCTAAAATTGTAGTGGTATTGCCCTCCGGCCACAATTGTAAAATCTTTGGTATTTCCGTATGCATTAGGATCCTTTCCGGCACCATAGTAACTTTTTCTTGCAATGTGCTGCATTGATGTAAATATGGAGAATTTATGCCTTTCGTCAGGAGAGAAGAAATCATATTTTATATTTCCTGAGTTTATGCTATGATCAACCTGCTCTGCGATAAGCACTTCATGTGGCGGTCTGTCGAGACTGTCCCCTCCCCTTCTGAACTCGTTGAGATGGTGATATTCGGCTATAAGCCTTGAATAGACTCCAGTGCGCAGGAAAAGGCGTCCTCCCAATGTCTGGCTATTAATACGAGGAGTTTCAGTAAAGCCATCATTATTGGCATCGAACCCATCTCTTTCGCGGTTCTGTCCGAAGATTGCAAGCCCCATCTTCTGATCATCAGTAACCAAAGAGGCATTGAGACTTGTTATATTGTCAAGGGCTCCGTTTTGAGTTGATGTCAATGTATGAGAGAGTGATGCAGTATTGTAAGAAGGATCCTTGGTGATTATATTTATAGTGCCGGCAATGGCATTACTGCCAAAGAGAGCCGAACCACCTCCTCTGATTACCTCTACTCTATCCACCATATTTACAGGCAGCTGTTCTATTCCATATACGCCGGAAAGGGCATTGAAAATAGGATGCGAGTCAATAAGTATTTGAGTATAAGGACCATCCAATCCATTAATCCGAACCTGCTGGAAACCACAGTTCTGACAATTATTCTCGACTCTCACCCCAGGCTGGAAAGAGAGTCCTTCAGCAACACTCGTAGATGTAGTTATCTCGAACTTTTCCGCTGATATAAGATTCACCAGTGCCGGTGCGAGTCTTCGCAGTGTCTGACTTCTATTGGCAGTCACCACAATCTCGTCCAGAGAGGAGACATCCTGTTCTATTTCAAATTTCGCTTCAAAGGTCTCTCCTCTCCTAAGAAGTACCTTGAGAGAAGAAGTCTTATATCCCATCATGGATGCTTCCAAAGAGAATTGACCCTCAGGGAGGTTGGCCAGATGGAAATGTCCGGTCTCATCCGTTGTGGTATAAATCATTGTACCCTTGAGAGTTACAATTGCAAAAGGAATATGTTCCCCTGTTTTCTTATCCAGAACATGCCCCACTATATTGGCATCAGTTGTCTGGGCAAAAAATGGTGCTGCATTAAACAGCACCATTAGTACAAACAAAAATTTAACAAACTTCATATAACACAAAAAATTTTCTCTTAGTCATTGTGACGATGCAAAAGTAGAAGATTTCGCATCCTAAAAAATCACAACTATATATGAGAAAATATCTGTGTTTAGTAATAATTAGGTAGACTTCCGAGAAAAAACTACTCTCTGGAGTGCAAGACAGCCTTCCTGAGTTCGAAATTCTGTCCAAGATATTTTCTTCTCACCTCGGGATTATTAGCAAGCTGCTCTGCCGTTCCGCTTTCAAGTATTTTTCCTTCATAGAGAAGATATGCACGGTCAGTGATAGCAAGGGTCTCATGGACGTTGTGGTCTGTAATGATGATTCCGATATTCTTGGTCTTGAGCTTTGCTATGATATGCTGAATATCCTCCACCGCTATAGGGTCAACCCCCGCGAATGGCTCATCAAGCAAAATAAATTTCGGGTCAATAGCAAGTGCTCTGGCTATTTCACAACGACGACGTTCCCCTCCCGAGAGCTGTATTCCATAGCTCTTTCGTACCTTGTGAAGGCCAAATTCGTCTAAAAGCGTTTCAAGACGTTCCTTTCTCTCATGCTTCGAAAATTTGGAAAACTCCATAACCGACAATATATTGTCTTCTACAGACATCTTCCTGAAAACAGAAGCCTCCTGAGCCAGGTAGCCGAGTCCCTTCTGGGCCCTTTTATACATGGGAAGAGTCGTAATTTCCTCGTCATCAAGGTATATGTGTCCTCCGTTTGGTTTTACCAGTCCGGTAATCATATAGAAACTTGTGGTCTTACCGGCACCGTTCGGACCTAAAAGACCTACAATCTCCCCTTGTTCCACTTCAACGGAGACACCTTTAACTACTGTCCTGGCTCCGTATTTCTTAACCAAATCGTTACAATGCAATCTCATCTTCTTGAGTTATATCTTATTTTACCTCCAAAGCAAAGTCCTTCTTGAGTTCCCTGAGTTCCTCATTGTTGGAAAGCAAAAATTTCGCCTTGTCTTCAGGCATATACATCAATTCTTTCTTCTCTTCCTCATCAGTCTGGTGAACCTCTATTTCCAGTGTCAAAGTCGAATTCGAAAGCTTTAGTCTCAGTTCGGTCTCCATCCGAACACGAGCCTTGTTCTCAATCCACTCTTTCTGAGTCCTATTGCCCACTTCAAATACAATCTTTCCGGAAGCAGTATCAAACATAGGCTTTTTATGTGTCATATAGGCTGCCAAAGAGACTCTGCCGGCAGCTTTCTCTTGAGCAGCAAGCCATTCCCAAGCCTGCTCCATCTCCTGAGCGTCAAGTTCCTTATCAACTATATTTACTGTCGGCTCTACACTTTGCTGCGATTTAATCGCACGGTCTCTCATAGCCTTGAGCGAGAATCCCTTATTCGACCCGGCATCTCCCTTACGTCCCTGCTGAGCCGAATAGTCTGCTGCAACTTGTGTACCACCTTCCTGCACCTGCTTCTTACC
>CALZHC010000049.1 GCA_945787505.1 uncultured Alistipes sp.
GGTGTCTCTGCAAATCTTGCAAGATGGAGAGCAAGTCACTATAGTGACGTCAGGTATGATCTTTTTTTCAATATTCCCGATTTTAAGGAGGGTGTAATTACCGGGAGTGTATCTCTCTCTTTCAAAAGTGATCTGGATGCAGGGGAGGCTGTTCTGGATTTCAAGGGAGCAGAAGGGGATGTGCATATGGTTCTGCTTAATGGAGAGAGCTGTGATTTCATGGTCTGCAACGAACATATTGTCGTGAGGAATCTTCCCAAGGGTGAGAATACTATCTATGTTGAATTTGTTCCGGCATCGCGTCCTCTTAACAGGAGGGACGGTTTTCTTTTCACTCTTCTGGTTCCTGATAGGGCAAGGTTGCTTTTTCCCTCTTTTGACCAGCCTGACATTAAGGGTCAATTCTCTCTCGTTCTGGAGATTCCAGCCTCATCTGTTGCAGTTTCGAATTCTGTGAAGATAGGGCAGGAGGAGGTTGCTCAGGGTAGGACCAGGGTCACTTTTGGCACGACAGAGGAGCTTAGTACATATCTTTTCTCTTTTGTTGCCGGACATTTCGATGTCGAAGAGTTCAGGCGAGGGGAGAGGTGTATATCGATTTATCACAGGGAGAATGATCCCAAGAAGATAAAACAGCTGCCGGATATAGCCGCGGAGGTTTTTGATGCTCTTGACTTCTTGGAGGAGTATACTGCTATTCCATATCCTTTCGGTAAATATGATCTTGTAATCCTTCCGGGATTTCAATATGGCGGGATGGAACACACCGGGGCTACTCTGTATAATGATACGAGGATGTTTCTCAATGAGCAGGCTACACTTGCAGAGCGTCTTTCCCGCAGCAGCCTGATTGCCCACGAGACTGCTCACATGTGGTTCGGTGATTATGTGACTATGAAGTGGTTCGATGACGTGTGGACGAAGGAGGTCTTTGCAAATTATTTCGCAAGCCGTATAGTTGCTCCTCATTATCAAGGAATTAACCATCATCTGAATTTTGTGACCGATTATCTTCCTGCGGCATATACGGAAGATAGGACTGATGGGGCAAACTCTGTCAAACAGCAGCTGGATAATTTGGCTGATGCCGGTTTGGTTTATGGCAATATTATCTATAACAAGTCACCTATGATTATGGAAATGATGGTCAGACTTCTTGGCGAGGAAAAGTTCAGGGATGGAATCAGAGAGTATCTCAGCTCTTTTGGTTATGCCAATGCCACATGGGAGGATCTTATTGAAATTCTGGACAGGTACTCGGATATGGATCTTAAGGCCTGGTCCCACAGCTGGGTGTGTGAAGGCGGAATGCCTGTTATCAGACATAGGGTTGAGGATGGACAGCTTGTCGTCACTCAGAGTGATCCCACCGGAAAGGGGGTGCTCAGATCACAAGAGATTACATATCTGGTAAATGGCACTCCTTGCACTCTTTTCCTGGATGGAGAGTCTGCTCGCGTCCCTGTGTCGCATATCTGTAGAGAGTGCGATGAAATGGTGATTATCCCCAATTCGGATGCAAGGGGTTATGGCTTTTTTAAAATCGATTCCTGTAAGGAGGCCAACGATTTGTGGAGCTCTTTAGAGAACCATAATACGAAGTCTGATGCCGATGAGGTTCTGAGGGCTTCTGTTCTGATGACTCTGTATGAGAATATGAGGTCAGGGGATATTCTTCCCTCTTCTTTTGTTCATGAGCTTCTGAAGTATATTGAAAGGGAGGAAAATGAGATCCTGTTCAATCTTGCATTGAAGTATCTTGTGGAGAGCTGCAGATGTTACTATGATCTGAGCGAGGAGTTTATTGGTGAAGTCGAGGCCTCTTTATGGAAGATGGTCTCGCGTCACAAGAACCGCAAGTTCCGGCTATCAGCGCTTCGCAGCTATATCTCTGTTGCCTATACAGAGACTGCTATGGAGAGACTCTATATAATATGGAACTCACAGAAGGCTCCCGCCGGCTGTACTCTTGGTGAAAGGGATTACACTTCCATTTCTTATAAGCTTGCCATATTCTTCGATGAAAATTCAAAAATGATTCTGGACAAGCAACGCTCTCGTATTTCAAACCCGGACAGAATCAGGGAGTTTGACTTCGTTTCAAGAGGTGCAAGCAATAGTATTGAGCAGAGACAGGCACTCTTCGAATCTTTGCTTCTGCCTGAAAACAGGGTTGTGGAACCGTGGGTAGGCAGTGCGCTTTCGCTCCTTAATCATCCGTTAAGGCAGAAGGAGGCTTTAGTTTATATAAGACCTGCGCTTGAACACCTTGAAGAGATTCAAAAGACCGGTGATATATTCTTTCCGACTCTGTGGCTAAAATCCCTTTTGGGCGGACACACTTCCGCTCAGGCTTATGAGATAGTAAATGACTTCCTTGAGAAGGAGAACACTCTGTCATCAAAGCTCAGAAACAAAATTCTTCACCAGAGTTTTCATCTCAAGAGATTTTCTGGTGTCCGCTAAAGTGGTCAGGTCAGTCATTAAAACGTATTGTGAATCCTCCTCCGGGAGCCAGTTCCAGCGTTATGGTCTGGTCAGGGTAATCGGAATAGTGTACAATCTTGTAGTCTGTTGCGGTTTTGGATGCGTTGGCACCATCAGCAAAGATGGTGAATGAGCCTCTTTTCTCTTTGGGTATCTCGCTAAGGTCGACTGTAATTGTCATCTCGGTGTGTCCGTTGATTCCTCCGATGTACCAATCGTCTCCCTTGTTCCTCAGGGTTACAATATACTCTCCTATAGCTCCGTCGAGAACGCGGGTATAGTCCCATACAGAGGGTATTTCGGTAATGAAATCCAGTGTCTCCTTCTCCTTCATGTAGTCTGATGGAGAGTCACATAGCATGACCAGAGGAGAGTCGAAGATGATATATTCCGCTACCTGGCGGGCTCTGGTACCCTGGCTCATGGGACGAGACCAGCAGCTGCTGTAGCAGTTGCGGGCGGCATTGCGCAAGGCTCCCTGTGTGTAGTCTACAGGACCTGATGTCATCCTTATGAATGGGAACGTGACATCGTATGTGATCATATCTTCGTTGCTCCATTTCATCTGCTCCAGTCCCCAGACTCCTTCGAAGTTCAGAGCGTTGGGGTATGTCTTGTCAAGCCCTGCCGGCTTGTACATTCCATGTAGGTCTACGATGAGTCTGTTTTGGGCACAGCACTCCAATATTCTGTAGATGGTCTCCACTGCGCATTGGTCGTCTCTGTCTATAAAGTCGATTTTGAATCCTTTGACTCCCATTTCGGAGTAGTGCCTGCAGGCCTGTTCGAGTTGTGTGTCGAGCACGTATGCTACTGCCCATAGAATTACACCGACACCTTTGCTCTGGCCGTAGCTGACCAGTTCTTTCAGGTCTAACTCCGGGATTACGCTCATTATGTCCCCTTTTGAAGGTTCTGACCACCCTTCGTCAAGGACTATGTATTCGATTCCGTTGGCTGATGCGAAGTCAATGAAGTATTTATATGTCTGTGTATTGATTCCTGCTTTGAAATCCACCCCTGAGAGAGACCAGTCATTCCACCAGTCCCATGCTACTTTCCCCGGTCTTATCCACTCTGTATTCTCTACTCTTGAGTCATCGGCCAGTGCCCGTGTCATTGTATTGCCAGGCAGGTCTTTGTCGTTGTCCGCTACTGAGATGATTCTCCATGGAAATTTCCTTTTTCCCTTGCACAGAGCGAGTGTGTCGCTTCTGGATGTGACGATTTCTGTACATCTGACATCCTCTTTTCTTACTTGAGAGGGTCTTGCCGCGAAGGTGCCGATGAGGGTTCCTGTTGAACTGTCCTTGTCGGAGCCTCGTGTAAGGAACATTCCAGGGTATGATTCTATGTTGGCTTCACTGATAAGTAGAGAGGTACCGGTCTCTTTTTTTACAAGTAGCGGAAGGAATGCTATTTTATCTTTATGCCATTCATCGATGCCTGATATTGTGTACCTGCTTTCAAATGATGTGGCATAGGGATCTTTGGTGTTGGATGAGTACGGGATGTAGAGTTTCTCCCCTTTGTCTACTGGGATCAAGACCTCTTCTCCAATTACTGCAAATTCTTTTTTGAGACTGGTGCTGAAGCGGTAGGCCATTCCCTGATCGTAGAGACGGAACTCTATTGCGTAGTCTTTGAATGAGAGGCGCAGTTCCGAGTATCTCTCTTCGATTGAAGAGTATTTGTATAGTGGTGTTGCGACTTCCGAACAGAATTCGTTCCGTGAAACTTTGCATGGTGTTCCGGGATTTATTGATTTTCCAAATCTTTTTCCGTCTGCAAGTTCCATTGAAAGGGTGGCTCCGCTTACGAGTTTGTGTCCATCTTTATCGAGGTCGTAGGTTATCCTGTCCGTTATCGATATGGATAGTGTGAGTCTTCCATCGGGTGATGTTGTCGTGAATATTCTGTTCGCAGCCTCTGATTTGAATAGTGCTGCGAGCAGCAGTGCCAAGGTGATAAGTCTCTTCCAAATGTTCATTTTTATGTTGTTTAAGTCTTGTATATTATGTATAGGATTCAAGCGTAAATATACAAAAAAAGAGTGACCGTTTTCAGTCACTCTTTCTGTGCCCAGAACAAGACTCGAACTTGCACACCTAAATCGGCACTACCCCCTCAAAGTAGCGTGTCTACCAATTTCACCATCTGGGCATAGACACTCGCTATCGCTCTATTGCTTTAGCGAGTGCAAATATAGTCACTTTTTTTTAATTGCAAATATTTTTTTAAAAAAATGTGACTTTTTTCGGTTTTTATGCCTTTGTAGACTTATTCCTTGATACAACGTACTGAGTATGCATCTGCACGGCTTGCTGCGCCCCAGGGTGAGAGCATCTGAACGTTATACTCATTCTGGAATGAGAGGACACATACTCCCAGACCTGTGCCGTAGTCTGAGTCCATTCCTGCGTTGCCCCAATAGGATCCCCACAATCCGCTCTTTGAGCCGTAGAGCATTGCATATGCACCGTCATATCTGGCAGCAGCGGGGAAGAGTGTGAATCCGTCTTCCATTTTAACATACCATCCGCTGGTCCAATCTTCTGCACTGATCACTCCGTCCTGATTTACATCCATGACATTGAATTCTGCAGCATCCATGCTGAGTCCTCCTGAAGTGGTTGCATATTCGAAGACATTAGGGTCAGGTACGCGGTATCCGACAGGGCAAGGGTCATAGAATGATTTTACTCCTCTTCCTTCTTCGAGGGGGTTGCCCCATAATGCTCTGTTGCTAAGGTCATCCCTGAGCCAGTCGCGTGATCTGACGTACTGATAGTAATTCGACATACAGGTCGTAGGATGTGCAATGGAGTATGAGATGGTGTTGTCATCGACATTGTCCCGTGGAGATTTGTCGATTGTTACCTTGTTTCCATTGATGTCGAAAAGGTCGACTCCCACTGTTTCGGTAGTTCCAAAATGTGTTCCTGATGCCGGGAATGGATCTTTACGTCCCCACTGGTAAAGCAGCCCGTAAGGTTTTACACCCAATGAGTCAGCACCTATTATATCGTATTCTTCGGTCATGGCACCCAGGTTCATATTCATTACATCGAAACCGGTCTGTGTTCTGTATGTTTTGGGTTCTTCTTCAGGGAACCATATGTGCCAGCTCCAAAGTATCTCTCCTTTGGAATCTGTTGCTGCAATGAGTGCGTTTCCTTTGATATCTGCGAGTTTGAAATTGATAAATCCCTCTTTGAAGGTGACTTCTCCTATCATTCCTGTGGTGGTCTGCCATACGAGTGCTGCAGAGTCGGCTGCGATTGCCTTAGGCTGATCAAGTCCGATGGTGGTAGCTCCGTTTCCGCGTACTGTCGCATCAAATGAGTAATATCCAGCCTTGTTGACAAGGTAACAGTTAGATGTTCCTGCTGCACTCAGTACAATAGGTGAGTCTGGAGTCTCTCCCGGGTTTTCAGGGATGGGTTTAGTACAAGCTGTGCTGATAAGGGTCAAAGCACAGATAACTGCAAAAAGTTGTTTTTTCATCTGATTGTAAATAAATATTGTTGGTTTGTTATTCATGTCTTTCGAAACGGGCAGCTGCGAGTGCTTCGTACTTGGTGCCGGGTCGTCCCCAATTGGCGTAGGGGTGGATACTGATGCCGCCTCTTGGTGTGAAGAATCCGGTTACCTCTATATACTTGGGATCCATCACTTTTATCAGGTCTTTCATTATTATGTTGATACAGTCTTCGTGAAAGTCTCCGTGGTTACGGAAACTGAAAAGGTAGAGTTTGAGACTCTTGCTCTCGACCATTCTGATGTCTGGGATGTATGAGATTCTGATCTCTGCGAAGTCGGGCTGTCCTGTGATTGGACAAAGGCTGGTAAATTCCGGACAGTTAAAGCGTACCCAGTAGTCGTTGCCGGGGTGTTTGTTTACAAAGGTCTCCAATACCTGGGGAGCGTAGTCCGTGGGGTACTCGCTCTTCTTTCCCAATGATACCAGTCCTTCTGATTCTCTGCTATTCATTATCATATTCTATTTTTCTCTTCAAGATATAATTCAAGTCCTCTTTTTCTGAGTTTGCAGGATGGGCATTCACCACATCCGTCCCCGATTATGCCGTTGTAGCATGTAAGGGTCTCGTTGCGTATTATCTCCATTACCCCCAATTCGTCTGCCATTTTCCAAGTCTCTGCCTTGTCTTTCCACATCAGGGGAGTTATGATGTCCAGCTCCTCGTCCATAGCCAAGTTTATCGTCACATTTAGTGACTTGATAAATGAATCTCTGCAATCGGGGTATCCGCTGAAGTCTGTCTGTGAAACTCCGGTTATTATATTGCCGATTCCGTGTTCCCGTGCATACACTGCTGCGATGCTTATGAAAAAGAGGTTTCTTCCCGGTACAAAAGTGTTGGGGAAGCCTTCTTCAGGGGACTCTGAGTCCATTGTTATAGTCTTGTCTGTCAAGGCATTCGAACTGAGAGTGCCGATGAATGAAACATCCATGTAATGGAAAGGCACTCCTTCGCGCATTGCTATCTTACGGGCACATTCCACCTCCGCGCTATGGTTCTGTCCGTAGCCGAAAGTGATGGTGTGCACTTCACTGAAATTATTCAGCGCCCAATAGAGGCATGTAGTCGAGTCCTGACCTCCGCTGAATACTACAAGAGCTTTTTCTCTTTTATTTGTCTTATCCTTCGGTTCCATATAAATAAATCAGTTTAACAGATCTCCTATTCTGAAAGGGTTATACGAAATGTTGATGTCATAAATATCTTCGTGCTCATACTCTTTCAGATGTTTTACGATTAGATTGGTCAAAGGCAGAATGAGTGCCTCGTATGCTGTTTTAAGTAATACCTGAGTGAGCATAAGCTTCAAGAGTATGGATGTATCTGTTCCAAAAAAGGCGATGGGGAAGAAGATAAGCGAATCTACGCTTTCTCCCGCTATCGTGGAGGCCATAGCTCTGACCGAAAACCTTTTGCCTGCCTGAGAGATTTTCATTTTGCTCATAATCACGGCATTGACGGTCGAGCCGCAGATGAATGCCAGCATCGAAGCCAACACTACCCTTGGGGCAAGTGCAAATACATAGTCGAAGTGCTGGCTGCCGTCCCAGAATGGAGAGTCTGGCAACATCCTGACAATCTGTGCTGTACCTACCAAAAAGAAGTTCATGGCAAATGCAGTCCAGATTACGAGCCTTGATTTCTTGTATCCGTAAACCTCTACCAGACAATCATTTATTATGTACGATACCGGAAAGATAACTACTCCTCCGGTGAGGGTTATTCCAAACAGTGTAAACAGTTTGGTCTCAAATAGGTTTGACGAGATGAGGCAGATACAGAAAAGTATCGACATCATCATGAAAGGGATGGAGACTGTGCTTCGGGGTCTTATTTTCATTTCTTGTTTTTAAAGTGGTTATCAAGTACACTATGTTTCTGACAGGGCACAAAAATAGAAAAATATTTTCTATGCCAGAAATGTCTTGATATTATCCACAAGAATCTCCATCAGTTTGGTACGTGCCTCCTTGCTGGTCCATCCGATATGGGGAGAGAGAATAAGTCTGCTCTTGTCCTTCAACTCACTAAGGTAGGGATGGTCAGCGGGGATGGGCTCTACTTCATAGGCATCGATAGCTGCGCCTGCAATTAGCCCGTCGTTCAGTGCCCGGACAAGATCCTTTTCGTTTACGATTCCACCGCGTGAACAGTTGATAAGGTAGGCGGTCGGTTTCATCTTGCAGAGCTCGCTGTAACAGAGAAGCCCTGAAGTGACGGGGTTGAGGGGACAATTGACGGAGATAATATCACACTCTTCGAGAAGTTCGTAGAGGGGAACTGAAGGGTATTCTGTGCAATGGGAAGTGCCGGAGGTAGAGTAGTAGCATACCTGCATGCCGAATGCCTCTGCTAAAGCAGCGACTCTTTGGCCTATATTGCCCATTCCTATGATTCCCATTTTCTTTCCTTTAAGCTCGAAAAAGGGACGACACAGGTCTGTGAATCTCTTGCTGGCTGTGTATGTGCCTGAGTGGACGACTTCATTGAAATAGAGTCCGTGTCCGACAAGGTTCAGGATGTGCATCATAATAACTTGAGCCACACTCTCTGTCGAGTATGCGGGGATATTCTTTACCGGGATATTGAGTGTCTTGGCATATTCCACATCTACACAGTTTACTCCTGTTGCAGCCACACAGATTAGACGAAGATTGGGGGCCGCATCGATCTGCTCTTTGAAAAGTTTGACTTTATTGGTGATAACTATCTCTGCATCAGCAACCCTCGCTGCTACCTCTTCAGGAGACGTATAGTCGTAAAGAGTGGTCTCTCCAAGGTTCTTAAGTTCATCGAAACTAATGTCGCTGCCGACTGTGGCAGCATCCAGAAATACAATTTTCATCTTTTTAAGCATTTAAAACACAACCCAAAGTTAATGAATATATATGTGAAAAACAATATTTGATTTTTACTATGAAAAATACTAATTTTGTCGGTTCGAAAAAAGTAATATGAGCCGGAATGAAATGACTTCGCGTCAAGCGAAAATGGAGGCCTTCGGGCGCCTTTTAGATATAATGGACGAACTTAGAGAGAAGTGTCCATGGGATGCAAAACAGACTACAGAATCTCTTAGACCACAGACTGTTGAAGAGGTTTATGAATTAAGTGATGCCATACTTAAGGGGGATGATAATGAAATCTCCAAGGAGTTAGGTGATGTTTTGTTGCACATTGTCTTTTATTCAAAAATAGGAGCTGAGAAGAACAAATTCGATATAGTTGATGTTATCAACAGACTTTGTGAAAAGCTTATTTACAGGCACCCTCATGTATTCGGGGAGAGGGAAGTCGCAGATGCCGCTGAGGTGGTTAGAAACTGGGAGGAACTCAAGACCAAGGAGAAGGATGGAAACAAAAGAGTGCTTTCCGGTGTTCCTGTTACACTTCCTCCGCTTTTGAAGGCATACAGAATGCAGGACAAGGCGCGTGCAGTGGGCTTTGATTGGGAGAAGAGGGAACAGGTCTGGGATAAGGTCGCTGAGGAGCTCGCTGAATTCAGAAGAGAGCTGGATGCAATGCGCGAAGGGGAGGCCTCTTCGGTGGAAAGGGCTGAGGGGGAACTTGGTGATTTTCTCTTCTCAATAGTCAATGCTGCCCGCCTGTATGATTTGAATCCGGATACTGCTCTCGAGACTACATGTGCCAAATTCAGGAAGAGATTTACATACCTCGAAGAGCATACTATACGACAGGGCCGTTCGCTCAAGGATATGACACTTGCACAGATGGATGCCATTTGGGATGAGGCGAAAGCTCTTGAAAAAGAGGGAAAACTTTAGAGAAGAGGGGATATGGAGTATCAGCAGTGGCAGGAAAGATGCAGGATGTTGGTCGGGGAGCAGGGCTGTGAAAGGCTGGCTGCCTCCGCAGTGGCGGTTGCCGGTCTGGGTGGGGTAGGTGGCTATGCCGCTGAGATGGTCGTTCGTGCGGGTGTGGGTAGAATTGTCATCATAGATTCCGACGTGGTCTCACCTACCAACAAGAACCGTCAGTTGCTTGCACTTGACTCCACAATGGGGGAATTCAAGTGTGATGTAATGGAGAGGAGGCTCAAGGATATCAACCCTGAAGTTGAAGTGGTCTCCATAAAACGGTATCTCGATGAAGAGAATATACCGTCGATTATGGCATCTGTCGGCAGAATCGATTATCTGATTGATGCCATTGATACCCTCGCACCCAAGATTGCCTTGATCTGTCATTGTATGGAGAACGGTATTCCTTTGGTGAGTTCAATGGGTGCAGGGGCAAAATTCGATGCCACCAAAATACGTCTGACTGATATATCTAAATCATACAATTGCCCTCTTGCCTTCATCTTAAGAAAGAAGTTGCGAAAAAGAGGCATATCCAGAGGATTTTCCGTTGTGTTTTCTGAAGAGCTTCCCCAGAGGAGTGCCATTGTTCCATCTGAAGGCGAACGCAATAAAAAGTCTCAGGTCGGAACATTTTCTT
>CALZHC010000050.1 GCA_945787505.1 uncultured Alistipes sp.
AAAAAAAGGGTAAGCTGATTACATCGCACCGCTACGACCATCGTGTCCTTGCTGCCTTCCGGCCCTGGGGAAGTTGGATGGGAGCTGGTCGTGTAAGACTTACCCGAGCGCAAAGATATACATTTTTATCTTAAAACAATATTTTTAATATATTTTTGCGTGAAATTTTTAGAAAAACAAAAGGTCCAATCGGAATGGAATATTCAAATGAACTGAAAAACAAAAAGATAGCAGTAGGTCTATCTGGAGGGGTCGATTCTTCGGTAGCAGCATACCTGCTCAAGGAAGCGGGATACGACGTCTTTGCACTCTTCATGCAGAACTGGCACGACATAACAGGAACACTTCACGGAGAATGTGAATGGGAAGAGGACCTGAGCGTAGCACAGATGGTAGCCAAGAAAATAGGAATACCTTTCAAATTTATCGACTTGTCAGACACTTACAGAAAGGATGTAGTCGATTATATGTTCAATGAGTATTCTAAAGGACGTACACCGAATCCGGATGTGCTGTGCAACAGCAAGATCAAATTCGCAGCATTCCTCGATGCGGCTGTAAGCATGGGAGCCGACTATGTGGCAACAGGACACTATTGCCGAAAAATCGTAGAGACAGCATCAGACGGCAGCCCGGTCTACAGAATCCTCGCGGGAAGCGATAGTAACAAGGACCAGAGCTACTTCCTATGTCAGCTCACACAGCAGCAGCTCAGCCGCGCACTATTCCCGATTGGAGATATCGACAAGCCGACAGTAAGGAAAATCGCGGCACAGGCAGGCTTGCCAAGCGCAGACAAAAAGGATTCTCAGGGAATATGTTTTGTGGGAAAGGTGGATTTGCCGGTATTCCTGCAACAGAAACTCTCATCCAAAGAGGGCAATGTCATAGAGATCTTTCCCGACTTCTACAATAACATGAGCGGATATCCCGGATATCCTGTCAGCGATGCGCCATCTTTTCCTGACAAATGGAACAACATCGGAGAATACGAAGAGAATCATTGGGATATTCTGCCGAAAATGGCGGCACAATACCACTACAAAGAGTCTGACGGCAAGAAAATAGGCACCCATATCGGTGCTCAGTACTACACCATCGGCCAGCGTAAAGGGCTCAACATTGGAGGCCACAAAGAACCCATCTTCATCATCGATATAGAAATGGAGACCAATACCATCTATGTGGGAGAAAGCCATCGCCATCCCGGTCTTTCCAGAAAGGCGCTACGAATCGCAAATAGTGAGGTCCACTGGATACGTCCTGACCTGAAGATGAACCCGGGAGAACGACGTGACCTTTTGGTGAGAATACGATATCGTCAGCCGCTGCAGAAAGCCACACTGTTCCAACGAGAGGATGCACTCTACATACTCTTCGAACAGTACCAGCGTGGAATCACTCCCGGTCAGTTTGCCGTATGGTATACCGATGACAGCGACTTGGAAATGCTCGGAAGCGGTGTCATCCAGTAGCTACGAGCAAGTAGCAGTACAAAATTAATTATTGAAAATATAGACAAAGATGACTATATTTGAAACTTTGTGAACATGAAATAAAGAGAAGAGACATGAAACGTAATCTTTTGCTCTCTCTTGTTCTGCTTGTGACAGGATACAGCCTAATGTACGGACAGAAGCTGACAAGAGCCCAATATATAGAAAAGTACAAGGACTTAGCTATTGAGACTATGCATACTCACGGTATCCCGGCGAGCATAACTCTTGCACAGGCGTGCCTTGAGTCGTCCGATGGAAACTCAGACCTGGCACGTACTGCCAACAACCATTTCGGGATTAAGTGCCACAGTGACTGGACCGGCAAGAAGTTCTACAAGAAGGACGATGACCCTGGCAAATCCTGTTTCCGTCACTACAGCCGTGTTCTCGATTCTTACAAGGATCACTCAGACTTCCTCAGATACAGAGAACGTTATGAGTCTCTCTTTGATCTGGATATTACTAATTACAAAGGATGGGCCCACGGACTGAAAAAAGCCGGTTACGCAACAGATCCTGCGTATGCCCAGAAACTTATTACCATCATAGAAGATTATCGTCTCTTCCAATATGACTCACCGGCGGTTCTACCCCCTTCGCCTTCGCTTCTTATGCAGGTCGAAGAGTATATCCCCGCCTCTACCTCTCCTTTGTACAAATACTCGGCACTCAGGACAATCTATACCAAGAACGGTATCCCTTATATCGTCGCTTCAGAATGCGATTCATACGAATCTATTGCCAAAGAGTATAACCTATTCACATGCGAACTTCTCAGCTTCAATGACCTTCGCAAGAGCCAACCGATTGAAATGGGGACTGTCGTCTATCTGAGGGCCAAAAAGAACAGTGCCCCCAAGTATCTGGATATCCATATCGCAGAAGATGGCGAGACCTACTACTCGATTTCACAGAAATATGGAATCAAGCTCAAAAAACTTCTCAAATACAATAATCAGACTCTCAAAAACAACAAATTACGCGAGGGAGATACAGTCTATTTGAGAAAGAGATAATATACAGACACCATCTGAATTAATAACAGTACAAGACGGACATGAAGTATAAAACGGTCTTTAAAACAATAGTCATACTGCTGACGGCTGCCGCTTTGGTAGCAGGTTTTTTCGCCTGGTGTTACTACTCGACGTTTAAACGTCCTAACACGATAAAGGAATCTGTTATATATATCAGTTCGTCAATGAATTATGATGAAGTTACCGATGTGCTTCGTGAATCCGGTTCATTCAGGAACTTCAACTCCTTTATCAGGGCCGCCCGATATAGGGAGTTTGAAAAGCATTTTGAACCAGGTCGTTACCGTATAACAGAAGGCCTTTCCAATCAGCAAGTCATTAGGATAATTGCCAATGGAAGAGAGGACCCCGTCAGGCTTACTTTGCGTGCGCACCTGAGACGACCATGCGATCTGGCTGCCTTTTTAGGAAGAAATTTTGAGGCTGATTCCGCCTCGTTTGCACAGGTAATCAATGATGATAATTTCCATATATTCATACCGAATACATATTACGTATATTGGACAGAGAGTCCTCAGGATATTGTTGCAAGACTGAATTCAGAATCAGAGTCCTTTTGGAATGGCAGGAGGGATTCGCTTGCCCGCTCAATAGGCATGACAAGAAGGGAGGTCATCACGCTCGCTTCCATTGTCTGTGAGGAGACCAACATCACCGGTGAGATGTATAAGATAGCCGGAGTATATATCAACAGGTTACACAAGAACATGGCTCTTCAGGCCTGTCCAACCATTAAATACGCATTTATCGATTCTGAACCGGATCTCAAGAGGATTCTTTTTCGTCATCTTGAGGTCAATTCTCCTTACAATACCTATAAAAGACGTGGCCTGCCTCCCGGTCCTATTACAATTCCGCCTGTGGCCGCAATCGATGCCGTTCTTGAGTACGAAAAGTCTGATTATCTTTATTTCTGTGCCAAGCCTACTTTTGATGGCACACATAATTTTACTTCATCCTTCAAGCAGCATAAAAAACACTCAGCCGCATACAATCAAGCATTCAAAGAAAAATTCGGCTCAGCCCTGTAATATAACAGATTAAAAGCATTGGCTCAAGTGTCCCCGACTTTCTGAGATAGCCGGAAGATTATGCCTGGTTAAATTTGACCAGGCATTTAATATTTTTGAGATTTCATACAATATTGCCACAATAAATTTTGAGATTCCATCAAATTGGCCTATTTTTGTCTCCGAACAACGAAAAAATTGTGAGAAGAATGGAATATCCGGAACGCATATTCAAACGTAAAATTTACGATAGAATACAAGAATGGAAGAGAACCAAAGACGGTAGCACAGCCCTTCTTATCAAAGGAGCCCGCCGTGTAGGAAAGTCAACCATCGCCGAAGAGTTCGCAAGAAACGAGTATTCATCATACATAAAGGTGGATTTTGCTGATGCTCCTAAGGCCCTTTGGGAAGCAATAGACAATATCAGCGACCGCGACAATTTTTTCCTCCAGCTTCAGTTCATTTACAATGTTCGTCTTGAAGAACGCAAATCTGTTATAATCTTTGACGAAATTCAGAAAGCACCAAAAGTCCGGGAAGCCATCAAGTATTTGGTTAAAGACCACAGGTACGACTACATTGAGACAGGTTCTCTTCTTTCCATCAAAAAAAACACTCAAGGCATCGTCATACCGAGTGAGGAGACACGCATTGAAATGTATCCGATGGACTACGAAGAGTTCCGTTGGGCCCTGGGCGACACCGTAACCGTTCCCCTTATGAAGGAGATCTTTGAGAAGCATCAGGGAGTTGGTGATGCCACCTGCAGAAAACTGATGCGGGATTTCCGTCTCTATATGTTGATCGGTGGAATGCCCCAGGCTGTCAATACCTATCTCGACACAAAGAACCTGAGTGAGGTAGATGCCACGAAACGTGAAATTATCGAGCTTTACGCCGACGATTTCAGGAAAATCGATCCTACCGGTCGTGCTACCCGTCTGTTTATGGCGGCCCCATCTCAACTCACCGGCAATGCTTCACGCTACCAGGTTACCAGTGTTCTGGGACGTAGCCAAAATGAGGATGATATGAACGAACTGATTCAGGATATGGATGACAGTATGACCGTTAATTTCTCCTACCACGCAAACGACCCGTCAGCAGGACTGTCCCAGCACAAGAATATGGCGCAGTACAAGATGTATGTCGGAGATACTGGTCTGTTTATCACAATGGCATTTTGGGACAAAGCCGTTACTGAGAACATTATCTATCAAAAATTGCTTAGCGACAAACTCGCCACTGACCTTGGCTATATTTATGAAAATGTTGTTGCTCAGATGCTGCGTGCCCGTGGAGAAAAGCTCTTCTACCACACTTGGCCCACAGCCAGTGGCAAGCACAATTATGAAATAGATTTTCTGCTCTCCCGTGGATTTAAAATCTGCCCAGTAGAAGTCAAATCATCAGGGTACAAGACTCACAAATCAATGGACGAATTCTGCAAAAAGTTTTCACAACACGTCGGAATCAGATATCTTGTATATACGAAAGACTTGCGCAAGGACGAACAGCTGACAATGATTCCTGTATATCATTGCATGTTTATTTAGACGGATTTTCAGTTAAAATATAAAACTTTGAGATGGTCATCAGAGAACTCTGCAGCAGGAAGAAACAGAAGATGAAATCCAGTAGATTATCGGGGGCGGCGGAGTTCGTAGCAGAGGATTGATGTGGCGATGGCGACGTTCAGGGATTCGCTGCGGCCGGTGTTGCAGGTGGCAGGGAAGGGGGGAATGAAGAGCGCCCCTGTGGCCAGACTCATGATCTGAGGGCTGACACCATTGTTCTCGCTGCCCATAACGAATACTGCCCGACTCAGGCGGTTGATACCTGAGGCGTAGATGTTGTCACCGGAAAGGGCTGTGACGTAGACCGGAATGCCGGCAGCGCGCTGAGCTGTGATAAACTCATGGATATCAGTGTAGAGAGGAACCTTGCGAAGAATCGTTCCCATAGTCGATTGGACTGTCTTGGGATTGAAAACGTCTACGCAGTCCGTGGAACAGACGACATTCTTGATACCGAACCACTCGGCAAGTCTAAGAATTGTGCCCAGATTGCCCGGATCCCGCACACCGTCCAGCACCAGGGTAATCCCCTCTTCCTTCAGCATGTCGGGTGCCGGCTGACGGATAACAGCAAGGGCGGGGGAGGGAGAACTCAGAAGGGAAATACGGCTCATCATCTCTTCTCCTATAGTATCACGGTAATAGACCGCCTCAATTTCAAGCCCCGAAGCAAGGGCCTCTGCGACCATTTTTTCACCTTCAACGACAAAAAGAGCTGACTCCTCTCTCGCCTTCTTCTTGGCAAGAGAGTGAATCAGCTTTATGTCAGCCTTACTGGGAATGCTTTTGTTCATCACAGGGGGAGTATTAGTTCCTTGTCGGTGATGTTTAGTTCATCACAGGGGGAGGGGGTTAGTAACCGAGGATTTTGAGCATCGATTTATAGGTCTGCTCCTTGCTGAAAAGTTTGGTGGTGTAGTCCCCGTCCTCAGTTTTGTCTATAATAATGTGCTTGGGTGCCGGCTGCAGACAGTGCTGGATTCCGCCGTAACCGGCAATCGACTCCTGATAGGCGCCTGTGTGGAAAAAACCGATATAGAGGGGCTCCTCATCATCCTTGGAGACCTTAGGAAGGAAGATTGCGTTGGCGTGGGCCTCTGCATTGTAGTAGTCCTGGCTGTCACAGGTAAGACCACCGAGGAAAACTCTTTGGTACTCCTTCTCCCAATGGTTAATCGGAAGCAGGATAAAACGTTGGTTAATACCCCAAGTATCGGGCAGGGTCGTCATGAACGAACTGTCGATCATATACCATCTTTCTCTGTCGTTCTGCTGTTTTACGTCCAAGATAGAGAAAATCGTCGCACCACTCTCTCCGACCGTGTACGAACCAAATTCAGAGAAGATGTTGGGAACATCCACACCACGCTGATCACATATACTCTTGATGGCAGCAACTACCTCCTCAATCATATATTCGTAGTCGTAATCCATCGCCAGAGAATTCTTGATAGGAAGACCGCCCCCGATATTGATGGAATCAAGTTCGCTGCATACAGCCTTCAAGTCACAATAGACTTCGACGCACTTTCTCAACTCATTCCAGTAGTAGGCGTTGTCACGGATACCGGTATTGATAAAGAAGTGAAGCATCTTGAGAGAAAACTTGCTGTTCTTGCTCACCTTCTCTTTGTAGAAAGGAAGAATGTCAGAGTAGCGGATACCAAGCCTTGATGTATAGAATTCGAACTTGGGCTCCTCTTCAGAGGCAATCCTGATACCGATTCTGGTAGGCACATTCACTACCTTGTCCAGTCTGTCGAATTCCGGCATATTGTCCAGCACGGGGATGGTATTCTTCCAGCCGTTATTGATGAACTGGGCGATATTCTCGATGTAAGTATCTTTTTTGAAGCCGTTGCAGATAATATACAAGTCCTTGTCCACTGTGCCGCTATCATAAAGAGCCTCAATCAGATTCAAATCGAAAGCGGAAGAGGTCTCGATATGGATGTCATTCTTGAGAGCCTCCTCGAGTACGAAAGAGAAGTGTGAGCTCTTGGTACAATAACAATAATGATAGTCAGCCTTATAGTCGACCTTTGCCATAGCCACATTGAACATCCTCTTGGCCCTTTGGATTTGCGAAGAGATCTTCGGCAGATAGGTGATCTTCAAAGGTGTCCCGTACTGTTGGATTACATCCATAATAGGAATATTGTGGAAAGTAAGATTTCCATCTTCAACTTTGAATTCGTCCTGCGGGAATTCAAAAGTCTGTTCAATCAAATCAATGTACTTGTTCTTCATTCCAATATATGTAAGTAAGATACTTTGGTTAAATATTCAAGTTGCAAATATATCATTTCTATTTTTATAAGCCTATAAAATTTCTTAAATTTGCAGACAATAACTCAAGAATGGAAAAGAAGCACCTGATATACATAGCGGTGACAATCCTGCTTGTCATCTCCATCCTGACCGGCTGCAGTACCACCAAGGCACTCGGAGAGGGAGAGTCCAGACTTGCAAGCAATATCGTAACAGTCACTAATTCAAAGCAATACCCGGAATTCAATCCCTCCGGAGTCGACAAGTATATCCGCCAGAAGCCCAATTCCTATATATTCAAAGGCAAGAAAGGAGGCTGGAATCCCGCAATATATATCTACAACTGGGACACCGGCAAGTGCAAATGGTGGGACAATATCGTACACAAGATAGGGCAGGAGCCTGTAGTCTTCAGGCCCGACATGGTCGAAGAGAGCAAAGGCAACATAACCACTTATCTGGAGAATCAGGGATATTACTACTCGCAGGTCACAGACAGCATATCAATCAAGAACCGCAAGGCTGTAGTCTATTACAATATCACCCTTGGAAAACAATATCCGATCAAGAGCATCAGTTATGATATAGAAGATCCCCAGCTGCTGCCTGACGTTATGGCCGACACACTTAATTCGCTGATAAAGGTGGGAATGCCATTGTCGGAGAGTCTTCTTGACAAGGAAACAGAACGTTCGGAAGAGTACCTTAAGAACAAAGGCTACTATGAATTCTCGAAGAATTACTACTTCTTCAGAGCTGATACAATCTCGGTAAAAGATTCTGTATTGCTTAAAGTAATCATAAAGAATCACACCAGAAAAGAGTTATCCGATGAAGGCAGACCACATAGAAAATTCTACTTCGGGGACGTTTACATTTACCCAGTTTCGGATAATCTGAGATACCGTGCATCCATAGCACAGAAAATT
The DNA here is from genome assembly GCA_945787505.1 of uncultured Alistipes sp. Lineage (GTDB taxonomy): Bacteria > Bacteroidota > Bacteroidia > Bacteroidales > UBA932 > Coprenecus. The sequence goes on from CALZHC010000050.1 coordinate 8,327, forward strand.
CCGCAGATCTACGATACCGTTCATTATGAAAATATAAGCATTCTATACGACAAGAAACGGCGCATAAGGCCATCGATCCTCTATACGATGAACCTTATAGAACCAGGGGCACTCTACAGTAGCGACATAGTGAACCTGAGCTATCGAAGACTCGCCAACCTTCGAGTATATAGCAGTGTGAATCTGGAACTTACAAAAGTCGATACCAATGTCGTCGATGTAATGATCAGACTTCTGCCATCGAAAATCCACGGATACAAGGTTAACCTCGAGGCCTCCACCAACTCTTCCGGACTCATTGGAATCTCACCTGCAATATCCTATTTCAACAGAAATATCTTCAACGGAGGGGAATGGCTGTCACTCTCGGTAATGGGAAATTTTCAATTCTCGGTAACCAGTCCTACTAGAGCGATTGAGTTCGGAGCAAATGCAGGATTGAGCTTTCCTACTTTTGTCCTTTTGCCCGACAGAATGTTCAGACGCATTGTTCCTCGAACAGATATAGCATTGTCCTACAATTACCAGAAAAGGCCGGAATATACACGAAACATGATAGGGGGAAAATTCGGATGGAACTGGAGCAGCAGCTCCAATAAATTCTACTATCAGATAACTCCATTGCAGCTGAATATTGTAAATCTGCCGGTCTATAGTACTGAATTCATGGAATCTCTGACAGACCCTTTTGTCCGTGAAGCATACAAGAACCACTTCGACATGGGTCTTGGATTTAACTTTCAATATGCCAGCGTACCGGGCATGCTTCCGTCAGACAACTGCTTCAAAGCCTCCCTGCAGGTAGATATTTCAGGAAACCTGCTTTCTGCATTCAACAAGTTCATGGCTGTTGACTCCTCAGGATTCCACACCATCTGGGACTCTCCCTACTCGCAGTTCGTACGCGGTGAACTCTCCTTGTCATACACATGGATGCTTGGAAAGGAGAAGAAGCATTCTATCGCAGTCAGGGCGTTGGGAGGGATTGGATATGCTTACGGCAACTCTACCAAGATGCCATTCGAGCGTCTTTTCTGGGGCGGGGGCTCGAACAGTCTCAGGGGCTGGACGGGCAGGGGAGTAGGTCCGGGATCCTCAAAATTGGACAACACCTTCTCCATCCCTAACCAGACCGGAGATATGAGACTGGAAGCCAACATAGAATACCGTTTCCCAATCTTCTCGGCGGTCAAGGGGGCGA
>CALZHC010000051.1 GCA_945787505.1 uncultured Alistipes sp.
TTGAGAATTTCGGGGTCACCGCTATTCATAACCTTGTAAAAAGAGTCGTGGCCGTAAAGTGTTCCGGAAATAAGGGCCCTTATATACCTGTCAATCGCACTGCGTGATATTTCGAATTGCTCCGTGTCAGGTTCGATACCACGTTTTTTGGCTAAAGCGATTAAATCATCGAACTGCTGCTGACTGAGATTGAACTTATTGAAGAAGGATTCGAAATCGGGATAGGTCTTGAGCCATCTCTTACGATTGGCATCTGTCTGGGCATTGACAAAATCGATAATTACACGGTTTCTGATAAGGGATGCGTAATATTCAGTGTAAGATGTTGTATCCTTGGGAACAAAAACATCGGGCATGATTCCGCCACCTCCATATACTACCCTGCCCAGTTTCAAAGTATGGAACTTAAGGGAGTCCGGGAATGAGATACTGTCAGCTGAAAAAGACTCCCCACGGGCAAACCTTTCATAAAAATCGGTATAGTATTGTTTGGCATTGCCAAGTTCATAAGGAGCCTGAATCACCCTTCCGGAAGGGGTATGGTAACGCGCAACTGTCAGTCTGATTTCAGAACCGTCCTCCAGCGGAAGAGCCCTCTGGACCAGTCCCTTTCCGAAAGTCCTTCTGCCGACGATGACTCCTCTGTCATGGTCCTGAATGGCACCGCTGACAATCTCGCTTGCGGATGCCGAATGTTCATCTACGAGAATCGCCAGAGCCCCTTTGCGGTATATTCCATAACCATCTGCAAATTCGTCCATTCTGGGGATTTTGGCCCCTTCTGTATAGACAATGAGGTCATTCTTGTCAAGAAATTCGTTGCATATATCTATTGCTGTGGGAAGGTATCCGCCGGAATTGCTTCTCAGGTCCAAAATCATTCCGTCGTACTGACCATAGAAGCTGTTCATTGCTTCTACCATCTCTGAATGCGACTTTGCAGCAAAACGGGTCAACTTGATATACAGTATGTTAGATGTAGGTGAGGAAGAGGAAGAGGAGGATGAGGATAACGTGGATGGTGACGTGGATGGTGACGATGAGGGTGACGATGAGGTTGTGGTTGTGGTTGAGGGTGACGTTGAAGCTGTGGGTGAGGTGGTGGGGATGAGATAGGCAGCTTCGACACTCTTGATAGGAATCTTGTCCCTGACAATAGTATAGGTCACGATACCGGCAGCATTGGGACGGAGGATGCCGAGTTTTACTCTGGTACCTTTGGGCCCGCGCAGGTTCTTGAAGACCAGATCATTGGTAACCTTTGTACGGGTAAGATCAAGAGTATCAATCGAGAGGATCTTGTCACCTGCTATCAGCCCTGCCTTCTCAGAAGGGCCTGAAGCAATTACCCCTTGCACAGTAAGAGTGTCACGGATGATTGAGAACTCTATTCCTATACCTTCAAATTCCCCCTGAAGAGGTTCGTTCATTGCCTTGAGCTCTTCTGCACTGACAAAGGAGGAGTGCGGGTCCAGCTGCTCCAATATTGCCTTGATCGATTCATCTACAATACTGCCGATGTTTACAGTATCTGCATAGAGGCGGTCAATATAGTAGAGAGTCTGATACAGTTTGGCTGCACCTGTCTTGAGATGTATGTCGGATGAGTTCTGTGCACAGAGTGTCTGGTTTGACAAAAAGAGCGAAAGAACCGGCAATATGAATAGAGAGGAGAACCTGCGGATTTTAAGATATAAGGTATTTATCATGACAAAGAATATTACAAAAGGTTTTCGGAATACTAATCCAGACGGACCAGCGGGACGCTGAATTCAGCCCCCTCAGAGGCAAGATAAGTCTCTGGAAAGATGGCTCGCGCCTCATCAAGCAACGGTTGCAAATCTGTATATCTGGAAGAGAAGTGGGTAAGGACGAGACGCTTTGCATCAAGCAATCGGGCGGCTCTGGCAGCATCTGCCGCCGTACTGTGAAAGTAAGTTCGGGCAAGTTCTGCCTTCTCAGAGGCGAAAGTGGCCTCATGAAGGAGAATATCGGCTTTCATCGCCTCCTGGGGAAAGCAGGAGAGAGGCGCAGTATCAGAGCAGTAGACCATCTTTCGTGCGACGGCACGTCTTTTCTTTTCGTAAAAGACGAATCCATAAGTTTCGACACGGTGGTCAAGAGGGAAAGCCACAACTTCAAATGCAGGGTCGCTGACCAGAATTCCAGGAGCCTCTATGGGATGAAAACGGAGCTCAAAAGGAAACTCCTCTTCAAAAAAGTCGGTAAAGAACTCTATCATCTTCTCCAAAGGTGCAACAGCATAGATATCCAAGGGTTCAGTCCTGCCTGCAAGAGATGCAGAGGAGAGGAATCCGGGAATGCCGAGAATGTGATCTCCGTGCAGATGAGAGATGAACATACCCTGAACTTTACTGATAGAAAGTCTGTGCCGCTTCATCAGAAGCTGTGTTCCTTCACCGCAATCTATTAGAAACAAGCGCCCACATATTCTAAGTATGTGAGCGCTGGGATATCTGTTAGTCGTCGGTGAAGCTGAGGAAATTCCCAGTGTTATCAACGAAAACATTCAGAGACTATTTAGAGGCGTTTTCCATCTTGCTCTTAAGGTCAGCAAGTTCAGAGATGTCTCCCAAAGTGGTCTTTTCGAGGTTTGCTTTGAGTTTCTTCACTGCTTTCTGAGTGTTGTCGCTCTCTTTGATAGCTTCCTCTTTCTTGGGTTCTTCCCAAGTCTTGGTGTGAGAAAGACCGATCTTCTTGTTAGCCTTGTTGAATTCAATTACCTTGAAAGCGAGCTTTTCGTTTGCGCTTGCTGTGGTTCCGTCCTGTTTGAGGAGGTTCTTGATTGAAGCAAAGCCTTCAATTCCTTCAGCGAGTGAGATGGTGGCTCCCTTGTCAACGAAGTTTGCAACTGTTCCTTCGTGTATAGAACCGAGGGTATATACTGTTTCAAATACATCCCAAGGATTTTCTTCAAGCTGCTTGTGACCGAGGCTCAGACGACGGTTTTCCTGATCCACTTCGAGAACTACTACTTCAAGCTTGTCACCGATAGATGTGAATTCTGAAGGATGTTTGATCTTCTTGGTCCATGAAAGGTCGCTGATATGTACGAGACCATCTACGCCCTCTTCGAGTTCTACGAATACACCGAAGTTGGTGAAGTTGCGAACTGTTGCTGTGTGGCGTGAATTAACGGGATATCTTTCAGAGATGTTTGCCCAAGGATCTTCTTTAAGCTGTTTGATACCGAGGGACATCTTTCTTTCTTCTCTGTCAAGAGTAAGGATAACTGCTTCTACTTCGTCACCTACTTTGAGGAAGTCCTGTGCACTTCTGAGGTGGAGTGACCATGACATTTCTGATACATGGATAAGTCCTTCTACACCGGGCTGTACTTCTACGAATGCGCCGTAGTCAGCGATAACGACTACTTTACCTTTTACCTTGTCGCCAGGTTTGAGGTCAGCATCGAGAGCATCCCAAGGATGAGGCTGGAGCTGTTTGAGACCCAATGCGATACGTTTCTTTGTATCATCGAAGTCGAGGATAACGACATTGATCTTCTGGTCGAGAGCAACCACTTCTTCAGGATGGTTGATTCTGCCCCATGAAAGGTCGGTGATGTGGATGAGTCCGTCTACACCGCCAAGGTCAACGAATACACCGTATGAGGTGATGTTCTTAACCACACCTTCGAGAATCTGGCCTTTTTCGAGCTTACCGATGATGTCAGCTTTCTGAGCTTCGATTTCAGCTTCGATAAGAGCTTTGTGTGAAACGACTACATTTCTGTATTCATTGTTGATCTTAACGATCTTGAAGTCCATTGTCTTGTTTACGAATACGTCGTAGTCACGGATAGGTTTAACATCGATCTGTGATCCGGGGAGGAACGCTTCGATTCCGAATACGTCTACGATCATACCGCCTTTAGTACGGCACTTAACGTAACCTTTAACGATTTCGTCTTTTTCGAATGCTTCGTTAACGAGATCCCATGAACGGAGAGAGTGTGCCTTTCTGTGTGAGAGGATAAGCTGACCTTTCTTGTCTTCAGCTGTCTCAACATAGACTTCAACCTTGTCTCCGGGTTTGATGTCGGGATTGTAACGGAATTCTGAGATGTTGATAACGCCTTCGCTCTTGTAACCTATGTTAACGAGAACTTCGCGTTTGTTAACGGCCATTACGACACCTTCCACTACTTCGTTTTCTACTACTTTGGAAAGGGTCTGGTCGTAGCTTTCTTCAATTGTCGCCTTGTCGGCATCATAAATGGCGTCTTTTTCAAAAGCATCCCAGTCGAACTGATCTACAGGGACAGACGCGTTGCTTTTTCTTTTGGGAGCTTCAACTTCAGCTGCAGCTGCCAGGGTCTGATTTTCTGTTGTCATAAAAAGTTAATACTGTGTTTTCTAAAAAGCGGTTAGACTTTATCTGTAATCCCTCTTTTCGGGAGGGCGCGCAAAAATATGTACTATTTTATTGATTTCCAAATAAATTTTGGTGGATTTCCGGAAGTCTTTTACAAAGAGTCCCCGAAGTCCTCCTTAAACTTGGCAATGAGTTTAGCAGGCCAGTCACCGATGGGTTTCATAGGTGTCCTGAAGCACCTCTGCATACCTGGAATATCGTCGAAAGTCATCGGTCCGATAAGCTTCCTGTTATCATATAGCCATTTGAGACGGTCCAGTGCATACATTGTCTGTGAGAGTGTGAAGACCTTTCTGGGGAAGGCTATGCGCATCAGCTCCATATCTGCGAATACGAGAGGGTTGTTCGGATCTCCCTCTGAAGCCGTACCACCGTCCATCGCCCTTACACCTGAGCAGAGATAATATGCCGCAGCCAGTGCACATGAAGGGTAGTCCTGAAGTCTGAGGTGGTCGCAGAAGAGCTTTGCGTCAACATGCGCTCCGAGTACCCCAGCGGGAGTCACCATTGGTATTCCAAGCTTTACAGCCTCATCTACAAAGTATTTGATGAAAGAGGGGCTTTGGGATATGTAGTCCTCATCTGTAGCTTCGTAGAGGCCCTGAATGATGGCTTCAATCTCCTTCATCGACATACCACCGTATGTAACATAGCCTTCGAATACGGCTACCACTTGATCCATAAGGAGTTTTGCCTGGAAATCATCTGTACAGATGACAGCTCCCCTTGAACAGGTGAATTTTCTGGCTGAAAAATAGACGATATCGGCAAGGTCACACATTGTCCTTATTACTGATGCAAGAGATGCTCCCTTGTAAGCCTCTTCGCGACGGGTGATAAGATATGCGTTCTCGCCAAGGAGTGTCGCATCGAGGAGTATCTTGAGTCCGTTCTTGTCTGCAATCTTCCTGACCTCCTTATAGTTGGCCATGGAGAATGGTTGTCCTCCAATGAGGTTGGTAGAGGCTTCCATTCTGATGAAGGGGATGCGTTCCCTTCCATACTCTTCAATACACTTTTCAAGAAGTGTGAGGTCAACGTTTCCTTTGAACAGTTCATCGGAGTTCGAAATGAATGAATCCCTGTTGAGAAGTTCGACCTCCTTTCCACCGTTGAGTTTTATATGGTTTACTGTCGAGCCGAAGTGGTAGTTCATTGGAACGATATCTCCGGGCTTGATAAGTGCTCTCATGATTACGTTTTCAGCTGCACGTCCCTGGTGTGCGGGAATGGTATAGCGCTTGCCAAGGACCTCCTCCACTGCCCTTTCGAGTCTGGCGAAGGTTTCGGAACCGGCGTAGGCATCATCAGCCTTCATCATTGCGGAGAGCTGAAGGTCGCTCATCGCGTTGGTGCCACTGTCAGTGAGCATGTCGAGGAATACGCTTTTGGAATCGAGTCTGTAGCTGTTGAATCCTCCCTTTACAAGGGCTTCATATCGCTCTTCGATAGGAAGAAGATTGACCTTCTGGACAATACGTGCCCTGTGAAATTCGAGGGGTATATTAGATCCGTTGTAGAATTTGACTTTGGACATTATTTTTCTGTTTTGGGAGTTTTTAATGTGTTTTATTTTTCTCCGTAGAGATATTCTCTTTGCTCGGGTGTGAGTGTGTCGATTGATGTTCCCCAGGCCGAAAGTTTCATACGGGCAACGGTATCATCCACCTCTTGGGGAACATTCACGATTTTTTCCTTGATATCTCTGCCGTTCTTGGCAATATATTCAGCTCCGAGTGCCTGAATTGCAAAGCTCATATCCATAATCTCGGCTGGATGGCCATCGCCTGAAGCTAAGTTTACAAGTCTGCCCTGTGCTAAAATGTAGATTCTGTTGCCGTTGGCAAGTCTGTAACCTCTGATATTTTCACGCGCTTCCCAGCTTTCTACTGCCATCTTTTCAAGGTCAGCCACTGCCACTTCACAGTCGAAGTGACCTGCATTGCAGCAGATTGCACCATCTTTCATCTTGATGAAGTGCTCAGGGACTATTACATTTTCACATCCTGTCACAGTAACAAAGATATCGCCCTTCTCAGCAGCCTGTGCCATCGGCATCACATTGAAGCCATCCATCACTGCCTCGATTGCCTTCACAGGGTCGATTTCTGTAACAATGACATCAGCCCCAAGACCCTTTGCACGCATTGCCACACCCTTTCCGCACCATCCGTATCCGGCAACAACGACCTTCTTTCCTGCGACAATAAGGTTAGTGGTTCTGTTGATTCCGTTCCATACTGACTGTCCTGTTCCGTATCTATTGTCAAAGAGATATTTGCACTTTGCATTGTTTACCAGTACCATAGGAAACTTAAGTTCTCCCTTGGAGGCCATCACCTCCAGACGCATCACACCGGTGGTGGTCTCTTCACAGCCACCAATCACTCCATCACAGAGCTCAGGATAGTATGTATGGATTGTATGTACCAGATCTCCTCCATCATCGATAATGAGTGAGGGTGCCGCCTCTATCACTTTCCTAATATGCGAGTCATACTCTTGGGGGGTAGCCGCGTGCCATGCGAAGACATTGAGTCCCGCCTTTACAAGGGCAGCCGCCACATCATCTTGGGTAGAGAGTGGATTAGAACCGGTGACATACATCTGCGCACCGCCTGCTGCAAGGACTTTGCACAGGTAGGCTGTCTTGGCTTCAAGATGAATCGAGAGTGCCACACGAAGTCCTTTAAATGGAAGTTCCTTTGAAAATCTCTCTTCAAGAGATCTGAGCAAGGGCATATTGCTCTTTACCCACTCTATTTTACGCTCTCCGGAAGGAGCAAGGTTGATATCTCTTATTTCGCTCATATTCTATAACATTCTTCTTTTTTTGAAAATCATTACTACTGTCATCAGTGCAATGATCATCAGGGTTATTACTATGATAAAATCCCATACACCTCCAGCCAGGGGAAGGACTACGTTCATTCCATAGATTGAGGCTATCAGTGTGGGTGGCATCAGAATCAGGGAGACAAAAGTGAATATCTTCATAATTCTGTTCTGTTCCAGGTTAATAAGACCTAAAACGGTATTCTGCAGGTAATCAAGTCTCTCAAAGCTGAAGTTGGTGTGGTTGATAAGTGAGACAATGTCTCTGTTGATGACAGAAAGTTTGTTGTAGATGTCCATGGGAAACTTGTCACTCTTCATGATGTATGAAATCATCCTCTGCTTGTCCACTACATTCTCTCTTACCATCATTGTGTTCTCCTGCAGCTGGTTGATGTCCAAGAGAAACTCTTCATTCACATCCTTGCCCGCGCTCACTTTCTTGCTGTAGTTATCTATCTCCTTTACCATCAGCTCGATCATATCGGCGTCAAGGTCAATTCGGTTTTCGATGATTGCTATCAGGATGTGATAGCCTGTGGGATAGAGCTTGCTGTTGATCTGAATTCTCCTCTGCACATCCGTAAAACTTCGCAGCTGGACATTGCGGATGGAGACTATAATCCCCTCGACCAGAATGAATGAGACCGTCTCCATGGAGTACTCGTCGGGTCCGGGGATAAGGAAGTTGGTGTTTACCGAGACTGTGGTTTCAGTCTCAGAGTAGCGTGATGATGACTCGATCTCTTCTGCCTGCGCTCTGGAAGAGAGTGAGGTATCAAGAAAGAGTTCGACCGCACGCTTTTCCTCCCCATTCGGTTCAAAAAGATCGACCCAAAGCAGGTCATCCATCCCCAGTTCATCGAGAAAGCTGAGCGATTGAGAAATTGATATTTTTCCTTTTTCTTTATAAAACAATTGAATCATATATCCGATAAATTAGTGTGAATGAATAATTTCTGTTTTGAAAATTACCACCCGCACCATCGGACTCTGAATTTATATGGACTATATTTGGTCTTTAAAATCATATTCAATTGCTAAATCCCGGCAAATGTAATTCAAAGAGTTCAAATTAACAAATCAGATGTTCCACCAAAATCTTGATTCCTATAAGAATGAGAATGACTCCTCCTACTGCCCCTGCTCGCTTACCAATGTTCAGACCCAGTTTCAGACCACTTTTGAGTCCAATGAGTGAGGCTGCTGCAGTGATTAGGAAAATTGATGAAAAACAAAAAATAAGATGAGATGTATCCATTCCTAAGAGTGCAATGGAGATTCCTACTGCAAAAGCATCGATACTGGTAGCCACTGTCATCAAAAATAGGGACTTACTGCTGAATATAACAGAGTAGTCCCTAGATTTATCATTTGTATCTGATGGATGAAAGGATTCCTTGAGCATCTTGCCCCCGATGTACGCGAGCATTATGAAAGCCACCCAGTG
>CALZHC010000052.1 GCA_945787505.1 uncultured Alistipes sp.
ACCTTCAGGTATATGTTTATGTCACATTATGCCACGGAAGTTTGCAAGTGTCCCAGTATGAGTCAATTATGAAAAAGGGGTTGAAACTCTGATACTCTCCGATAAAAACAAAGGATTCACTAATCCTCGTATATCTCCTGATGGAACTAAAATACTCTGTGAAGGCAGCAGTATATCGTCTATCTCAAAAAAGCCGAATCTGGATATCTTTGTCGTGAATTTGGATGGAACCAATCTTATTCAGCTGACTTATCACCCTGCTAATGACTGCTGTCCGGTATGGTCTCCTGACGGAAAGTATATCTATTTCCTCTCATCCAGAGCCAATGAAAAGAGTTCATTCAATATATGGAGAATAAGATTTGATATTTGATATGAAAACTATTAGAACATTCCACAGAAGTGTACTTGTTCTGTCTATACTTCTGATGGCCTTTACATTTGAAGCAGGCGCCCAGCCTGGAAAGAGTTTTAACGGCAATGACTTTTCATCAAACAAAAGCGGTAACACAATCGGTGGAACAAACCTCTCCACGGGATTGAAAAGCAATGTTGAACTTGCTATCGGTGGTGATATTATTGAAGGAGATCCCTATTTCGGAGTTACATATTCATTGGGATATCAGTGTAATCCCTATTTCTATATAGGAGGGTTGTTAGGAACAGGATACCTCAACTTTTTTATCTTTGCAGCAGATTGCAGAGCCTATTTTACCAAGACCAAAACGGCGCCGTTCATCTCTACTCAGTTAGGTTTTACTTATAGCGAAGCCTGCGATGGTGCAGGCGTTTTCTTTTCTTTTGGTCCCGGTGTCAGGTTCTCTCTTGCGAAAAAAATGGGATTATCCTTATATCCCTCCATTAAATTGGAGGCTGGAGAATATTTAGGTCTTGCAATAGCGCTTAATGTTGGTTTTGATTTCTGATGTAAAAGCTTTCTACTTGCGTTGTTGTTCTTTAATATAAAAATGGTGGCAAATCGTTGGATCTGCCACCATTTATTATGGTATCAAATGATTATAAGGTAATTATTTGATTCTGTATTCAATTACCAAGTCTGCACGTCTGAGTTCGGGGAAGAGTTCATTCATCATGCGGTTGTAGTCTTTTCCACCGTTGAGTTTTCTGAGTTTGCCGAACCTTCCTGACTCGGGACCATTGATGATTTCAATAGCCTTGTCCTTGTTTTCAATGTTGGAAGATTCAACGAGTTTAGAGAGACCTTCCCAGTCTTCACCGTTGATACCTACGAGAGCTTTCTTAGCGAGAACAGGAGATTTAGCGCTGATGTAGTCAGCAAGGCTTCTGGTTCTCTTGTAAGATACTTTGTCATTGTTGTCAACTGTTCCTTCTACTGAAGCGTAACCGAGAATGCTGACTCTGAGGATTTCTATTGATGAATTGTTGTTCATCTCTTCGATAAACTTGTCGAGTTCTGCAAGTGCAGCAGCGTTGTCAGCAAAGTTAGGGTTGAACTTGGTCATCTTAGCTTCAAAGTTAAAGGTCTGGGCGAAGAGATATTCTTTAGGTTCTACTTCTACGATCTTGTCAACGTATACAGTGTCTATAATGGTTTCGGTTCTGAATACGGTATCTTTGGTATAGCCCTGTTCTTCCAACACTTCTGCGAAGTAGTCGAGTTCCTGTTCAGCGCGTACCTCTTCACGTTTCTTGCCACCGAATCTGTAGATAAGAGAGAGGTTGGCTTTGGTAGGTCCGAAATAGTGCTTGTTATAGATTTTATTGGAGCTGACTTCCTTGTATTTTGTATAGATATAGCCAAGACCAATTTCGAATTCCATTCCCCAATGTTTGTTCATGTTCCATCTGTAACCATATCCAAGTCCGACACCTGCGATACCGCCTTTGAATTCAGATTTGGCTATGCTGGGATAGATACCGAAGGGGAGTGTGATTTTATTGAAATGGTACAGACCGCCAATAAGATGTCCTGCGAAGAAGTGTCCTTCCTGTCTGTAACCAAGCCAGTAGCGTGCTTCAGGCTGTCCGATGATCATGTTGAAGTAAGATCCTGTTTTAAATCTCCATGGGTTTATTGCACCCAGAACATCAATAGACCACTTAGGGGATACGCCAATCTCGAAACCGAGGGAAACTGTAGTAGTCACATCATAGAGTAGGTTAGTCTTCAAGTTCCATTCAGGAACAAGTACGGTATCCTTCTTAGCCTTAACCTCAGAGGTCTGAGCTGATACCGTAAAGATGCACGCCATAAGCAGCATCGTTGTCAGTAAAAATTTTTTCATAAAATTAAAAAATAATTGCTAATTTCTGATGTCATGTATTTGCGGCAAAAATAATTATAAATTGTAATAAATCCTATTTTTTTTAAATTTGCTTAAAAATTTAAAGATGCAAAATTACTTGGAATTACTTAAATATGTTGATAATCACGGTATTATTAAGATGGATAGAACAGGAACTGGTACAAAATCCATCTTCGGATATCAACTTAGATTCGATCTTTGCGATGGATTCCCATTGTTAACCACCAAAAGAGTTCACCTAAGGTCTATAATTTACGAGTTATTGTGGTTCATCAAGGGGGATACCAACATAAAGTATCTTAATGACAACAAAGTTACCATCTGGGATGAATGGGCAGATGAAAACGGAGAGCTCGGTCCTGTTTATGGACATCAATGGCGAAGTTGGCCGGCTCCCGACGGACGGACTATTGATCAGCTCTCTGATGTGCTTGTATCATTGAAGAAGAATCCCGATTCCAGAAGACATATCGTATCAGCCTGGAATCCTGCAGAGGTGGACAAGATGGCACTTCCCCCGTGTCACTCCCTGTTCCAGTTTTATGTAGCCGATGGCAGACTCTCCTGTCAGCTTTACCAGAGAAGTGCCGACCTGTTTCTTGGAGTGCCATTTAATATTGCCTCTTATGCTCTCCTGACACTTATGATTGCACAAGAGTGTGGCTACACTCCCGGGGATTTTGTACACACCTTCGGGGATGCGCACATCTATCTGAACCATCTTGACCAGGTACACGAACAGCTCTCGCGTGAACCGCGTCAGCTTCCTGTGATGAAACTGAATCCCGACATACACTCGATATTCGATTTCAAGTATGAGGATTTCCGTCTGGAGGGTTATGACCCTTGGCCAGCGATCAAGGCAGAGGTATCTGTTTAGTATATTCGCAGAATCGGTAGTTAAGTCCGCTTTTAGGGTCTGTGAACGGTCCTTCAACTTTGGACATTGTCCAGATTGACTCGTCTATGTGTGGAAAGAATGTGTCAGCATCTTCTGCCACACTCTCTATATGTGTTACTATCATTCTGTCGCACAAAGGCATAGCCTCGGCGTATACCTTTCCTCCTCCTATTATGAACACCTCTTCTGATGTACCGCACATTGCGATTGCATCATTTAGGGAGCGGGCAAATTCAATACCGTCCACAGGAGCCGGAGCGCTCTCCCTTGTATTTATGACAATGTTCCTCCGGTTAGGAAGGGCTCTGCTACCCATTGAGAGGAATGTCTTGTATCCCATAATTATAGGGTGTCCGGTAGTGTGCCTTTTGAAGTGTTTCAAATCATCTGAAATATGGAAAAGCAGGCTGTTCCCCTTGCCTATGGCAAAATTCTCGGTAATAGCGACAATGATTGATATTGAACTCATATTTAATGTGTTGCGTTTTTTATTAATATAAACTTAGCGCAAAGATAATAATATTAATCACAGAATTAACACGATCGGGAGGTGGTCGCTTAATCCGGCGTTATATACGGGTCCGTTATAGCATCTTTTAGGTTTTTTCCCCAGATACTGGTTATCTTTTTCCATAAGGAATCCGCTGTCGAAGATATCGTATGTGGCATGGGGAATCCACTCGCTGGCAAATGCGAGGTCAATGAGTTCCCACCTGCCTTTGTATTTGATGGTTCCGGCTCCTTTGGCAAATGCTTCCAATGAGATGCATTTGAGGGAGGGGCTCTTCTTGAGAATGGAGGATATGGTCTGTGAATCAGGAGTGTCGTTAAAATCTCCCATCACGATAACCCTCTTCCAGCCTGACGATATCTCCTTCTCCACGGAATCCGTAAGTATGGAGACGACAACCTCCCTTGAGTGGTCAGATGATCTGGCACCTGATATCTTGGAGGGAAGGTGTGCCACATAGATGACTGTAGAGTCTTCCCCGAGGAGTCCTGCCACTCTGAGCAGATCTCTTGTGGGGCGTCCGATGAGGCTCTGATCTATGGCAATCCGGTTACTCTCGATCACTTTGAAGAGCTCTTCCCTGTATATCAGGGCGACATCGATTCCGCGTCTGTCGGGAGATTCATAGTGGATGATCTTGTATGAAAGTTTTGAAAGAGGTGTCTTCTCCACCAGTTCCTCGATAACCCGGCGATTTTCCACTTCTGCAAATGCAACTATTGCTGGAAAAAGGCCGTATCTCTCTTTCATAGAGACAATCGTACGGGCAATACCGTTGCGTTTGGCAACGAACTTCTTGTAGGTCCAATGCCGCGATCCTCTCGGGGTGAACTCATCGTCGTTCTTGTCGGGATCATCCCTCGTGTCGAAAAAATTTTCAAGATTCCAGAAAACAGCGATTTGTCTGTTCTTTTCAGTCTCTCCGGCATAGAACTGCAGGAAGGGGACTGACAGAAGTGTCAGAGACAATAAAAATCCTTTGCACATAATCTTCTTCACTTATTGTTTGTTTGACTGATGCAAATATAGGTAGTATCGTTGTTTTTTCTATCTTTGTGGAATTATATTTTTGAGAAAAAATTGATTTAGAGATATGTCGCTTAAATGTGGAATAGTAGGATTGCCTAATGTGGGCAAATCAACTTTGTTCAATTGCATCAGTTCAGGAAAGGCGCAGGCTGCCAACTTCCCTTTCTGTACCATAGAACCTAATGTGGGCTCTACCAATGTGCCAGATGATAGACTTTTAGAGCTTGACAAGCTGGTCCATTCTAAAAGAGTGGTTCCTGCAACCGTCGAAATCGTAGATATAGCGGGTCTTGTAAAGGGGGCCAGCAAGGGAGAAGGGCTCGGAAACCAGTTCCTTGGTAATATTCGCGAAACTGACGCCATTCTCCACATCCTCAGGTGTTTCGACGATGACAATATCGTTCATGTGGATGGAAGTGTGAATCCGGTAAGGGATAAGGAGATTATAGATCTGGAGCTGCAGCTCAAGGATCTTGAAACCGTAGAGAGTCGTCTGCAGAAGCTCTCGAAGATGGCAAAGAGCGGGGGTGACAAGAATGCAAAAAGGGCGTGTGATATTCTTGAAAGATATAGGGCTGTGTTGCTGGAAGGCAAATCTGCAAGGACAGTTGTCTTGGATAATCCTGAAGATGAAAAGATAGCAAGGGAGTTTTTTCTACTGACCAATAAACCTGTCCTGTATGTCTGCAATGTCGACGAGACCTCTGCTTCGACCGGCAACAGGTATGTGGATATGGTAAGAGAGGCTGTAAAGGACGAAAATGCAGAAATTCTGGTAATTGCGGCAAAGATAGAGTCCGAAATAGCGGAACTTGACAGCTATGAGGAGAGGCAGATGTTCCTTCAGGAGATCGGACTTGAAAAGTCCGGTGTCGAGAGGCTTATTCAGAGTGCATATAATCTATTGAATCTCCGAACATATTTTACTGCCGGAGAGATGGAGGTCAAGGCATGGACCATAAACAAAGGAGATAAGGCGCCCAAAGCCGCAGGTGTCATCCATTCCGATTTCGAAAAGGGATTCATCAGGGCAGAGGTTATCAGCTACGAGGACTATATCCATTATGGATCCGAGGCGGCATGTAGGGCTGCCGGAAAGCTCTCAATTGAAGGTAAGGATTATGTAGTACAGGACGGTGACGTAATGCACTTCCTGTTTAATGTATAAGTAATGGTTGAAAAATTTAAAGAAAAAGAGGATTGCTTTACTTTGAGTGAAGCGATCACTGAGGCAAAACGTTGCCTTCATTGCAAGAAGCCTTCCTGTGTCACAGGATGTCCTATTGGAAACAATATTCCTGATTTCATCTTGGAACTTTCCAAAGGTAATATGGGTAATGCAATGGCGATAATTAATGAAAAAAGCAATCTCCCGGCAATCTGTGGCCGTGTATGTCCACATGAAAAACAGTGTCAGGGAAGTTGTATCCTCGGTGTCAAAGGCAGACCTGTTGAGATTGGAAAACTCGAGAGGTTTATAGCAGATTTTGACAGCTCGATGAACCTGACCAGAGAGAAGATTCCTCAGAAAGATAGGGGAAAGGTGGCTGTTATTGGTTCAGGTCCTGCCGGGCTTACTGTTGCCGGAGACCTCTCCCGTATGGGCTTTGCAGTTACCATTTTCGAAAGTCAGAGCGAAGCGGGAGGTGTCCTGATGTATGGAATCCCCCAGTATCGTCTTCCAAAGGAGATCGTTCGTAAGGAAATCAAGAAGATAGCGGCATTAGGCGTGGATTTCCAGCTTAATACTCCTATTGGAAAGGCTCTCACCGTAGACGATCTCATGGCACGCGGTTATGACGCAGTATTCATTGGAACTGGTACGGCTCTGCCAAAGTCTCTTGATATTCCAGGAGTGGATCTTCAGGGTGTGGTTCAGGCGACCCATCTGCTCCATGTCTGCAACTCATTCAATCAGGGTTATATCGGTAAGGATAAGCTTCCTGTTGGAGAGGGAGAGCGTGTAGTCGTGCTTGGCTGCGGTAATGTCGCGATAGATGCTGCCAGAACTTCCTTGAGAATGGGAGCCAAGAGTGTTACTATCGCATATCGCAAGACAGACGCCGAGATGCCTGCTAACCGTTCGGAATATGAAGAGGCGTTGGCTGAAGGTGTAGAGTTCCTGTGGAAGAGGGTGCCTCTGGAGGTTCTCGGTGACAGCTCTGGCAAGGTAATCGGAATTAAAGTCGATTCTCCTGAAGGTGAGCAGATTATTGACTGCGACAGGGTATGTATGGCTGTGGGACAGCGTCCTGCAGACCTGATTGTCTCCACTACCTCAGGAATAGAAACCGACAGCAACGGATATGTTCTTGTAAAGGAGAGACCTTTTGGTATGACTACTCGAAAGGGTGTATTCGCAGCGGGTGATGTAGTACACAGGCCGCAGACAGTGGTGATGGCTGTCAAGGTTGCAAAACAGACGGCTATAGGAATTGCCCAATATATAGATGCTATAAAGCTGTTGGAGCTATAATCGGACAGATAATAATATAAAACGGTGGCCGGATAATCTTCGGCCACCGTTTTTGTAAAGCAAAAAGCCTAAAATATTAGCTAAGGAGTTTTTTGACAATGGTAGAGATTACTCTTCCATCTGCTGCTCCGGCAAGTTTCTTGGTGGCAACACCCATTACTTTGCCCATATCAGCCATTGA
>CALZHC010000053.1 GCA_945787505.1 uncultured Alistipes sp.
TCATGTCCATTTTTACTTTTATTTAGTATATTTGTAGTGAAAAATTTTGTACACTTAAACACTAATTACCATGAAATCAAGAATTATTGTATTGTTTTTCCTGACATTCAGTGTTTTATACGCGAATGCACAGGCTAAGATTGGAGATTTGGTCTCTAGTAAGTATGATAGAAACAGTGTTTCTTATATTTTGGTAAAGCGTGGAGGGGACGGAGACAAATACGTGAACCAGTTCCAAAGAACAATGAATATTTCACAGAAGTACGATGTTAATAAGATACCGACTACGGAACTGTATTTCCAGTTAAATCGACCCTCTGTCATATCTCAGGAGTCTATCAGCAAGGCTCTTAACTCTAAATTGGTTGGCAAGGAGATAATATCCTTCATTTATAACAGGTCTTCAGATGGTACTTTTAATGACAAGGTAATAACTTCCAGAGGAAAATACAATGCAAAAGATCAGGATATCAAGATCGCCCAGGCATCGAAGGTGCGCGATCTCTCTTTGGAATGGGGTGAACCACTCGTAAACTCTTCGTATATAGTTGTTCTTGACTTTACGAAATTCCATACCACAAAGGATAAGAAGGGAAAGATAACATACAATGCGGATGCTACTGCACATGCTTACAAGCTTATTGCAGACAGGGATGTGTTGGATAATTTCTATGAAAAGGCATGGGCAGATGAAAGTTCAAGCGAAGAGGAAAAGAAAGCTGCGATGAAGGCTTTCGATGAACTCTCTTTTTCCCTTGAACATGTAGCTACAGTGTCAGTTTCAGGAAGCAGTAGCGGTGATGGCGCTTCCTATCTTAATGCCTGCCACAGTGCATATAATTCGGCAGTTTTCCAGCTTGAAAATGCCATCCCTGCATGGCAGACAGCCTCTGCTTTCATTGCAAAACATCCGCTCAGGGCGAAGATCGGTACCAAGGAGGGTGTTACCAATGGACAGCTTTTCAGGACATACAGTTATAAGGAAGATAAAAACGGAAACCTGGTATCTGTGAAGAGAGGTTATGTCAGAGCTACCAAGGTGGCAAATAACACGGGTGTGTCAACTGGTAATACGACACCCTCAAAGTTTTATCAGATTTCAGGATTTGCCAATGTACAGGAGGGATATACCCTGAAGCAGAAGAATGATATTAAGTTGGGAGTTGCCCTGACATGTGGTTATTCACCATACTTGGGAGTTAGAGTAGGTATTGATATGGATTACCTGATGCATATCTCCACATGGGGAGCAAGTACATACATGTTGGTAAATGTAGGTATGCTTCCCTCTATTGATGCATCGCTCACCGACGAGATGGTCGGATTCGCTTACGGAATACCTATTTCCAGGTTCTTCGAAATTGCCCCTTATGTAACCGGAGGTATATACTCGTTGTTGAGTGATGAGCCGGCCGTTGTTGGATATGGAGCGGAACCAGGTGTAAGGTTCTCTGTCAGGTTCTATCCTTTCTCATTGATGGTAGGAGCCGGTTATCCTGTCGCTATTATTGGTGATTTATATGCCTCTCTGAGGTTTTACGGAGGTGTAAAATGGACTTTCTAATTTATAAGATATGAAAAGGTTTTTATTTACTTTATTGGTAACATGCTTTCTCTTCTCCAATTGTTATGCAACTAACAAAGACAGAAGAAAATCTTTCAAAAGCTGGGACAATTACGAAATTACCACTGAAAAGGTGGGACAGGACGGTACAAAATTTGTGAAGGTGTGGGGGTTTGGAAAGAGTGTTGACAAGGCCATCATGAATGCCAAGAAGAATGCTGTCCACGCTTGTAT
Organism: uncultured Alistipes sp.; assembly: GCA_945787505.1. Lineage (GTDB taxonomy): Bacteria > Bacteroidota > Bacteroidia > Bacteroidales > UBA932 > Coprenecus. Next base: position 1,799 of record CALZHC010000053.1, read on the forward strand.
CTTCAGGGGGTTACCGGGTGCTTCCACAGCCAATCCAACTCCTCCTCTGGTCAAAGATCCTGATTGTCTGGAAAAGAATATTGACTATTTTGAAAAGTTCTTTGAAGCAGGTGGCGCATATCTTGGATACATAAACCTTACCACAGACGGAGTTCCTGCAGGTCAGGACAGACGTAAGGTCAAGGGAGGATACAAGGTCGCCCTATATATTCAGGTAATGTACGATAATCTCAAGGTTAAACTTGAGAATGACGGCATTATCAGGAAACTGAATTCTGGATTCTAAAATTATACAGGTATGAAACGAATATTATCTGCTGTAGCAGCTTGCATACTCGCTGTGTCGGCATTCGGACAGGCAAAGAAGCCGGTCATTATGGTTGTTCCCAGTGACATTCTGTGTGAACGTATCGGATGCACTGTCAAGTATGACAATGGAGGATTGCAGGCATCTTATCCCGATTATGAAAAGGCGTTCAAATCCAGTGACGAGCTTAGGACAATGATCTCTGCCGTTGCTGAATTCATGGCTCAGAATGGATTCCCTATACAGTCTTTGGAACAGGAACTCAAACGGCTCAAGAATGAATCTGTAGAGATGGGTTTGATGACAGGTAAAGAAGAGGGTGGTTTCATTGAAGAGACTGCTATTGAGAGACTCAGACGCAATGCAAAGGCAGACATTATTCTCAATCTGGACTACAAAGTGACCAAACTTGGTCCCAGAAGACAGATTGAATTCAATTTGCAGGCGGTGGATGCATATACTTCAAAGATTATATCAGGCAATACCGGTGTTAGTTCTGCGGTATCGGCATCTACTCCCATTACTTCAATTCTTGAAGAGTCTGTGCTGAGTTTCAAGGATAACTTCCTCTCCGGTCTACAGAGGCATTTCGATGACCTGTTTGAGAACGGACGCGAGATAACAGTTACTCTTATGAGGTATGACACTTGCCCTATAGATTTCGAGACCGAGTATGAAATCAATGACTATGATGTCGAATTTGCCGATATCATCGAAGCATGGTTTGCAGATAAATGTGTTCAGGGTCGTTTTACTCTTGATTCCAAATCTGCCAACAGAATGAGGTTTACTCAGGTGAGGATGCCTCTTTATGATGTAAACCCCATTAACGGAAAGGAGGTGGCCATAGATGCCAATGGTTTCGTCAGAAGTCTGGTCCGCATGCTTAAGAAAGAGCCTTACAATCTTGTTGTGGGGGTCACTCCGAAAGGGCTCGGCGAAGTATGGATTACTTTAGGAGATAAATAATCAGTTAGTAGATAAATAATCAGTTTGTAAAGAACTGATTATTTTTTTTGTATCTTTGCCATTTGGTTACTGTTATTGATTTAAGATTAAAATGATGAAGTCAGCAAACATCTTTTTTGACCGTTCTTTTGGTTATTGGCGGGGAGCTCTGATGCTACTGTGTGGTCTGGTTCTCTTGTTATGGCCGGAATTTGTCAAAAGATACATTATTGTAATGATTGGTGTTGTTATCTTGTTGTTGGGAATCATTTCATTGATTGTTTCCAATACTGAGAAGGTGGGTCAGCGCGAAAAATCACCTCTTATGTTGGTTAACTCAGTGGTCGATATTCTTTTCGGAGCCACATTGCTTATTTTCCCAGGCTTTTTTGCCAATCTGATTGTTTTTGTCTTCGGAATCTTTCTGATGATCTTCGGAATAGGACAGCTGCTTGTCCTTTTCAGGGCATCGGGCATGGTGAATATTAAATGGACTCTGGCAATAGTTCCGGCAGTAACCGCTATTGCCGGTCTTTTGTTTTTCTTTTATCCCAACAGCGGCGGAAACGGACTATTCCAGATTTTTGGTGCTGTGCTGGCGGTAAATGCTGTTTTTGAGTTGATTTCGACTTTCCAGCTTAACAGGAAATTTGACAGATACTATAAAGAGATAAGTAACATATAATCTTTGTGAAAAGATTGCCCAAGATAAGGATAGTACCCCCGTGGGGAATCGAACCCCAACCAAGAGAACCGGAATCTCTCATTCTATCCATTAAACTACGGAGGCAGTTGCACCGCAAAGATATAAAAAATATATAAAAGATGAAAGCATACGTTTTTCCGGGGCAAGGCGCCCAATTCCCTGGTATGGGTAAGGACCTCTATGAAACCAATCCCTTGGTTCGCGACATGTTTGACAAGGCTAATGAGATTTTAGGCTTTGATATTGTGGATGTTATGTTTAACGGTACAGCTGATGATCTCAAACAGACCAAGGTTACCCAGCCTGCGGTATTCCTTCACTCCGTTGCTACAGCAGCTTCAATTGATAATTTCCTCCCTGATATGGTGGCAGGTCACTCATTAGGAGAGTTTTCAGCACTTGTGGCTGCCGGAGCTTTGAGTTTTGAAGATGGGCTCAGACTTGTAAGTGCCAGAGCTCTTGCCATGCAGAGAGCTTGCGAAATGGCCCCTTCTACCATGGCGGCAGTTCTCGGTCTTCCGGATGAAAAGGTCGAAGAAATCTGTGCAAAGGTTGACGGAGTAGTCGTTCCCGCCAACTATAATTGTCCCGGTCAGCTGGTAATCTCTGGAACCAACGAAGCAGTGCAGGCGGCTTGTCTGCTGCTCAAGGAGGCCGGTGCCAAGAGGGCTCTTCCTTTAGCAGTAGGCGGAGCGTTCCATTCTCCTCTTATGGAACCAGCACGTGTAAAGCTTGCTGCAGCCATAGATAAGAGCGATGTCCGCAAGCCGGTGTGTCCCATTTACCAGAACGTTGATGCATTGCCAAGTACGGACCCCGTGGTAATCAAGGAGAAACTCCTGCTTCAGCTCACATCTCCAGTACGCTGGACCAAGACCGTTCTCAATATGCATGCAGATGGGGCAACCGAATTCTTTGAACTCGGTCCGGGTACAGTGCTGCAGGGTCTTATCAAAAAAACACTTCCGACAAACAACTAACTAACTAGTATAACTCAAAATAAGTCTTAATAATGGCTAAAGAGAAAACATTTATTACATGTGATGGCAACTACGCTGCCGCACATGTGGCATACCTGTTCAGTGAACATGCGGCCATCTATCCTATTACCCCTTCATCGACAATGGCTGAACTCGTTGATGAGTGGTCTGCTTTCGGAAAAAAGAACCTTTTCGGTGAAACTGTAAAGGTTACCGAGATGCAGAGTGAAGGCGGTGCAGCAGGTGCTGTACATGGTTCATTGCAAGCAGGTGCCCTCACCACAACATTTACTGCTTCTCAGGGTCTTCTTCTGATGATCCCTAATATGTATAAGATTGCAGGTGAACTTCTTCCTACCGTATTCCATGTATCTGCAAGAGCTTTGGCTACTCAGGCCCTCTCAATCTTCGGTGACCATCAGGACGTGATGGCTTGCCGTCAGACCGGTTTTGCAATGCTCTCCTCTACCAGTGTTCAGGAAGCAATGGACCTGGCAGCAGTTGCCCATCTTTCTACTATCAAATCCAGTGTTCCATTCATACACTTCTTTGACGGTTTCCGTACATCTCACGAAATCCAGAAGATAGAAGTTTTGGACTCTGACGCTCTCAAGGATATGATCAGTGAAAAGTCACTCGAAAGATTCCGTGAAAGAGCCCTCAATCCTAATAAGCCTGTTACAAAGGGTACTGCTCAGAACCCTGACGTGTATTTCCAGGCTCGTGAGGCTTGCAATCCTTTCTATGATGCTGTTCCTGATATCGTTGCTCGTTATATGGGTGAAATCAGCGAACTTACAGGACGTCACTATCTGCCTTTCGATTACTATGGTGATCCTGAAGCTACCAACGTCATCATCGCTATGGGTTCTGTTTGCGAAACAATTTCAGAAGTGGTCGACAGCCTCAGAGCAAAAGGAGAAAAGGTGGGTCTCGTTATTGTACGTCTGTACAGACCTTTCTCTGCAAAATATTTCCTCAGAGCACTTCCTAAGAGTGTTAAGAGAATAGCAGTCCTTGACCGTTGTAAGGAACCCGGTTCAGTAGGCGAACCTCTGTATGTGGATGTTAAATCTACTTTGGCTGAAATGGAAAAGGCTCCTCTTATCATCGGTGGACGTTATGGTCTCTCATCAAAAGATACCAGCCCTGCACAGATTCTCGCAGTCTACAAGAATCTTGCAGCTAAGCAGCCCAAGAATGACTTTACCATCGGTATTACTGACGACGTGACATTCAAGTCCCTTCCTGTCGGTGAAGAGATCTCTCTCGCTAAGCCCGGTACATACGAACTCAAGTTCTACGGACTCGGTTCAGATGGTACAGTCGGTGCCAACAAGAATACTATCAAGATTATCGGTGACAATACCAATAAATATTGCCAGGGTTATTTCGACTATGACTCCAAGAAGTCTGGTGGATATACCTGTTCACACTTGAGATTCGGAGATTATCCCATCACATCACCTTACCTGGTTTCAACTCCTGACTTCGTAGCTTGCCACGTTCCTTCATATCTGCGCAAGTATGATGTTCTCAAAGGTATCAAGAGGGGAGGTACATTCCTTCTCAACAGCCTTTGGTCAGTAGAAGAAACCATTGAAAGAATTCCTGATCACGTTAAACAGGTTATCGCTGAAAAGGAACTCACCTTCTATATTATCAATGCAACCAAGATTGCAGAAGAGATCGGACTCGGTAATAGGACCAACACCATCCTCCAGTCTGCCTTCTTTAAGATTACCAATATCATACCTTACGAAGAAGCTGTACGCCTGATGAAGAAGGCTATTGACAAGAGCTATGGCAAGAAGGGTGAAAAGGTCGTAAGTATGAACTACGCCGCTGTTGACAGAGGTGCAGAATATGAAAAGGTAGAAGTTCCTGCACAGTGGAAGGAAATCGCAGCTAAATTCTCTACTGCAAACCATGACCGTCTCGCTCCCGAATGGGTACGCAGCGTTGCAGACGTAGTTAACGCTCAGAACGGTTATGATATTCCTGTAAGTGCATTTGCAGGTGAACGTGCTGATGGTACTATTCCTGCAGGTACAGCAGCTTTCGAAAAGAGAGGTATCGCTGTAAGTGTTCCTGAATGGAATCCTGCAAACTGTATCCAGTGTAACCAGTGTTCATACGTATGTCCTCACGCTGCTATCCGTCCTTTCCTGGCAACCGAAGCAGAAATCGCAAATGCTCCTGAAGGAATCAAGAGTGCACAGGGTAATGCAGCATTCAAAGAATATCGTTTCGTAATGCAGGTTTCTCCTATGGACTGTACAGGTTGCGGTAACTGTGCTGATGTATGTCCTGCTAAGGAAAAGGCTCTGGTTATGAAGCATCTGGAATCACAGGTTGCTCAGCAGCCCGTATTCGATTATCTCCACTCTTCTGTAGGTTATAAGGATACCGTCGCTCCCAAGACACAGAACCTCAAGGCATCTCAGTTTGCACAGCCTCTCTTTGAGTTCTCAGGTGCATGTGCCGGTTGTGGTGAGACACCTTACCTCAAGACCATTACACAGCTCTTTGGTGACAGAATGATGGTGGCTAATG
>CALZHC010000054.1 GCA_945787505.1 uncultured Alistipes sp.
TGGCTGACAAAGCCTTCTCATATTCGCCCCAAGTGCTGGTGGAAAAATCGCTTAAAGGCTGGAAAGAGATTGAGTATGAGGTAGTCAGAGACCGTTACGATAACTGTATCACAGTCTGTAACATGGAGAACTTCGACCCTCTTGGAATCCACACCGGTGAATCCATTGTCGTTGCCCCCTCACAGACACTTACAAACAGAGAATATAACCTGCTTCGCGAACTTGCAATAAAAATTGTAAAACATATAGGTATCGTCGGAGAATGTAACGTCCAGTACGCATTCGACCCCAACTCCGAAGACTACAGGGTAATTGAGGTAAACGCCCGCCTGAGCCGTTCATCAGCATTGGCATCCAAGGCGACTGGTTATCCATTAGCATTCATAGCTGCCAAGCTTGGATTAGGCTACGGTCTCTTCGACCTGAAGAACTCAATCACCAAGACCACCCCCGCATTCTTCGAGCCGGCACTCGACTATGTAGTATGCAAAATACCTCGTTGGGATCTCTCCAAATTCCAGGGAGTCAGCCGTGAACTCGGTTCGTCAATGAAATCTGTCGGAGAAATCATGGCGATCGGACGCACATTCGAAGAGGCACTCCAGAAGGGTCTTCGCATGATAGGCCAGGGTGCCCACGGATTCACAGCGAACAAAGAGATCGTCATTCCCGATATCGACAAGGCGCTCAGAGAACCGACAGATAACCGTATATTCGTAATATCCAAAGCTTTACAGGCAGGATACACAGTAGACCAGATTCATGAGCTTACCAAAATCGACAGATGGTTCCTCGATAAACTGGTAAATATAGTAAATACATCGAAGGAGCTTTCCAAATACGATAGCCTTGAAGAACTCCCGAAGGCCCTTATAAAGAAGGCCAAAGGTGAGGGTTTCTCAGACTTCCAGATAGGAAGATTCGTATTCAAAGACAAAATCGACACAGAGGCTATGGTCCTCAGAGTAAGAGAATTACGTAAGAAATTGGGAATCGTTCCTGTGGTCAAGCAGATCGATACCCTCGCAGCCGAGTTCCCTGCCCAGACCAACTACCTCTACCTCACATACAACGGAACCGTATCAGATGTCGATTACAAGGGTGACGGAAGATCGATAATCGTCCTTGGATCAGGAGCATACAGAATCGGCAGCTCGGTAGAATTCGACTGGTGCAGCGTCAATGCACTCCAGACCATCAGAAAGAGCGGATGGAGAGGCGTAATGATCAACTATAACCCTGAAACCGTCTCCACCGACTACGATATGTGCGACAGACTCTACTTCGACGAACTCACTTTCGAAAGAGTACTCGATATCTACGACCTCGAAAAGCCGCACGGAATGATAGTCTCAGTAGGTGGTCAGATTCCCAACAACCTGGCAATGAGACTCGATGAAGCAGGAGTCCCCCTCCTTGGCACCTCTGCACAGAGCATTGACAACGCTGAAGACAGGCATAAGTTCAGCGCAATGCTTGACACCATAGGTGTCGATCAGCCTCGTTGGAAAGAACTCTCCTCACTCGAAGAGATCCACTCCTTCGTCAAGGATGTCGGTTTCCCCGTACTCGTACGTCCCTCTTATGTACTCTCGGGAGCGGCGATGAATGTCTGCTCTAATGTTCAAGAACTTGAACGCTTCCTTGCACTTGCAGCCAATGTCTCCAAGAAGCACCCTGTGGTGGTAAGCCAGTTCATCGAGCAGGCCAAAGAGATAGAATTCGATGCTGTCGCATCCAAAGGCAAGATTATAGCTTATGCAATCTCAGAACATGTCGAACACGCTGGAGTACACTCTGGGGATGCGACCATACAGTTCCCTCCCCAGAAACTCTACGTCGAGACTGTAAGGAGAATCAAAAAGATAGTAAACAAGATTGCAGCTGCACTGAACATCTCAGGACCTTTCAATATCCAGTTCCTTGCCAAGGATAACGATATCAAGGTAATCGAATGTAACCTACGAGCATCACGCAGTTTCCCCTTTGTCTCCAAAGTACTCAAAATCAACCTCATTGAGCTTGCGACCAAAGTAATGATGGGTGAAGAGGTGACACCTCCTGAAAAGAGCGCTTTTGATCTGGACTATGTGGGCATCAAGGCATCACAGTTCTCCTTCTCACGCCTTCAGCAGGCAGACCCCGTATTAGGTGTCGATATGCACTCGACAGGTGAGGTCGGATGTATAGGAGATGACTTTGACGAAGCCATACTGAAGTCCATGCTATCAGTCGGCTATAACATCCCTAAGAAGAATATCCTCATCTCCTCCGGAGACGCAAAGCAGAAAGCAGAACTCCTGCGTGCATGCAGACTCCTCTCCGAGAACGGATACAATATCTGGGCGACAGGCGGTTCATACAGATTCCTGATCGAAAACAACATTCCTGCCACCAGAGCCTATTGGCCCAGTGAGGCATCGAACGAACCTCAGGCTCTCGACCTCATTAGAGAAAAGATGATCGATTTGGTAATCAACATCCCCAAGAACCTGACAGAAGTCGAACTTGACAATGGATACAAGATCCGTCGTGCAGCAGTCGATTTCAACATCCCTTTGATTACCAATCCCAGACTCGCATCTGCATTTATCATCGCATTCTGTAAAGTTCCGATTTCTGAGATCCAGATCAAATCCTGGGATCAGTACAGATAGAGATTATAACAGCAGATCTGTAAGAAAATATTGAGAGATTCCCGTATCACATACGAATCTCTCCTTATTTTTTTAAATAGATGCTTTAGATAACAAATGATAAACTATTACAATATAGTGTTTTAAATATGTTTTTGAATATAGTTATACTCCTTGTAGGACTTGCCCTTATTCTATTCGGGGCAGAATTATTGGTCAATGGCTCATCGTTTGTCGCTCGTAAATTCGGTATTTCCGAATTTGTTGTCGGAATGACTATTGTAGGAATCGGTACCTCCGCCCCTGAACTTGTAGTCAGTCTAATCTCGGCAATAAACGGAAGCAGCGACATCTCTGTCGGGAACATAGTAGGCTCCAACATCTCGAATGTATATCTGATTCTCGGACTCACGGCATTGATTGCCCCCATTTCACTGACTAAGTCAAACAAGAAGTACGACCTGCCGATCTCGATTTTCGTTTCACTCCTATTGGCTTTTCTATTATACGATTCATCCATTTGGGGTGCAGAGAAAAATATGCTCTCAAGGCTTGACGGAGTGATTCTCCTGATTATCTTCGGACTCTTCATGTTATACTCATTCAAATTAGTCCCTAAGGAGGAATCTTCAGAATCAGAGAGTCTGGAAGGCAATAACTTTTATGAAAAGGTGAAACATCCGATGCTCCTTGCAGTAGCAAGCATATTAGGAGGACTTGCCGGACTTGTCTTAGGAGGAAGATTCTTTGTCAACTCCGGTTCGGCAATCGCTTCAGATTTAGGAGTAAGTGATGCTTTCATCGGAATCACAGTGATGGCCTTGGGAACATCACTTCCAGAACTTGCTGCATCTATAGTGGCAGCCGCAAAGAAAAAGGGACAGATGGCTCTGGGCAATATTCTTGGCTCCAACATCTTCAATATCACACTGATATTGGGGGTAACATCAGTCGTCTCACCCCTCTCCCCAAATGATATAACTCCTGTAGATATGGGGGTAATGATTTCAACAGCCATCCTCCCTCTACTATTCGCCATCTTTTTCAATGGCAAGAAAATTACCCGTATCGAAGGACTTCTCTTTTTCCTCATTTACATAGGATACATTATTTACCTATCTATAAATCTTTAATTTACAGAGTAATGACTTTAACTAAAAGAGCCATACCTTTTGTATTAACATTATTGTTACTTACTATAACAACAAAAACACTCTCTGCCCAAAACCTTCAAATTCACTACGACCACAACAGACAATGCATTACCTCTACCATAGAAATGTTCAGGCCTGACTCATTCGGAAGCACATATTTCTTTGTGGATATGGACTTCCAACCCAAGATGACAGGAACACTATGGAAAATCATCAGAGAGCTATGCTTCTGGAACAATACCCCTTGGGAGTGCCTATCCATACAGCTTCACTACACAGGAGGACTCCATTTAGACAAGGGTTCTTTCAATAACGCATTCATGACAGGTCTCACCTACTCATGGAAATCTGATGATAGGTTAAGAACATGGTCAGTATCAGCTGTTTATAAATGTATCCCCGGAACTGTCGGACTAGATGGCAATCCCAGTGTACACAATTTTCAGCTCTCGGGAAACTGGAAAATAGAATTCCTCAAGAAATGGTGCACATTCAACGGTTTTGTCACATTCTGGAAAGAGGCACGTCCATGGTTCAATTCCGACTACGTCTTCCTCTCCGAACCTCAGTTTTGGGTGAACCTTAACAATATTCCAGGCTGGGACAATGTTCATCTGAGCATTGGAACAGAAGTCGAGCTCAGCGTAAACTATTTCTCCAAAGGCTTTGCTTGCTGTCCCACAGCAGCAGTGAAGTGGACCTTCTAAAAGAATAAAGACCGGAAGCCAGAATGCGCTCTCCGGTCTTTCTCTTTTTCAAATCAAAGACATGGCTGTCTCATCTTGATGACACCCTTAAAATCTCTTGCAGCCAGAATTGCCTTGTCCACCTTCTGCAATTTAAGATAACGTCTGAGCATCCCCTCAGTACTGTGTCCGGTAATGGCTCACCTGCAAAGTTCCGTGTTTAAGTTATCCAAAGATCTTATAGATTCTATACATGAAGAAGGTATAGTCGCTTACACCTCGTAGTTGGGATCTAAAGGTTTTGATCTTTGAGTTTAGAGATTCAGCGCCTGCGTTGGTGGAGTGATTGATGAAGTAGTTCAGAACTTCATCCTCCCTGGACTTGATGGCATCTCTTGCAGACTTTATTTCACGTAGCGAACATCGTAAGTTTACGGTCATCCACGACTTTTGCCGGTCTTGATGCTTACGTACCTTCGCGTCTAAAAAAAGGAGGTACATATGTTAAGCAAGGAAGAATTGTGCATGATCATCAATTACTGCCAGGAGAACGGTCTAAGTTACAAGGAAGGTTATAAGGAGTTCGGTGTGACTCAATGGGCATTCTATACGGCCAAGCGCAAGTATATGGCCGAGGAGAAGTCGTCCACCTGTGGCGAGTTCCTCCAGTTGAGTGCCGGCAACGAACTGGTGCCAAGTCCATTGAAGAAGCTCAGTTCCGACGGTCGTGACCGCAGCGGCCGTAAGCTTAAGAGCGCCTCAAGCCTTCTTAACATCGAGTTGAAGACTCCGTCAGGGATGCTGATGCGTGTCAGCGGTGAGATGACCGGTGAGATGCTTGGTGAAGTGATACGTAATATCGGTGGCCATGTTCAGTCTTAACGACAGCCTGCGCTACTGGCTTTTCAGTGAGCCGACTGACATGCGAAAGAGTTTTCATACGCTGAGCGGTCTGGTCACCGACAGGATGAATGGTGATCCCTTGAACGGTGACGTCTATATCTTCATGAACAAGGCTCGCAACCGCATCAAACTCCTTCATTGGGAGCCGGGCGGCATAGTCATCTACTCCAAGTTGCTCGAAGCTGGAACCTTCGGCAGTCCTTCCGGTTGCCATAAAGACGAAGTCGCCGGCACTATAGAGTGGCGTGATCTCGTGCTCCTTGTCGAGGGTATAATCGAACGTCCTGACAGTCGTCGCCAACGGCTGGAAAGTCTCAAGAAAATGCGTAGATAGGATGATAAAAATCCTTGTTACAGTTGCATATATCGCCGATTTTTAGTAATTTTACATCTATAAAGAAACGCGATATGATGACAATTGAAGAACAGAAAGAGTTGTTATCGGAGCTTGAAAAGCTTCGTTCTGAATTGTCATCCAAGACGTCTCTCATAGAGTCTTTAAAATCCGAAAAGTCCGCATTGGAATCAGAGGTCGGAAAACTTGAGGTTGAGAAATCATCCCTTGAATCTAAAGTTGGTGGCCTTGAATCAGCAAAGACATCGTTGGAATCCAAGGTGTCGGATCTTGAACGTCAGCTTGAATATCTTCGCCGCAAGGTGTTCGGCAAGATGAGTGAAAAACGTTTGCCTCTTGATCCTGCCGTGCTTAATGAACCGACCTTGTTCGGTGACTTACTGACGGATGAAGAGAAGGCTCGTCTGGCTGCAGAGGCGGACAAGGCAGAGCAGGAGATTACACGCAAGGTAAGTGTCCGCAAATCTTCACGTCCAGTACGCAAGCCCCTTGACGTTCGAGGGCTGGAAATTCGTGAGAGGCATATCTATCCGAATGGAGTCCTCGACTCAGAGGGCAATCTCCTCCCTGAATATACAGAGATTGGCGTGGAGAGTACAGACCGTCTGGAGCACATCCCTGAGCAGTTCTATATAAGCCGCGATACACGTCACAAGGTTGCCTTGAGGTCTTCTATCCAGATTGCAGAGCCAGACAGGAAGCCGATACTCATTGCACCTCTCCCGCCGCAAGTAATAGAACGTGGCATTGCTGGAGCCTCAGTCCTTGCAGACATGGAAATCAAGAAGTATCGCTTCCATCTTCCGTTCTACAGGATCCATCAGCAGTATAAGGATATCGGCATGAATATCAGTCCTTCAACTTTGGATGGGTGGCACGAGGCGGCAGTGGAAAAGCTCAAATATCTATACGACATACTGAGACGTCAGGTTCTCTCAAGCGACTACATACAGATGGATGAAAGCGTTGTTCCGGTAATAGACAACGAAGCGCATATGGCCGTCAAAGGTTATATGTGGGTGGCACGTGATGCTATATACGGTGATGCCTTCTTTCATTATGCTCTCGGCTCCCGCGAAGGTAAGGTGGCACGTGAGATACTCGGCAACATAAATCATCCATACACTCTTCAGACTGACGGATATGTCGGATATGACCGCTTCGAAAAGATGGAGGGAGTCACCTTGTGTGCCTGCTGGGCCCATGCAAGAAGTTATCAAAAGGATATAGTTATCAAAAGAGCCAGTCTGGAGTAGGCTTTCGGTGCGTAATGAAGGCTGGCTC
>CALZHC010000055.1 GCA_945787505.1 uncultured Alistipes sp.
ATTGTTCCATCTGAAGGCGAACGCAATAAAAAGTCTCAGGTCGGAACATTTTCTTATATTCCCCCAGTGTTCGGATGCATCTGTGCACAGGCTGCATTGAATTATTTAATTGACAAGAAAGATGAAGTATGTGTTGGAGGAGGTGAAGACCTCGCGGCAATTTAAAAAGTTCATTGAGTTTCCGTACATTCTCTATAAAAATGTACACCAGTATACTCCTCCCTTGCGTAGGGATGAGGTCGAGAGTTTCACCAACTCCCCTTCGTTGGAGTACTGCAAGGTGAAGAAGTGGATAGTTCTGGAGGGAAAGAAGGTGGTCGGCAGAATAGCAGGAATCCTCAATGAGAAGTACAATGAAATCTATTTCAAGAGGGCTGTTGGATTCGGGTGGATCGAGATGGAGAATGATATTGAGATAGCTAAAATGTTGCTCGGTGCTGTCGAACAGTGGGCCCTCTCATTGGGAATGGATCAGGTGCATGGTCCTGTGGGATACAATACCTGGTATCGCAGGGGAATGCTTGTCGATGGTTTTGAGAATAGGGCAACTGCCAATACTATATGGAATTTTGACTATTATCCCCGTTTCTTGAATGAGCTGGGGTACATGAAGGAGGCTGATTGGATTCAGTATATTCTTCCGGCCAATCAGAGGCTTCCTGAGAAGATCTGTCATGTTTCGGATGTCCTCAGGAAGAGATACGGTCTCTCTTTCAAGAATATCAGGGATGTCATAAAGGAGAAGTCAGTGGTCGAGAGTTTCTTTTACAATTATAATCTGGCATTCAAACGAGTACTCAACTTTACACCTCTGTCTGATGCTGAAATAGAGTACTTTGCAAAGAAAATAGTCCCTCTGTTGCGTCCGGAACTCACATGCTGTGTGATGGATGACAAGAACAGAATTGCAGCATATGCCTTCTGCATGCCTTCGGTGGAGGATGTGCTCCGCAAGTCCAACGGCAGGCTCTTCCCTTTTGGCTTTTTCCGGCTCAGGAGGGCGATGAGGAATTACGATTCGGTGAATTTGGTAATGGTCGGGGCAGATGAGCGTTGGCAGCAAAAGGGGATTTCAGCATTAATCCATACTACACTCGCAGAGAACTTCAGGAAATATGGAATAAAATATGCGGTCACAGGTCCAATATATGAGAAAAATCCTGCGCTCAAGATCTGGGATGAGTATGAAGATAAGATGTCTTTTATGAGAAGAAGGCTCTTTACCAAGATGTTATAATTTTTTTAAGTACTATGGCAAGGGTCTGTGCAATTACAATGGCAAGAAATGACGATTTCTTTCTCAAAAGGTGGGTCAGGTATTATGGCAGCCAGTTGGGAAGGGATAATCTGTTTGTTTATCTTGACGGGAAGGATCAGCATGTGCCGACTGAGTGTGAAGGTGCAAATTTTTTTATCTGTGACAAACTGCATGGGGACAGGATCAGGGGTGACAAACTCCGGATTTCTTTTCTCTCGCGGAAGGCACATGAATTGCTGGACAGGTATGACTACGTTATCGGTACAGATGCTGACGAATTCCTTATAGTGGATCCGCTTATGGGTCTTACCCTTCCTGAGTATATTGCATCTTATGGTGTGCGCACTACACTCTCCGGACTGGGTGTCGATGTCGGACAGCATCTGGAACTTGAGGAAAGATTCGACAGCGACAGAGGATTTCTGGAACAACGCAGCTATGCAAGGCTCTCCACAAGATATACCAAAGCATCGATTATTGCCAAAAAGGTAAGGTGGGGCTCCGGTTTTCACAGAGTAAAGGGACATAACTATCGCATAGGCAAGGGACTTTATCTTTTCCATATGGGATATTTCGATATGGAGAGAGTCCAAAATAGATTCAGTGATAGGGATCACCTCTCATCGGGGTGGACCAAACATCTTCAAAGGAGGGCGAGGACCATATATCTGGTCTCCTCCCGTAAAGCCAGAGTGTGGGATAAATGGACCGGTGTTGCAAGGTGGATCCAGACTTTATTCAGACCCATCTATGCCATCAACAAACCTGCTATGTTCGAGGCCGTGCTGATAGTGCGGATACCGGAGCGTTTCAAGAATATTATATAACTCATTATACAGTCCAATATGAAAACAAATCGTTTCCTCTGTCTTATTATGACAACAGTTGTGCTGGCGACTCTTTTGATGATGCAAGGATGCACCAAGAAGAGTTTGCTGCCGTTCACCGATTATGTCAATCCGATGGTAGGTACTGATGCTACCGGCCATACATTCCCCGGAGCTTGTGCACCTTTCGGAATGGTCCAGCTGAGCCCTGACACGAGGCTTGATACCTGGGAAGGATGTTCCGGATACCATTACATGGATAACACGATTATCGGATTTTCACATACCCACTTGAGCGGAACTGGATGTATCGATTATGGAGACATAATGCTTATGCCGGTAGTTTCGTATCCTTTGGATACTCTCAATAGGGATTTCTACAAATCCGAATTCTCTCATGACAATGAAATAGCATCTGCAGGCTACTACGAAGTTCTTCTCGACAGGTGGAATGTGCGTGTCGCCTTGACTGCAGGCCGCAGGGCTGCAATGCACTCATATACATTTAATACTGTTTCGGAAGATGGAACAGTAGGGGTAATCCTCGATCTGGAACACAGGGACTATATGATTGAAGGAGAATTTGAATTTGATGGAAAGAGTGCATTCACCGGATACCGCAGGTCAAGTTCATGGAGCCAGGATCAGATGGTCCACTTCTATCTTGAGTTTGATACTCCGGTGAAGGAGTGCAAGAATCTTGGAAAAGCAGGGGCTTATATTGTCTTTGATGCAAAGAAGGGGGATCGAGTAGTGGCAAAGGTCGGAATTTCATCAGTAAGTTCTGAAAATGCGAAGGAAAATCTTGAAAGTGAAGTGCCTGCTGACAATTTTGATTTTACCGCTCTCCATGACAAATCTCTCGAGCTGTGGAATGAATACCTTGGCAAAATCGATGTCAGGGGTGATGGCAGCGAGGATGTGAACAATCTCAGAATATTCTATACTGCAATGTATCATACAGCCATCGCTCCTAATCTTTATTCGGATGTCAACGGTCTCTATAGAGGAATGGATAAGAAAATACATAAGGCCGAAGGCTATGACAGATATACGGTCTTCTCTTTGTGGGATACGTTCAGAACACTTCATCCCATGCTCAATATTATAGAGAGGAAAAGAAGTGCGGACTTTATGGATTCGTTCCTTTCAATCTACAGAGAGGGTGGCAAACTTCCAATTTGGGAACTTTCAGGCTGGGAAACCAACTGTATGATAGGGTATAACTCCACACCTGTAATTGCAGACTGTATCACTAAAGGTATTGACCAATTTGCCACGGGTGATGTCGAGGATCTGCTTGATGCAATGGTGGTATCTTCAAATAAAGATGAATTCGGCATCAGATATTATCGTGACAGATATGTCGTTCCGGCCGAAAAGGAACACGAGTCGGTTTCCAAGACCCTCGAATATGCTTTCGATGACTGGTGTATCAGTGTGGTTGCGGATACTCTATACCGCAGGACGGGTGAAGAGAAATATGCTCAAATCAGAGACAAATATCTTGAGTATTCAAAGAGCTATGTAAATATATTTGACCCCTCAACAGGTTTTATGAGACCGCTTCTGAGTAACAGTTGGGTTAAACCGTTTGATCCCAGAGAGGTCAATAATCATTTCACTGAGGCCAATTCATGGCAGTACAGTTTCTTTACTCCACACGATATCAGCGGACATATAGCTCTTCTTGGCGGAGAGGAGAGCTACTGTGCCAAAATTGATTCGCTCTTCTTGGCTGTCTCAAAGACTTCGGGCCGTGTACAGGTGGATATAACCGGTCTTATTGGACAGTATGCTCATGGCAATGAACCAAGCCATCACATGGCTTACCTCTATTCTTATGCAGGAAAACCATGGAAAGGTTATGAAATGGTGAGAAAGATTCTTACCGAGCTCTATGCTGATACACCAGATGGACTTTGTGGCAATGATGACTGTGGCCAGATGTCTGCATGGTATGTGATGAGTGCCATAGGCCTCTATCCTGTAACCCCAGGCTCAGACTGTTTTGTCTTTGCTGCACCTCTATTCAGTCAGGCAAGGATTAATCTTGAAGATGGTTCGGTATTTGTAATAAAGAGTGATAACAAAAAGAAAAAATATATTAAAGGTGCTACACTCAATGGCAGGGAGTACGAAAAGGGCTATATCCGTTTCAGTGATATCATCAGTGGAGGAGAGCTTTCGTTCAGAACCTCTGACAAACCGGATTATGATTTTGCTGTGGCGCAGGAGAACAGACCCTGTTCCAGTGTTGATATTCCCTTCCTGAGAAATCCTTGGTTCGAGTACGAATCAGACATATTCGAAGATTCCATCACTTTCAGTATAGGGGGAATTCCCGAGGGTGGAAAGGCATATTACAGAGTGGTTCCCCTAAAGCCGGGCGAGACTCTCGAGAGGATGGATGACCGGAGAATCAACGCTCTGCGCAAAGGTGAATTCAGACTTCTCGAAGGTGATGTAAGGGTGGATCGCACCTCAATATTATTTGCGTATGTTAAGGATTCTGGCGGCAACAGGAGCAGAGTTATTACATCTGCCCTATATAAGCTCAAGGATGATATGGATATCACTACAGAGTGTCGTTACAATCCTCAATATAATGCTCGTGGCGCCAAGGGACTAATTGACGGGCTGAGGGGTTCTGAAAATTGGAAAACAGGCGGATGGCAGGGTTTTCAGGCTACAGACTTCACAGCTGTTGTGGATTTGCGTAGCGTGAGGGAAATCAGTTCCATCGGTTCCGGCTATTGTCAGGATGTGCGTTCATGGATCTGGATGCCGGTTTATGTCGAGTACTCAATTTCTGAAGATGGCGTTAATTTTACCCCTGTGGGCAGGGTTGATAGAATAACTGATCCTAAGGATTATGAAATACAGGTTCATGACTTTGTGCTGGATTTGAGCAAGAGAGCTCCGAAAGCACGTTATGTCAAGGTCTTTGCCAAGAACTTCGGTAAGATTCCGGAATGGCATTTAGGTGCCGGTGGTCAGGCTTTCATCTTCATTGATGAGATCTGGGTTGATTGATACTTGTTTTTTAAAAAAGAGATATGTATAAAGATTTTTCAAATGTAGAGAGGGCTTTTGCCCCTGAGAATGCTCCTGTCTTCAAAACAAACATTCCTTACATTACTGTTGACAATTTTCCTACTTTGGGAAAACTTACTGCACTTCGTTTTATCGAGTGGGTATCTCAAAATCCGGAAGGGGTAATAAGTCTTCCTACCGGCAAGACTCCTGAGTATTTCATTGAATGGGTCAAAAAGATCCTTAAGGACTGGGATACTCCTCAGGGAGAGAAGATGAGACTTGAATGTGGTCTCAATATCGACGGAAAACCTTCGCTGTCGGATCTGCGCTTTGTGCAGATAGATGAATTCTATCCAATCGATCCGTCCCAGCACAACAGTTTCTGCAACTATGTCAAGAAGTATTATATCGAGGGATTCGGTATGAGTTACGACAAGGCACAGTTCATTGACTGCTCACAGATTCCTCTTTGGGGCGGAAGATCCTACAAGGAAATCTTTCCTGATGGCGTGATTGATTTGGGCCTGAGATACAGAGAACCTGTTTCACTGGAGGAGAGCAGAAAAAGGGATTCAATCTTCATGATTGATGACTGGTGTGCCGAATATGAAAGAAAGATCCGCAATATGGGAGGCATAGGCTTTTTCCTTGGCGGTATCGGTCCTGACGGCCATATCGCATTCAATACCAGAGGCAGTGATCCTTTCTGTACGACCAGACTCACTCATACCAATTTCGAGACACAGGCAGCTGCGGCAGGTGATTTGGGTGGTATAGAGATATCCAGAATCAAACCCGTCATCACAATAGGTCTTGAAACCATTACCTATAATCCGGATGCAGTTGCAATTATATTTGCAGCAGGGGAGGCCAAGGCAGAGGTGGTTGCCGATGCTCTGGAAAAAGAACCCTCAAATCTCTACCCTGCGTCATCTCTTGTCAGACTCCGTAATTCTCGTTTCTATCTTACAGCAGGTGCTGCATCCATGCTGAGTGAATCGGTGTACAAATATTATACAACAGGTCAGTGGAACGAAGCCAAACGTGACAGGGCAGTCATAGACTGTCTCAACAGACTCGGCAAGTATGGCGACAAGGTCACACTTGAAGACCTCAAGGCAGACAAATGGTGCAACATGATACCTGATCTGGACGAACATACTCTCGACAAGGTGATCGAATCCCTCAAGACCAAGATCAAGGCTGGGGTGTCACATCTTTCGAATTGCAAATTTTATCATACCGGTCCACATCACGATGATATCATGCTCGGTATGCTTCCTCATATCCACAGAATATCACGTGAAGAGTCCAATAGTTCAGATTTTGCAATCATGACTTCAGGATTCAACGCTGTTACCAACAGTTTCCTTATCCATGCGCTGGAAAGTACTATGAGGATGCTGTGCAATGGTGAGATAGAGATGGTAAAATACCCGAATTTCTATACTGAAGGATACAAGCTCAAAAGAGAAAAGGATATCTACCACTATCTGATAAATGTCGCCTCAGGAAATGCAGCAGAGAGGATGAGGGGACTTGCTCACAGACTTGTCAGATGTATAGTAGAGATTCGCAACGTCAAGGATACAGGCGAGCTCATCATCCAGATAAATGACATAATAAGGACTACAAGGCATAGCTATGACGGAGAGAAGATGTCTGCTGACATAAGGCTTCTCAAGGGAATGATCCGTGAATTTGAAGAGGAGCTTGTATGGGGATTCTTTGGAATAAGGAGCGAAAATGTACATCACCTCCGACTTGGATTCTATACCGGTGATATCTTCACGGAGAAGCCATCTCTGGAAAGGGATGTCATGCCTGTGCTGGATC
>CALZHC010000056.1 GCA_945787505.1 uncultured Alistipes sp.
GCCCCTACGACAAACAAAACAGGACCTGCAGCCATCATAGAGGCCATCTTGTCCGCCCAGTCAATATTTCTCTGTTTTACAAGACGCAGATAATCATCATCTTCAAAGGATTCCTCAAAAAGTTTCCAGATCTTCTCGAGACTTTCGCCCCAGTAAGCATCGGAAAGCTTGATCAGAAGCTCCTCACTATTGCCGTCCTTTACAGTCTCAAGGAGATCTTTTGCCTGTTCTTCCAGTGAAGTATTGTAAAGCAAATCCGCCTGATACTCAAAAGTTTCAAGTCCGGCTATTTTCTTGGAAGCACGGCAAGCAAGCCGCTGTATATATTCATCCAGTGATGTCTGGCCCTCCATCTGCGGAAATGTTTTGGCGGCAATCATGTTCTGCAATGCGACAGATATGGCCATAGGCTTAAGTCCTAACATTTCTTCTGTCTGCGAACCGAAGAAAGACTTTAGCTCTTTGTACAGAAAATCCCACTCTTCAGTAGAAAAGAGGGAACTTAATTCAACACCCTCCGGAAGAGCCATATAGGCACTAAGTTCCATCATCTGCGAAGGCTGGATATTGACCAGATCCAGTTCCCCAACAACAGATTCAACTGAGGCGAATGCCTCGTCAAAACCATAGACACTATGGCAGAAATCTCCCGGACACAGATGATGGCTGCCGAAAATATAAGAATACCCCTCAAGCCCATTTCCGGAAATCCGCCAGAGAATCTGTGCCTGAGAACTTAGGCCGAACGCAAGAAAAGCAAGTGATGTTATTATTCTCTTCATTGAAAAAACTCTTAAAAAATCATAACAAAGGAGAAACCAGCCTTGCAGCCGACTCCGCCACCTTTGTGATATACGGACGTCTATTCCATTGTGCAGCTTCAACTTTCCTGCACCTCTTGAGGTCCTCATTAAACTTGTTGTCTATAACCTTAGCACATTCACGGTCGAATATAACTGAAGTAACTTCGAAATTATGCATGAAACTTCTATTGTCCATATTTGCAGAGCCTATAATACAGTATTCACCATCTATACTAAGAACCTTGGAATGGTTAAAGCCCCTCTCAAAGAGATAGATATTGACTCCGGCATCCAACAATTCGGAAAAATAGGAGTGTGTGGCCGCAGTGGTTATTCGGGTATCCGATTTTTCAGGTACCATTATTGAAACCTCAACATCCGAGAGTGCCGTTATCTTGATGGCGTCAGAAATGGTCTCCGATGGAATATAATATGGGGTTATGATATGAACATACCTCTTGGCCTGTGTGATTGCAGTAAAGAAACACTGCATGATAGCCTGCCAGTCACTATCCGGACCCGATGATATTGTCTGCATATAGTACCTCTTGACAAGGCTGTCCCCCTTCATCATCGCATTAAGGTCGATTCTCGGGAAATATTTTCCTCTCTTGCGAAGATCTTTGTTCATTATGAAGAACCTGTCGAGAAGAAAACTTGCCTGCAGTGACATTACAGATTCCCCCTCTACCCGGATATGCGTATCCCTCCATTCAGTGAAGACACCACCATCACAATATCTATCAGCGATATTTACTCCACCCAGAAAACCGACATTTCCATCGACAATCAAGAGTTTCCTGTGATTGCGGTAGTTGGCAAGTGGCGGTAGAAGGATGAATCTGAAAGGAGAAAATACAAGTACCTCTACCCCAGCCTCCTTAAGTTCCGAAATGTACCTCTTGCCGAGCTTTCTTCCACCATAACCGTCAAAAATCAGACGAACCTCCACCCCCTGGCGTGATTTCCTTATAAGCAGTTCTTTAACGGCATTGCCAATCTTGTCATCTTCTAAAATAAAGGACTGCAGATGAATATGTTTTTGAGCCTGCTCCATCGCCTGATACATCGCAGCAATAGCCTCTTTGCCGGAAAAATAGATATCAATTTTGTCACTGCACAGCAACATACTTTGGCTACTTTTGAGATTCTGGACTATCAACTTGTGATAATGGGCGATTTCAGGTGGAAGTTCTGATGCATTGTGGAACCGTTCAAGCATCTGATGTGAAAGCTGGGCTTTGAGTCTTGCATCACCGGCACCCTTCCTGCTGTAGATTTTCTCCTTGCGCAGGTTCCTCCCGAAGAGAAAGTAAAGGACAATACCGATGTATGGCAAAGACAACATTATAATTACCCATGAGAGGGTCTTGACAGGGTCATTCTTCTGAGAAATCAGAACTATAGAGCATCCCACCGACAGAACAATGTTCAGAAGGAAAAAAAGCATAGAGACGATCTCCCTGAATGAATGCCACCACATAACACTAATGTTGTTTTTTAATCGTTGCAGTATAAACCAGTGCCACAGAACCTGTCATCGGAATGCTTCTGACATCAGAAAAGCCGGCTGACTCTATCTCTTTCACAAAGAGTTTAGGAGCGGGAAAATCGAAGGCAGACTCAGGAAGATAGGTATAGGCACTCTTATTTGACGAGACAATTCCACCTATTGCAGGTAGTATATATCTGAAATATAATGTATAACACGCTCTCCACACACACTGCTCAGGGATGGAGAACTCTGCTATCGCAAGTACACCCGAAGGCTTAAGCACTCTCCTGATCTCTGTAAGGGCCTTCTCCCTATCATTGAAGTTCCTTATTCCGAAACAGATGGTAACTGCATCAACGGAATTATCTTCAAAAGGAAGATTTTCTGCATCCGCAAAAACAAATTCGATATCCGGATTCCTGTCCTTTGCCTTCCGGAGCATCTCCCGAGAAAAATCTCCTCCCACCACATTAAAACCACTCTTTTTGAGCAAGGCTGACAGATCCCCCGTGCCACATGCCAGATCAAGAACCTTAGTCTGACAGAGAGTACTGCCCGACGCCTCTATCTGACAGGAAAGCTCCCTAACCAGTCGGCGTCTCCACGACCTGTCGATACCGAAGGAAAGTATATGGTTCAACCTGTCGTAATTTCCTGAAATCTCATCAAACATTGAAGAGATCTTCTCCGGATCCTTTGATAACGGCATCTCTAACTATTTTATATAATCACTTATAAAACCAAAAGAGTTTCCATCCATCCTGAGCTCACCCTTTGTTACATGTCCGAGAAGAGTCAGCGAAATTTTGTTGGAAAAGAGAAAATCGACGAAATCATCCTCCTGATCAGCATTCACAGAGACCACGGCCAGATATTTTGTTTTCCCGTAAAGAAACTCATCATCTGTAAGATCGGAATCCGATGTAATATCGAAGCCAAGCCTATTCTCCACACAACACTCCTTAAGGGTATCGAATATTCCCTTTTCATTAATCAGACGCATGGATGTAATAAAGCCCACACGTATACAATCTTTCAGATAATCAAAGACATCATCCGATGATATAAGATATAGAGTTTCACCTTTTTTACTGAAACTATCATTATACTCTTTCATACCTATATTTATTATCATTTATTCTGTGAACAAAGATACAACAACTATTTGTCGGAACGAAACCGAACACGAAAAAAATTGTATATTCGCATATAATTTTTAATAACAAAATGATGAACATCGACACTTACACCAAGCAAACAAAGATGGTGACTGCCCTTCTCGTTGTCACATTGTTTTCAGTCTGCATTGCATCAACGGATGCAATGGCCAATACAAGAAACATCCCGGCACACAAGTATGAACTAAGATTCAGCTGGAACGGTTTTCCTGTTATTGATAATTTTTTATCGGACCCATCATTTGAAACTAATGTCGGTTCGGATCCTAATGTCGGCCTGGACAAAATGTACAGAAGCAGGTTTCTTGGAAAATACACCACAGCTATAATCTCCTCAGAGCTGCTCATTAATTTTAACAAAAAATTTTCATTGGGTGTTTCATTAGGATGCAACTCCTTTTGGGATGTATACTACGACCCCATATATAACAACAGTTACAAAAAGACAAGTTTGATATTCAATATAATGGCAATAGCCTACGGCAATTGGTATCAGAATGAAATTATCAGAGTATATTCAGGAGCAGGTCTCGGATTTCACCTTGGCTTCAACCTCTATTCAAATATAGTATTTTTCCCGACTCTTGAACTGATTCCGGTAGGCTTGACCGTCGGCAAGAGACTCTATGGTCTTATCGAACTTTCATCCGGCATCTCCTGGGCAGGAGGGAGAATAGGCATAGGATATAAATTTTAATTGTAATAAGTGAACATAAAATATCATGAAACATAAATTGACTATAATCGCCATATTGATTTACGCGCTTTCTTCTTGCGCACTGAATACTACTGATAATGGTCCCCTTACCATCTATGACTACGACAGCTATGGTAGCTTCATTAACCGACAATATTCCAGCAACCCATTGGATATATCCAGGTCACTGTTAGAACTCGATGAGTATCTGGGACTTTCCGAGACAGATAAAGCTCAGGACACGACATTCAATTTGCTTATAGAAATGGGAAACGGCATATACAAATACCAGTACATATCTAAAGGTTCCAAAGTCTATTGCACTGTTGACACCAAGAACAGCAGATTAGGCACTGACATAGCCTGGTCTTGTCAGGCGAGTGTTACTCCTGTCAATTACTCATTATACAGTCTTGACTACGTATCCAAATTCAGTTATGACGGAAGCACTTGTTTTCTGACAGGTGAGAATGAAAAATTCGAGGCCCGTTTCATTTCGGAAGACCCCAGAGGACTCCAAAGATGGTCAGTAAAAATCGAAGGAACTGATTTTTCAAAAGCCAAAGAAGACCTCATCGCCACATTCGCCTCTGATGGCTACATCAACATCACAGAATACTTTGATGAAGAAAGGATCGTTAATAAAGCATCCGAAGGCTCTATCACCTACAAAGTCTACAACAAAGGCAACCTTATAAAGAAATACACCTATAAGCTGATCCCATAGGTAAGACATCTTTATATTTGCACGGTCAATATTTGATCTATATCCGTCAAATAGTTGGGCGTGAGGTGTTCCTTCTTGGTCTTCCACTGTTCATTCTGATCTCCTGCGACGGCCAGTCCGACTGACCTTAAGCCATACTTATGGTTAATCTTATCTATTGTCTGCGAGAGCATCACTCGTTCCTCCCTCTTCTCCACATAGTCAAAAAGTATATGATGGAAGCATCCGGGAACGATGTCCGACAGGATGACGCCAGATTTTTTGAACATTATGCCGGGCCGATATATCTTGTCAACCAATTTCATAGCCTCCGCTGTTATCTCGAGCGTATCAGCGGATGGTACTGGTAGACGCTGCGTCGCAATGTTCCAATACTGCGGAAGATCCTCCCTAAAACGATTACTGCAAGCAAAGACCGACACACTCATCGCTGCCGAGTCATCTGCGCGCAATGTGCTGCAGCAACTTGCTGCGAAAGAGGCTACCGAAGCCTTGAGCTCATCCTTGGAGGATATCATCTTTCCGAAGCTCCTACTGGTAGTAATAGTCTGCCTGCGGAGTATTTCTGATGTATCTATGCACGGGAAACCATTAAGTTCCAACCATGTTTGGTAGCAGGGTCTGTGGAAATGTCTCTTTACCCACTCTTCCGACTTGTCTGCCAGCTGAAGGGGTGTTGTCACCCCGAGACGAGTGAGCTTTGCGAAGGTCCTGGGCCCGATCCCCCAGATGTCGGCCAATTCGAACAGTGACAGAGCCTTGCGCCGTTTATCATCAGTATCTATCATACACACACCACCGTAACCCTTGTACTGTTTGGCGAACTTACTAGCAACTTTGGCCAGTGTCTTGGTCTTGGCTATACCCACACTCACCGGTATATCAGTCCAAAGGGCTATCTGCTTAATCATTCCGCGCATGAGTTCCACAAGGTCGTAGTGCTTCTCGTACCCGTCCAAATAGAGGAACTGCTCGTCTATGGAGTAGCACTCGGTCCTCTCCACTGTACGGCGCATTATGCTCTGCACCCTTTTGGACATAGCTGCGTAGAGCACCAGATTTCCGGAAAACACTGCCACATTATTCTTTTCGATAATCTCCTTCACTTTAAAGAATGGGTCTCCACGCTTGAGTCCCAGTGCCTTTGCCTCAGCGGTCATGGCTACGATATTGCCATCGTTGCTTGAGAGAACGCACACCGGCCTGCCCTTGAGCCCGGCATGAAAGACCCTCTCCACGGAGGCAAAAAATGTATTGCAGTCGGCAAGGGCAATCATAACTAATCTCTTGCTTTGTGTATGATGTATGTGACTGTGCCCCAGACACAGAAATCATCGTCCGTGGTGATGCGAATCTTCGGGTATTCCGGATTGGCTGGGACGAGCCACCCCTGACCTTCCTCGAGAATGAAGTGCTTGAGGGTATATTCCCCGTTGAGTTCACACATGGCTATCTCGTGTGGTGAAGGGTTACGGTTACTCTTGTCCACAATGACTATATCCCCACTGAGTACACCTGCATCTATCATAGAGTTGCCACTGACCCGTATGAGGTAGGATGCCTCCGGATGGGGACACAGCATCGAGAGTATATCAATCTCCTGCGACCGTTCGTCATTATCGAGCGGTACGGGAAAACCGGCAACAACACTTATATCATAATACGGGAGTGATAGTGACGGTAGAGAATCCACCGGAATTACCACCCCAAACGATTCCCCACGACTTGCAGCACCCAGCGACTCAACACTATTTACCCCACCAGACGATTCAACACTATTAACCTCTCCATGCAGCGCCACACGATTGACCTCGTCATGCGTTCCCACATGTAACAGAGTCTCAGATTTAATTGTTTGCTCCTTAACGGCTCTTGTGAGTGCCTGCCTGATGAACTCCGCACGATTCTCCATACCCTCCAAATGTTCCGCCAGAGAGCCCGGGGCCCGAAAGGATATCATCCTGCTATTCCCCTTGGGATGCCCCGCACCGGGACGTGCCCCACCCCTTCTGCTTTTCTTTT
>CALZHC010000057.1 GCA_945787505.1 uncultured Alistipes sp.
CGAATAGAGGTGAGTGCTACTGCGTCCTTTGCAATCATTGCAGCTTTGATATCACTCTGAATTTGGTTTTCCAATTGTGCCATAGTTGTATCAGTTAACTTTGTTTTCGTTGTATGTGCTCTCGAGGAAGAGCTCTTCCATCTGTGAGTGGTCTATTCTTGAAGGGGCATCCAGCATCACATCGCGGCCCTGATTGTTCTTGGGGAACGCAATATAATCGCGAATGGTCTCCTGACCACCGAAGAGGGCACAGAATCTGTCAAATCCGAATGCAATTCCTCCGTGAGGGGGTGCACCGTACTTGAATGCGTTGATAAGGAATCCGAAACGGTAGTCGGCATCCTCTTTGCTGAAACCAAGTACTTCGAACATCCTTTCCTGTATTTTCGAATCGTGGATACGGATTGAACCTCCACCGACTTCAGTTCCGTTGAGGACGAAGTCGTAGGCATTTGCGCATACCATAGCCAGATCTTCTTTTTTGTTGCTGTAGAAATATTCGAGATGTTCAGGCTTGGGAGATGTGAAGGGGTGGTGCATAGCGTAGAAACGCTGTGTTTCGTCATCCCATTCCAGAAGAGGGAAGTCGACAACCCAAAGAGGTGCAAATACCTTGGGGTCGCGCAATCCCAGCCTGTTGCCCATTTCGATACGCAGAGAGCCTAAGGCTGTCTGCATTTTGGTCTTGGGACCGCTTAGAATAAGGATAAGGTCGGATGCTTCAGCTTCACTTGCTTGAGCAACCTTACGCAGATCATCAGCAGTAAAGAATTTGTCGATTGATGATTTGAACGAACCGTCTGAGGCACATTTTACATATACCAGTCCTTTGGCTCCTATCTGAGGCCTCTTGACCCATTCTGTGAGTTCGTCAAGCTGTTTTCGGGTATAGTCAGAAGCTCCCTTAACCACTATTGAACCTACATATTCTGCAGAGTCGAAGACAGAGAAGTTATGTCCCTTGGCTATATCTGTTATATCATGAAGGGTCATTCCGAACCTGATATCCGGTTTGTCTGAACCATACATGGACATAGCTTGTGAATAGGGCATTCTGGGGAAGTCGTAATTGATTTCGATTCCGAGAATGTTCTTGAAGAGGCTCTTGATCATTCCTTCAAAGGTATTCAGTACGTCATCTCTCTCGACGAATGACATTTCACAGTCAATCTGTGTAAATTCAGGCTGACGGTCAGCCCTGAGGTCTTCGTCCCTGAAGCATCTTACAATCTGGAAATATCTGTCATATCCTGCCACCATAAGAAGCTGTTTCTGCTGCTGTGGACTCTGAGGAAGTGCATAGAACTCTCCAGGGTTCATTCGTGAAGGGACTACAAAGTCTCTTGCTCCCTCAGGAGTAGATTTAATCAAATATGGGGTCTCGATTTCTATAAAATTCTGAGAATCGAGGTAGTTTCTTACTTCATGAGCCATCTTGTGCCTTAGGTACAAGGCTCTCTTGAGAGGATTTCTGCGAAGGTCGAGATAGCGGAATTTTGCACGAAGCTCTTCACCTCCATCTGACTCGTCTTCAATGGTAAAGGGAGGTGTTACAGAAGGGTTGAGAACCTTCATGTCAGTAAGCTTAATTTCAATGTCACCGGTCTCAATCTTAGGGTTTTTGCTCTGGCGTTCCATTACGATGCCGGTAGCCTGAATAACGAATTCACGACCGAGTTTTTCGACCAGCCCGTTAAGCTGAGCCGATGTAGCCTCGTCGGTTACAAGCTGTGTGATTCCGTAACGGTCTCTAAGATCGATGAAGGTCATACCTCCCATCTTTCTTACTCTCTGAACCCATCCCGCCAGAGTTACCTCTTCTGAGACATTTGATAGGCGAAGTTCGCCACAAGTTTTAGTTCTGTACATTGTATTGAGTATTAACTATTTTTCCAATGATGTAGATATAGAAGCAAATGCTGCTGCTACGGGGTTGTCTCCCATTGCTGCTGGCATACCTGTATCACCTCCTTCACTCACAGACATATAGATAGGAATACTTCCAAGGAAGGGGATTCCTGTCTCCTGAGCCATCTTCCTGCCTCCATCTTTGCCGAAAATATAGTATCTGTTATGTGGTAGTTCTGCAGGAGTGAACCATGCCATATTTTCAATAAGTCCGTATATGGGGATATTGATGTCCCTGTGCTTGAACATATTGACATTCTTGATAACATCTGCAATCGCTACCTGTCCTGGAGTGGTTACTATGACTGCTCCAGCCAGTGGAATGTCATGTACGAGCGAGATATGGATATCTCCTGTTCCCGGAGGCAGGTCAATGAGAAGATAATCAAGTTCGCCCCATTTCACCTGCATGATGAGCTGCTTGAGAGCATTGCATGCCATAGGTCCTCGCCATATCAGGGCCTGCTCAGGCTCTACAAGATGTCCGATCGAGAGAATTTTCATGCCCCATTTCTCTATGGGAACAATAAGATTGGTAGCCTGTTCTACCAGCGGTGAAATCCCTTCAGTGCCTGTCATCTTGGGGATTGAAGGTCCGTATATGTCAGCATCGACTATTCCCACCTTATAACCCTTGCGGCAAAGCGCAGCGGCGAGATTGACAGTTACTGTTGACTTGCCGACTCCACCCTTGCCTGAGGCTACGGCAATTATTTTGCCTATCTTCTTTAGTTCCTGATCGTTAAGCTCATCGACCGTACGCTTGGTCTCCCTCCTTGGAGCCACCATTTCGATAATGGTGACAGAGGCTTCGGGGAATTCCCTTTCCAAGATCTCTTCGCACTCTTTTTTCAAATCCGCAGAGAAGGGGTCTGGGCTGGGGAATACCAGCTTGAACTTGATGGATGCGATCTTTTCATCCACCCCCTCTGCTTCAGGGTCGAGCTCTCCACCCTGTGCATCTGCTATTTTAAGGTCGGCTGCAATTCCCAAGGATACGATATCACCCTCCATTGCAGGATGTTCGACAGCAGAAAGTAGTTCTATAATTTTTGTCATGTCTCTATTTTATCTGACTATGTTCATTTCATCCAACAGGTATCCGGCTCCTCCGAATTTGTCCATGATGAAGAGAAGATACCTCACATCTATGCTGATACATCTTTGGTAGTTGGGTTCAAAGAGAATATCCCCGCTCATTGCATCCCAGTTTCCGTCAAAGGCCAGACCTATAAGCTCGCCCTTGCCGTTCATGATGGGTGAACCGGAGTTTCCGCCGGTAATGTCGAGATTGGAGATGAATGCCACCGGAAGCTTTCCATTCGGAAGGGCATATTCACCGAAATCCTTATCCTTGTAGAGCTGTTTGAGCTTTTCTGGAACTTCAAATTCCCAGTTGTTGGGATCTTCCTTTGCCATCACACCGTCAAGTGTGGTATAGTAATCGTAGATTACACCATCGCGGGGCGAGTAGGGTAGTACCTGACCGAAGGTCAGACGGAGTGTAAAGTTGGCATCGGGGTAGATGGGCTCTCCCTTTCTCATTTCAAGTGTTCCTGCAATATAGTCCTTGACTCCTTCGCTGAAATCGTTTCCGGTCTGTGCTTGAGAAAGAATATTGCGTCCTGCCTGCCATGCATTAGAAATGGTGGTGTAGGCTTGTGTCGCGGGGTCGCTTGTGATGATAGTGTTGTTGGCAGAGGCCTCTTTGCAGGCTTGTGAAAGCTTTTCCATAGAGGTAAAGATACTTCTCGAGTAGATATCCTCTACATATGCATTGATATCAGAACCGTAGCAGGAGTCAATGACATTGTAGAGACTGGGGAGGAGTTCGCTTGAACCGTAGAATTTCCTGAAAAGTTCTATCATCTTTACTGCGACCTTCTTGTCTGTTTCACAAGAGAAATCTTTGTAGAAATTCTCTACATTGCCCATATACTTGCTGAGGCTGTCGTAGTTCAAGGGATTCATAGCAATACTTGATATTGCGAACAGTTCGATATTAGCAAGAGACTCTCTCAGGGTGGTAAGATAGATTTCGATGTCTCTCTTGTTTTCGATAGATCTGCTGATTTTGTCAAGTGCGAGAGAGTATTTATCCTTTCTCTTCTTGTTGCCCTGCTGTACCCATTCTGTGAAATCCTTCTCCTGTGCGGCTCTTCTGCTGGGTACATTGAGCCTGTCGAGAGTCTCGTTCATGCCTATATACTTCTTCCATCCGTTGGATGATGAGGCGTATTTGCTGGCATACTGAATCATGATTGCCGGGTCTCGACGCATATCCTCCATCAAAACCTTCTGGCGTTCAGTTCTGATTTCTATTACTCTTTCGTTGAGACTGACCTGATAATCGAGCTCGTACGATGTGGCAAATCTGTTGGTCCTTCCGGGGTAGCCCATGACCATGACGGGATCTTCCGGCTGATATCCTTTGAGGGAAATCTTGAGGTAATTGCCTTCTTCAGCACTGTAGGGAACATTCTCTTCCGAATACTCTGCAGGCTGGTTGTCTTTGCCGGCATATACCCTGAAAACTGAAAAGTCTCCGGTATGTCGAGGCCACATCCAGTTGTCTGTGTCAGCTCCGAACTTTCCTATTGAGCTTGGAGGTGCTCCGACGAAACGGACATCCTTGTAAACTTTATAGACGATGAAATAGTATTTGTTCCCTCCATAGAATGAGGTGAGCGCCCCCTCTATGAATTTCCCATCGCAACCTGCTTTTTTGCAGAGTTTCTCGTAAAGGGTATTGTATGCCTTGTTCTTCTGCTCTTGAGATTTGGAGCCGGAGAGTGCCTTTTCTACCTTGGAGGTGACATCTGTAAAGCTTTCCAAAAACCTCACTTCAAGACCCTTTGCGGGCAGCTCTTCGTTCAGATTCATAGCCCAATATCCGTCCTTCAGATAATTGTGTTCGACGGAGCTGAGTGCCTGAATGTTAGAGTATCCGCAGTGGTGGTTGGTAAAGAGGAGACCATTCTTTGATACAATCTCACCTGTACATCCTCTTCCGAAGATAACGATGGCATCTTTGGTAGAGGAGTGATTGAGATTATATATTTCATCCGGGGTTATTTCGAAACCAAGTTCAGTCATACGTCCGCTGTTCATCTCTTTCAACAACGGAAGAAGCCACATGCCTTCGTCTGCCTTCAGAGGAAGGAGTGTAAAGAGAATAAGCCCTGTCAGTAAAATTCTTTTCTTCATATAAATATATATTAAATACAAACCGCAAATATACTACTTTTTAAGTGAAAGGAGAATATCTTCTATTTCAGAGGGTGAGTCGACTATATATGCCGGGGAGTATTTCTGCAGTTCGCTGCGCGGTCTGCATCCCCATGTTACACCTATTGCTGTAAGTCCCGCATTTATAGCTGTCTGCATGTCCACCCCGGAATCTCCTACGTAGAGAACATTTCCCTTTCTTTCTGCTGGAATCGAGGCAATTTCTAAAATGTCATTTACAATGGAGGGGTCTGGTTTTACCGGAGTCCCTTCCCTCTGTCCCAATACAGCCACGAAGTCTATTTCAGGGAAATAGTGAGGAATCAGACGCTCTGTCGCTGCTTGATATTTGTTAGAGGCAACTGCAATATCTATTCCCTTTTTTCTGATAAACCGCAGCAGATCCCTTATGCCTTCGAATGGTTTCGAATAGTCCATGCAGTGGATATCGTAGAACTCCTTAAAGTGTCTTCGGAGTTCCGTTACCTCTTCAGGACTCTTATGCCCCTGAGGAAGTGCTCTCTCCAACAGTTTGTTGATTCCGTTGCCAATGAAGGTAGCTATGACTTCGACAGAATGGGTGGGGTAACCGTACTGTTCCAGTGCGTAATTGGTAGCCTGTGCAATATCCTCGACGGTGTAGAGAAGCGTACCGTCAAGGTCGAAAATTACAAGTTCTGTCATTTCGCAAAGTTAAATCCGTCAATCTTGTTCCACTCTCCCCTTGTAAAATCGGGATATTCTACAGGCATGCTGTTATGGAACATGGATATGGCGCCCAGTTCACCGACACAAGACCATTCTGCAGCGTCGTAGACATCCATGTCCAGTGGAAGTCCGTTTCTCAAACAGTATACAAGTCTATAATCCATAACAAAATCCATTCCTCCGTGTCCTCCCACCTTCTTGGCAATTTCACCTACTTCCTTATGTATAGGGTGCATGTACTTTTTCATAAGTGCCTCCTTCGCATCTTCAGAGATAAAGCGGTGAGAATTGAGATTCTCATGGTCAGGAACATCATCTGAATCGATATTTTCAGGTTTGAATGTAAAACCGCTTATGGGATACTTATTGGCAAAACCCTCTGTGCCGGTAATCTGATAAAGCCTATTGTATGGACGGGGAGTCATTACATTGTGCTGAATCTCTATCATCTTTCCATTTGCGGTGCGGATGAGGGTGATTGTGTGGTCTGCGTTTGCGCACTCATCTTTACCCATTTTAGCTTTGACAAGGGCTTTCCCGTTTACAGATTTGGTATCCATTGCCACCAGATAGTCGAGGCGGTCTCCTCTGTGAATATCAAGCACCTGACATACGGGGCCGAATCCGTGTGTCGCATAGACGTCACCTCTGTGCTTCTGATTGAAGTCGAGTCTCCAGTTTCCTTGGTATTCATCCCAGAAGGGTTCGAGGTTATGTATGTATGCCCCTTCGACATGGAGTACCTCTCCGAAGAGCCCTTTCTGTGCCATGTTCAATGCTGTGAGTTCGAAGAAATCGTAAACGCAGTTTTCGAGGATGGTGCAGTGGACCTGCATCCTCTCTGCTGTATTGACCAGATCCCAGCACTCCTTCAACGATGTGGCAGCGGGGACTTCAATAGCTACGTGCTTGCCGCTCTTCATGGCTCCGACAGCTATTTCGACATGATTCTGCCATGGGGTGCATATATATACAAGGTCAATATCCTCTCTGGCACAAAGCTCCTTCCATCCCTCTTCTCCTGAATATGATGCAGCCTCGGGAAGACCTTTGGAGGT
>CALZHC010000058.1 GCA_945787505.1 uncultured Alistipes sp.
TCCGGAGCCGTCATAATGATGAACCGAACTTATCCTGAAGGTTATATGGTTATCAAATAGAGACTTGATCCTGATTTGAGGCTCATAATAGATCTCTATGCGATTATATATGCCGGCATCGGAATTGTAAAACAGGTTGCCGAAATAGAGGTCATTTGAGTATGGGATACCGTCAGGACCTGTCCTGTTGTAAAAAGGCATCATGGGTGAACCCTTATAGAAAGTCTCGCTGATGCCTATTCCAATTATGCGAAAGTCAAATTCCATCTGAAAGCCTCCCGGATTCCTATATCCCTCATTCATTCTTCTGTCATTCTGGAAGCTTTGTAGCCAGCCTAACTTCAAGTCCATCTTGTCGACCACAGGAAGAAGCTTTTCGAAACTGAAACCCAGATGAGGGTAAATCCATACGTTGTCTACGACATTGCCTGCCTGATAGCTGCACGCATAATGATGCATCATAAATGGCAAAGCTCCGTAGACAAAGCCAATGGAACGGCGGGCGTAGATCCATATCTGAAACTTTTCACGCTGGTCTATCCCGATCTTCCCTGTCCAGTTGCATGCAAGTTCGGCGAAATATTTTTTACCCGAGAGGGAGAAAAGGGCTCCCTGAATAGGTGCTTCGAAAAACATGTCGTCCCCTTTGAATGCCAAGGGATAATATCCTACACGCGCCATTGCAGGAAATACACCAGCATAAGCTTTGAAAAAATCGTTGTTGTAATGATAATAAAGCAGCAAATCGGCATGATATTTCGGTGAGAGCTCGCCAAAATGGCGAGTAAGCTCACCGCCTGCCATAATAGAGTGTCCTTCTCCAAAGCCGATGCCAACCACCGGAGAGGCAGATACTCCGAAAAGAGTCCCCGAGTCAGATGTATGGATATTGTCGTACTCCCTATTGTCGAAGGCACTCCTGAAACCTACATTCCAGAGGAACTTCTGTGCAGAGAGTTCCTTTGGAATGAGGGTCAAAAGTGTAATTAATACAATCAGCTCTCCAACTCTTCTCATGTTGTCTTAAAGAGGAGATTAGAAAGAGCTCTTGAGTCCTGTTGCCTTGTTAAAGACAAGAAGATCTTCTGTAGAATCCTTATCCTTGATGTAATATCCGTTACGTTCAAACTGAACCGCAATACCGGAGATATCCTGCAGAAGAGCAGGCTCTGCAAGTGCATCACATTCAACCAGTGAATCGGGATTGAGGAAGTTCTTGTAATCTTCACCTTCCGGTATACCTCCCATATCAGCCTGCGTAAAGAGGCGGTCATATAGCCTAAGGTGTACCTTTTTGCAGTGTGTGGCACTAACCCAATGAATCGTGCCCTTTACACTTCTCCATGTTCCTGTGCCGGGTTTAGTGTCAGGATCGTATGTACATCTTATTTCGATGATGTTGCCTTCGGAATCCTTGATTACCTCCTCACATTTTATAATGTAGGAATATTTCAGTCGTACCTCTCCTCCGGGCTTGAGCCTGAAGAATTTCTTAGGTGGCTCTTCCATAAAGTCAGCTCTCTCTATATATAGCTCGGGGCCGAATGGTATTGCACGTGTTCCTGCCTGAGGGTCTTCAGGATTGCAAACTCCGTTACAATATTCGACACCTGATCCATCCTGATCCTTCCAATTGGTAATTACCAGTTTGACAGGGTCTGTAACCACCATGTAACGGTTAGATCTCTTGTTAAGGTCTTCACGCAGACATGATTCTAGGAGGGAAAGGTCTATGAGGTTATCCCTTTTGGCCACACCTACTGTAGCTGCGAAGTTCCTGATGCTTTCAGGGGTATATCCTCTTCTTCTTATACCACAGATGGTCGGCATACGAGGGTCATCCCATCCACTTACATAATTGTTCTTAACCAGTTCAAGCAATTTTCTCTTGCTCATTACTGTATATGTCAGATTCAGTCTTGCAAATTCGTACTGATGTGAAGGGAAAATACCTAACTTTTCTATAAACCAGTCGTACAGGGGTCTGTGAACATCGAACTCCAGTGTACATATAGAGTGGGTGATATGTTCGATGGAGTCACACTGTCCGTGAGCATAATCGTACATGGGGTAGATACACCACTTGTCTCCTGTTCGATGGTGGCTGCAATGAATTATCCTGTAGAGAAGAGGGTCTCTGAAGAGCATGTTGGGATGAGCCATGTCTATCTTTGCCCTTAGGACTTTGGAACCGTCCTCAAATTCACCGGCCTTCATTCTGCGGAACAGATCGAGATTCTCCTCAACGCTACGGTCTCTGTAGGGACTGTTTACACCAGGCTGCTGGACAGTACCACGGCCCTTGCGGATCTCCTCCTGTGTCTGATCATCTACATAAGCCAGCCCTGCCTTGATAAGCTGTTCAGCCCATTCATAAAGCTGGTCAAAATAGTCAGATGCATAAAATTCGTTTGCCCAATCAAACCCAAGCCAGTGGATATCCTCCTTGATGGAGTCCACATATTCGGTATCCTCCTTGACAGGATTGGTATCATCGAAACGAAGATTTGTTTTACCGCCATACTGCTTTGCAAGTCCGAAATTCAGACAGATGCTCTTCGCATGGCCTATGTGAAGATAGCCATTGGGTTCTGGCGGAAAACGAGTCATCACTGTTGAATGTTTACCGCTTGCAAGGTCGTTTTCAATAATCTCTTCGAGAAAATTTTTCTTTACGGCAGTCTCGCTTGTTTCTTTGTTAAGTACTTCCATTTCAATAATATTTATAAATTATTCTACTGCTTGTTAAAGAACATTGAGGACCTGTTCTTTTATCTTTTCCAATTCATCTTTCATTCTGACGACGCATCTCTGCATATCGGCATTGTTGCTCTTTGAACCAAGGGTGTTGATCTCGCGACCCATCTCCTGTGCTATAAATCCTAACTTGCGTCCGGGGTAAAGCTCATTCTCCATGGTCTCTTTGAAATAACTGCAATGTTGCCTGAGCCTTACCTTCTCCTCATTGACATCCAGTTTTTCAATGTAGAAAATCATCTCCTGCTCGAAACGTCCTGAATCGCAAGAGACCTCCAGTTCCTCAAGCTTGGGAAGAATACGCGAACGAATCGAATCTATACGCAAAGCCTCATATTGTTCACACTCTTCAAGAGTGGAGAGAATGTTTGCGACTCTGGTCAGAAGATCCTTTTTAAGAATCTCTCCTTCCTTAGTTCTAAAAGAGATTAGTGAAGTAACAGCATCCTTTACAGCATCTATCAGCAGTTCACACTGCTCTTCGTCCATGGTGGTATCGACTGATGAAGAGACAAC
Organism: uncultured Alistipes sp.; assembly: GCA_945787505.1. Lineage (GTDB taxonomy): Bacteria > Bacteroidota > Bacteroidia > Bacteroidales > UBA932 > Coprenecus. The sequence goes on from CALZHC010000058.1 coordinate 3,274, forward strand.
ATCAGGCAACTTGAGTATGGTAGAAATGACATTTCCATCTGTGATATCCACATTTCCGGCAATTTCACAGAGCCTCTTCCAATAAGCGACGAAGAGCTCTTCATTGATATTCCTCATCTGACAATCACCTGCGCCGTTTTCCATGGTAATAAACAGGTCAATATTGCCACGTACAAGAGTATCGGCAATATATTTCCTGACCTGTAGCTCCTTGTCACGCGGCAAGAGCTGGCTCTTTATTCCCAAGTCACAGTTTTTGCCATTGAGAGAACGTATTTCGACAATATATTTACGGTTTTCAATTACAGTTTCGGCTTTTCCATAGCCTGTCATTGATTGTATCATATTATTTCAGCATTTGTTTTGAATACTCTTTCCACTGGAGTGAGAGATCGGGCATCTCCAGAATTTCACATGCGATGGAGAGATTGTGTGCAGCATAACCGGCCTTTTGTTTGTCCGGAGACTTTACCAATTTTAGCCAAATATCCATGGCATTCTTCCACTCAAACCTGCTGGCGCACTCGAAGGCCTCAATCCATCTGGAATCATTGTACAGGAACAGTCTCTTCTGGAGAACTTTCCATTCGGGCAGGAACAATGAGGCTGCCTCAGAGCCTATTCCGGCAAAAGTCTCCTGCAATTGTGCGTCAATTTTGGAAATCGCCTTCTTCTCTGATATATTGCCCTGAGCGACAAGAGTCCAAAGACAGGTGTCCCTATAGAGCTCTTTCTTGACGGGAAGTTCCGAATTCGGAGCATATAAAGCAAGTGATAGAGAAATAGGAAGTGACACCTCAACACTGTATGAATTGCGGGACACAACAGAATAATCTCCGATGGAGAGAGAGTCCAGAATGATGAGAAAATCGCCTCCTGTAAAATCCCTCAAAAAAGAGACCGTTTCTGGCGTTTTAGCATCAATATCTTCAGAACGTACCGGATACAAAGGAATGGTGCCTTCCTCTCGGCCAAGCTCGCTTTCCATGGCCATGGCAAGCGAATTTGCATATAATGTCATGCAGAGTGAATCTCTCTCACCTCCCTGAGTCAATGCTACCATGCTGATGAGTCTGTCACCGAATTCAATATCATCAGCGGAGGTAGTCCTCTTCTCCACCTCTACAGTGTAACTCATAGGAGCACAAGCCGCCACAGAGAGCAGACAGATTAATGAGTAAAACAACATCCTTTTCATATCCATACTATTTTATAATTTTTGCATACAAATCATATTCATCGGCACCTGTAATTTCGACATTCACGAAACGGCCGACAAGCGATTCGGGATTGGCCACATCCGAACATCCGATAAATACCTCGCCATCCACGTCGGGAGCCTCCTTGGAACTCCTTGCAACCAATTCACCGGTCTGCCAGGAGAACGAATCCACCAGAACCCTCTCACAGGTACCTATTCTGCTTTCATTGAAGGCCAATGATATGTCTGCTTGCAGCTCCATCAGTTCGTCAAGACGCTCCTGCTTGACCTCAGGTGAAACTGCATCCTTAAGATGTGATGCGCCCCATGTCCCCTCCTCTTCCGAGTAGGCAAAAGCACCGAGCCTCTCGATCTTGTAGTTATTGACAAAGTCAAGAAGGGCATCAAACTCCTTCTCCCCTTCACCCGGATGTCCCACCATCATGGTAGTCCTTATGACGATTCCCGGGACCTTAGCTCGCATCTTCTCAACCAGAGCACGTGTTCCGGCACCATCAACAGAGCGTCTCATGGCACTTAGCACAGCATCCTCTGAGTGCTGCAAGGGAATGTCAATATAACTGCAGACCTTGTCAGAAGAGGCCATTATGTCAAGCAACTCCTCAGGGAAAGAGGCAGGATACGAGTAGAGTACCCTGATCCACTCAAGATCCCTGATATCAGTCAGTCTGCGGACCAAATCAGGAAGTTTTCTGCCACCATACAGGTCAAGACCATAATATGTGGTATCTTGAGCGATGACAATAAGCTCCTTTGCACCATTGTCAACCAAAAATTGTGCCTCATCCACAAGGGCTTCCAAAGGGACAGAGGTGTGGGCTCCCCTTATGCCCGGAATGGCACAATAAGAGCATTTTCTGTCACATCCTTCAGAAATCTTCAGATATGCGTAGTGCCTCGGAGTAGTCAGGTGGCGGCGACAATCCAGCAACGGATTCCTTTTAAGCCCGAGTGATTCCAAAATAGGATCTATGGACCATGCGCCGAAGAACCTGTCCACCTGAGGAATCTCTTCTTTAAGATCGGCTCCGTACCTTTGGGACAGACAGCCCATAACGTAAAGAACACGGACCAGCCCTCTCTCCTTGGCCTGTACAGCCTCGAGTATGGCATTCACAGACTCCTCCTTGGCATCCAGTATAAAGCCGCAGGTATTGATTACCAAAAGGTCGACGGGGTTCTCTTCGAGAGATTCCTCCTCAGGGGAGATTTCGTAGCCCGCGTATTCCAATTGTGCCAAAAGGTGCTCTGAATCAACTCGATTCTTAGAGCACCCCATTGTTATGACCTTAACCTTTGCCACTATTCTTGTTCCTTTTCCTCTTCAGGTTCGGTAAAATCCAAAGATGCGAACTCTTTAAGCTGATTATACCAGAGTACTACCTTTTTCATATGTGAAGGGTAAAATCTCTCTGCATCGTATCCAGGAAGGACTGTGGTAAAGAAGTCTATAAGTATCTTGCTGTCACTCTTGGGATCGGGTGCACAAGCATCCCCAAGATGGGCCTTCATCTTTTCAAATACTTCTTTAAGGGGTGTCTCTCCCTCATCAGTGTATATTGATATATCTGAAAGTGAAGATACTTTAGCTGAAGGGCCGAAAGCGCTCCTTTTACCGGTGAGCATTGATTCGGCCACCATTCCAAGTCTTGCCTGTGATACATAACGATACAATCCCTTCTCTCCTGAGATTGCAAGAATTTTCTGCAAATCTGTTTTCATTTCTATTTTGACTATAAATTGTTCATTTCATTAAATATTGTGACCACTTGAGGAAGAACAGCCCTTTCACAGTCTGAAATTATCACGAAGTGTGATTTTTTTACACGTGACTCATCAGAACACTGACTGTTGATCCTGGCCATTACCGACTCCCTGTCGGTTTTATCTCTTGAAAGTACTCTTGAGATTCTGATTTCAAGAGGCGATGTAACTGTAAGAATTCTGTCTGCGACACCCTCAAAAATCTCTTTTTCGGTTATGATTGCAGATTCCACTACGACAAATCCTGAAGGACTGTCACGACGGGAGCACTCATCCACCCACCTGTCTATGTCCCTGAGTACAGCCGGAAACGCCCTCTGCTCCAGACGCGTCAGAGCAGCAGCATCGTTGAAGACAATAGACGCGAGCCTCTTTCTGTCAATCCGC
>CALZHC010000059.1 GCA_945787505.1 uncultured Alistipes sp.
CGTTAGTCGTGATGTTCGGTAGCAGACGGCTGGGTAAGTCAACGCTCATTAAAAGCGCTAAAAAAACTCTATGTCATAGAAGATTTACCGGCGTGGAATCCGAATATTCGTAGCAAGGCTGCGATTAGAACAAGCGATACACGACATTTTGTTGATCCAAGTATTGGAACAGCTTCATTAGGTCTCGGACCCCAAAACTTGATTAATGACTTGAAATCGTTCGGATTCTTCTTTGAGGACATGGTAGTAAGAGACCTTAGAGTTTATGCAGAAGCATTGGATGGAAAGCTCTATCACTACAAAGATAGTACCGGCTTGGAGTGTGATACTGTTCTTCACAGACGTAATGGAAGTTACGCTTTGTTAGAGGTGAAACTTGGAGGAGAGGATAATATCAATGAGGGTGCTGCAAATATGCTTAAACTTGCAGCAAACATTGATACAGATAAGATGCCTGCTCCGTCGTTTATGGCTGTAATCATTGGAGTTGGCAAGTACGCCTTCAGACGAGACGATGGTGTATATGTAATTCCTATTGGTTGTCTCAAAGATTAAGCGGGAAAGTATCAGAATATAAAGACTCTCACCTAAGGCGTGTTTGAAGAGCATATTTCATACGGTATTCTGCTTGAATCCAACTGAAAAAGCATAATTTCGGTGATATTATGGAGAAATGCCAATAAAAATAGAGTTTCTCCATAATAATGCCCAAAAGATGCTCGAATCCAGAAATCAGAGCAGAATAAGGTGGTTTTTCTGCTCTCGACCAAGTCAACGATAAGGTAACACCTGCCTGCCGCCTGCCGATAGCTTATTTACCTGATGCAGTATGTGTAACCTATTGTTTTAATACCGAGTTATGGTCTATTGGTACAACTGAGAGGCAGAACTTGAAAAAGTAACCATAAAAAATTAGAGGTAAATAATTTACGGAGTTTTTCTTTGTTACTTTCTGTCTTATTGTTTTTTGCAGTTGATAGCTTCTTTTTTGCGGTACAAGAGTATCAATTTGTAAGGACTATTTTACCACCCATTCACCGCCTTTTGCAGGACCTTTTCGGTCTATAATTCCATCAGCTTTCAGCTTGGCGAGTTGTTTCTCTACTGCCTTGGCTGAGATACCGATTTTCTCTGCAAGTGAGGCTGCACTTTGCTTGCCGTCTTCTGCTATCAAAGCTATGATCTTATCCCTGGTCTTCATTGGCTTTTCAGCAGGTGTTTCCTCTGATTCTCCAGTGGACTTGATATATGCCTCGATCTCATCAGTCAAGTTCTTCTCCATCATAGTAGTCATGAAGTCGCTGAATATCTTAAGATCTTCTTCTTCACGAGTAGCTATAAGAGATTTGATATACTCCTCCTTGTCATCATTGAGAATCTTTGCAGGAATCAGTCCGAACTCGAATTGGAGCATGTTCATTACCAAACGGGCCATTCTTCCGTTTCCGTCTGCCCATGGATGAATTGTGACAAGATTATAGTGAGCGTCGAAAGTCAGTCTATACAGCTCATCGATAGACATTTCAAAGGCCTTATGACGATCAACGTTCAGTTGTCTGCAGAATTCTTCAAGTTTAGCTGGAACTTTGTTGTAGCTCATGTATGATTGGCCACCGATCCCGGCTGTTACATTCAGGAGCCTTAGTTCACCACGTGCTGATGAGAAATCTCCCAGAGCCGTCTTATACTCTTTGCCAGTGTTCTTCATCAGAAGGGCTGAGAGCGTGACCAAAAGGTCTATTGTGATAGGGGTGTGGTTCTTGGCATATTCAATGGCTTTCTCATAGGCAACCTTGAGATCCAGGTTCATACTCTGTTCTTCGAGGCTCTTGCCCTTGATGCTGACACCATGGTCGAACATTATCTGGTTCTCGACCTCAGTGATGGTTGAACCCTCAATAGCTGTGGAATGGGTAATCAGAGAGTACAGATAGAACTTGTCGTAGTCTATCTGCTGATCAATTCCAAGCTGTCTGTATCGTTCGACGAGTTGCTGTAATTTAGTTTTAATACCCTTTTTCATATATTTTCTCCCTACCTTTTGGGCAAATATAGTGCTTTTCTCCCTACTTTTTATAGTTTTCTCCCTACTTTTTTAGGGCAAAGTAGAGTTGAGAGTAAAAGCAGGATGTTAACGTTATAGGGCTTTGTGTTGCGTAAAGCGCAATTTGGAGCCCTTTTGTACGAACCCCTGCCGCGGTAGAACATCAGGAAGGCACCTTATTTATTGGGTAGAAAGGAAGATTGTTGCATTAAGTCAAGTTCCAGTCTCGGGATAGCGGGATTTTGCGGCGATAATATAAGGACTCTCACCTAAGGCGTGTTGGAAGAGCATATTTCATGCGAAATTCTGCTTGAATCCAACTGAAAAAGCATAATTCCGGTGATAATATGGAGAAATGCCAATAAAAACAGAGTTTCTCCATAATAATGCCCAAAAGATGCTCGAATCCGGAAATCAGAGCAGAATCAGGTGGTTTTTCTGCTCTCGACCAAGTCAACGATAAGGTAACACATGCCTGCCGCCTGCCGATAGCTTACTTGCCTCAAGCAAACGCTTACTACTCCCCACGCAAACGCTTTCTTCCCTCAAGCAATAGCATAATTGCTTCAAGCAAACGCTTTCTTCCCTTACGTAAAAGCTTACTTCCCTCAAGCAATAGCTTATTTCCTGCATCGAGAAATAATACAAATTCATATCTTATTGTAAATCAACGATATAATAAAAGGGTTGTTTCAATTTTGTCCCCCGTTTGTCCCCGAAACTTATTGTGGACATAAATTTTTACCTGTTAATGGTGGGTCGGGGAACAAAATTTATGGTGTGCTACAGCTTGAAAACAGGAACACACCATAACCTTTTGACAAAGGGGGATTCTATTTCCTGATAATCTTCCAATGCCCTCCGAAATCTCCACCTATGCGTTCTATCTGACCGAGATTCTTCAACTTCCTAATTTGATAGTTGACACCATCTCTTGTGATTCCAATATGAGCCGCTATTGCTTCAATTGTTATTTCAGGGTCTTTTTCAATTAATTCCAATATCCTCTGTGTAGTTGTCAGTGTAGTATTCTGTGTGGTTGTCAGTGTAGTTTTCTCCGTAGTCTGTGTATTGTCCTCAACTGTTTTTCCATTGCTCAGTACCACAGTGACATTGGCAGCAGTCTCAACAATCTCCGGTTCCGGAAGACCTGCTTCCTTCATTTCGGAGAATATGCGTGGTACGCCCTCGTTGAGTTCTCTCACGAGCTCCATCTCTGTCAGGACTCGGGAAATTATAGGATTACGGGCGAAACGTGTCGTGAATATATTGTCCACCGTTACGATATTCGGCAGGCGACCTGGGCTTTTGATTTCCAGACGGTCGTCATATTTGGCAACGAGTATATAATCGCCCCGAAGCCCCCATTGTCTGTGGCAGACTGCATTCGTGATACTCTCGACCCAGGCAAATTCAGGATATTCCGGATAGGTGTGGAACCTACCGTCCGCTTCAAGGGTAGTCTTCTCTTCCAATTGGTCGGATATGAACCTTTTGGTCTCCGGAATAAGACGCAGCAACGGAAGGTCAAAACTTCTGTCTTTGACTACATTGAAATCTGCTCCCGTGCGCATTGCCGTTCCGTTGACCTTTATGTAACGGATGCGACAGTGGGGAAAGAATCCACGGACGTTCTTGCCGAACAGCAGCACTGCGGCATTGGTAAGCATATCTTCATCGTGACGCTTTACAATGAACTGGCGGGCACGGAGTACCTGCTCATTGCTCTGATGCACTGCTCCAATCTTCTGCCTGTATGAGTCGAGTAACTCCGAATCAAGATCATCCATTGTCGCGTACTGACATACTTCTTCTTCATAATGGGCGACACCCTTCTCGTATTCCAGCTGCCGGATTTCCTCGACAGTAAGTTTACGGCTTTTGTCACCAATCTGTAGAAATACCTCGTCTTTGGAAGTGCTGATGACTCTGTCGATGGATGGCTTGATGTGCAGCAGAATCAGTCGGTCCGGCTTCCCGGCATCGTTTGTAACATCAACCATCTCGTGTCGGTATTCCGGCATCGGAATGCAGCAATCCTTCGGAATATTGAGAAAGTTATTGATTTTCTCTTCGCCCTGAGCATTCACACCCTCCACTCTGCGTGTCTTGTCGCTGAGGCCTATGACTACGGTTCCGCCTTCCGCATTTGCGTATGCACTGACAATGTCCGCCAGCTCAGAAGGTTTCTTTTGAGCAGATTTCACATCATAGTATTGGCCTTCTTCTCTGGAGACCATAACCTCAAGTGTGAGTGCAGGGTATATTTTAGAAGCCGATGTCATAAGCAACGAAATTTTTGCAAATTTAACAAAATCACTCCAATCCGGGAAGGAGAACTCTATTTTATTCTGAAGAAGGAAAGATACGGCCATGCATTGCTGCAGGACCGCATAGGTAGTTAAGCCCTTGCGGGCTTTTTCTCATTGCTGCTCGGCAAAGCAAGTAAACGACCCGTCTTTATGGCTTATTCGGAGCGGCTACAGCAACTTCAAGGCTATCGCAGCGCAGGCCTCGGCATCCGCAAGGGCGTGATGATGGTTCACGAGATCATATCCGCATGCTGCAGCGACTGTATGGAGCTGATGGTTGGGAAGTCGGCAGCCGAAGTGGCGTCGTGATGCCGCAAGAGTGTCGTAGAACTCATAGTCGGGGTAGTCCATCTGATATACCTTGAACACCGCCTTCAGGCAACCTTCGTCAAAGCAGGAATTGTGTGCCACCAAGGGAAGGCCCTCAATGAGCGGTTCAATCTTCTCCCACACATAGGGGAACACAGGAGCATTATCGGTGTCCTCCGGACCCAGACCATGTACCTGATGGCAGAACCATTTGTAATAATCCGGTGCTGGATGGATAAGGCTGTAAAATGAGTCAACAATCTCCCCGTCGCGCACTATCACAACTCCTACGGAGCAAACGCTGGACGGCTGTTCGTTCGCCGTCTCGAAATCTATTGCTGCAAAATCTCTCATTTCTTTCTGTATAACTTGTTCATGGCAGCGGCGATGTCGGCCATTTCCTTGCGCAGGCTTTCCGGTGCCAGCACTTCCACGTCAGCCCCGTAAGAAAGTATCTCCTGCTTGAAGTCGTATGTAGGCACCAGTCTATATGTAAACACCGGCCATCCGTCTATAGGATAGGTTTCCTTCTGGCTTGAATGTTTAGGAAGCGACCGGAAATATTTGGCCTGGGAGTCATCCACCCTGAGGACGATGTCAACTACCGGGCTATCCTCAAGACATACTCCGAAATATTTGTTGAAAAACTCCTCTGCATCGAACTTCTCGGGAATCTCGAAAGTCTGGTCCAGTTCCTCCATATCCACGAAACGGTCCAGAGAGTATATCCTCAGGCCGAGATCGCTGTCTCCAAGCATATACCACCTCTGCCTGAAGTATTTGACGCAATACGGCCATACATTGAAGGTACTCGGTTCCTGATGGTAGAAACTCTGGTAGGTCAGGCTGATTACCTTCCCCGCACGCATCGCACTGATGACCTCAGTGAGGTACTTTTCGCTCGACGGAGCTTTCTCGACAAGGATGCGGTTCTTCATATCGGCATTCTCCTGCAGGACATTGTTAAGACACAAGGTGTGAAGCATCCACTCTCCTGTAGAGTCACCGTCCATGTCGGAGCTGGCGATGTAGAACCCCAGCGACCTGTCGTTCTTGATCTCTATGCCGAAGATGTCGAAAATTGCATCCCTGTGGTTGAAGAAGGTTCTCTCTGAGAGGGGAGCGTGGGTGTCGTTCAGCGGGCTCTTCCTCCACTCGTCGCTGATCTCCTGGAGCGAGATGTAGTTCCTGCGGCTCAGCAAGTCCACCAGCCATATGTACCTTTTGAAAAAGTTCTTTGCCATAATTGAGTCGTCTTTATTGTTGCACGGTGCGAAGATAAGTATTTATACTGACAAAATATGGCAGTGAGGAATATTATTGCTGCTATTTCTGTTCTTCAACTCCTTTCATCAGTGCTTTCAACTCCTTCACGCTCGGGACTTTTTTCTTGCAGTTCTTCCTCGAGATCCCAGCGTACTCGTCGCCCATCCCCTTGATGATTTTCATCATCTCCTCACGGACATCTTTAGGATAGAGAACCTCCATATAATTGCCGTATCGGCAGATTTCCTGATAAAAGTCGTCAGTGGTGTGCAGTCGGTACGCGAATATGGTGTATCCGTCCTCAGGGCAGTCGTAAACTATCCTCTGACTGCCGT
>CALZHC010000060.1 GCA_945787505.1 uncultured Alistipes sp.
ACCGTGAAATATATCCCTCTATTTCAAAGATTATACCTAAAATTACTCCGGATGTAATTGCTTCTCTTGTATTCTTTCCTATAGAGGCTTCCAAATACGGCGGTTCAATCATAGGAAGATTGTGTGTCATAGCGTGCAGTGACTCAAATCTGCTTCTCATTCCCAAAGAGATGTTACCACCTGAAAACTCTCCCTGGGCGGTGATGAAATCTATTGTTATGGCTGTTCCGAAATCTACCACCATCAGGGACTCTCCAGGAAAGAGGGAAAAGGCACCGGTGGCTGTAGCAATCCTGTCCGCCCCAAGGGTGGCAGGAGTGTTGTACCCTATTGATATAGGGAGTTTTGTTTTATGAGACAATATTATATACCTGACTCCCCTGCCCTGCAGCATCCTTTCGATGGATGAGAGCTCCATCCCCACACACGAGATGATCACACCATTGGCATTAGAGTGCCTTAAGATGGTTTCCAACAGACTCGACTCCATCTGTGAATGTGATACCCTGCTTACGGATTCTACAGTTCCATCATCAAAAGCGACGGCAATCTTACCGAATGTATTGCCTATATCGACCACTATTATCTGCCCCATACATTACAATTTTGAAATAAGATTATAAGCCCCTTTTATAGTCCTGACATTCTTCACCACTATATAAAGTCTATTGTTCTGATCTTTCAGAGTGTACCTGTCAGGATCCTTACTCTGCACATTCTGTATAATCTGTTCAAACCTCTTGCTCTTATAGAACGGTGAGAGAGCATTTGCAACGAAATAGAGTACCATTTTTTCATTTTTCAGGACAATCTTGTCAAATCCCCTCTCTTTTGCAGCTATTCTGAGCCTTACTACATATATAAGTTCATTTACCTGCTCCGGAACCGGACCGAAGCGGTCTTCAAGCTCCTCTATGAACCTCTTGATAGACTCTTCATCAACAATTGAGTCAAGTTCTTTATAAAGCCTGATCTTCTCTGCTGTTATATTAATGTATGAATCCGGAATGAGAAGTTCCATGTCGGTATCTATGACACAGTCAGAGACATACTCGTCTCTGCCCCTGCGCCTGCCGTTGGCAGGAATGAAGTCCTCCGGGAGTTCCCCTTTAATCTCCTCGAATGCCTCGGCAAGAATCTTCTGATACGTATCAATTCCCATCTCTGCAATATAACCACTCTGCTCTGCTCCGAGCATATTACCCATTCCGCGGATATCGAGATCCTGCATTGCAATATTGAATCCGCTTCCAAGATCGGAGAACGCCTCGATTGCATTGAGCCTTCTTCTGGCATCATCCGTCAATGAAATCATAGGAGGCACTATCAGATAACAGAAGGCCTTTCTGTCGGAGCGCCCCACCCTGCCCCTTAACTGATGAAGATCACTAAGACCAAAGTTCTGGGCCTGGTTTATTATAATTGTATTGGTATTCGGTATATCTATACCGTTCTCTATGATAGTAGTAGCTATAAGTATATCATAGTCACCCTCCATATAGTCGATGATGATATTTTCAAGAACCTTGGGTTCCATCTGTCCGTGAGCCACACATGTTCTGGCCTTGGGAACTATCCTCTTTATAATGGCCTCCACCTCATATATATCATGTACCCTGTTATGGACAAAGAATATCTGACCGCCTCTGTCCATCTCCTCATTGATGATATCCCTGATAATCTCTTCATCAAACTCTATTATCTCGGTCTGTATGGGAATCCTGTTTGGTGGAGGAGTTCCTATAATAGAAAGATCCCTTGCACCCAAAAGAGAGAACTGAAGAGTCCTCGGAATTGGAGTGGCAGTAAGCGTCAGGGTATCGACATTAAGCTTGAGTTTTCTGAGAGACTCCTTGGCAGCCACACCAAACTTCTGTTCCTCATCTATGATAAGAAGTCCCAGATCCTTGAATACAACACTTTTATTCAGTAATCTGTGAGTACCAATGAGAATATCAATCTTTCCATCCGCTAATCTTTTGGTTATATCGTTAATCTGTTTCGTACTCTTGAGCCTGCTTATAAATTCGATGTTGCAAGGAAAATTTCTTAGACGACGGGAGAAAGTCTTGAAGTGCTGAAGGGCAAGAATGGTTGTGGGCACAAGAACTGCCACCTGCTTACTGTCTGCCACGGCCTTGAAAGCAGCCCTGATTGCAACCTCTGTTTTACCGAAACCTACATCTCCACAGACAAGACGGTCCATAGGATAATCTTTTTCCATATCTGCCTTTACCGCCTCTACTGCCTTTATCTGATCAGGTGTCTCCTCATACTTGAAAGAGGACTCCAGTTCCTGTTGCAGATATGTGTCGGCAGAGAAGGCAAAACCCTTTGAAACTCTCCTTTGAGAGTAGAGTTTTACCAGTTCGCCGGCAATATCCTTGACTTTGGATTTTGTCTTGTTCTTGAGCTTTTCCCAATTGGACGAACCAAGTTTGTTAATCTTCGGAGGTGTAGAGACATCCCCTGAGCGATACTTGGATATTCTATGCAACCCATGAACTGAAACAAAGAGAACATCCCCATCTTTATAAATTATCTTGATTGCCTCATAAACCTTCCCGTTTATCTTGTTCTTGACCAGTCCGCCGAATCTTCCTATACCATGATCTATGTGGACTATATAATCTCCCTCCCTAAACGAATTGAGGTCATTTATGGTAAGACGCTCACTCACGGCAACACTTCTTGAGAGTCTCATCCTTCTGTACCGGTCAAAAATCTGATGGTCGGTATAGAGACATTTACCTGTATCGTTGTCTATGAATCCAGATTGGATGGAGTAGTCGCAGAAATCTACGACAATGTTGTTTGAGGATAAAATATTGGTCAGTCTCTTTATCTGAGACTCATTATCACTCATTATTGTTACAGTATATCCTTCCTCCCTTTTTCGAATGATATCATCACACAATAATTCATAATTCTTATTGAATACAGGCTGAGGTGATATGTTAAATGTCACCTCTTCGCAGTCTCCTTCAATTTTAAGATTGAGAGAGGAAAGAAAGACTCTACGATACTTTTCAGTTCCACTGAGATTCTTGAGTTCAGAGACCCAGACGACAGTATCAGACGGCACAAGGTTGAAGAAAGGGACCATCTCGATTTTCTTGTTCTGTGAAGTTCCTGTCATATCCGGATAGACAGTAACATTGTCAGTATTGGATATGGTCCTTTGTGTATTCGGTTCGAAAATCTTTATGCTCTCTATTTCATCTCCGAAGAAATCTATTCGATAAGGCTTGTCTGTATCGAAAGAAAACAGATCTATTATCCCCCCCCTGACAGCGAACTCCCCGGGTATGGAGACAAACTCACGGCGGACAAAACCCGACTCATAAAGGATATCAGGAACCTTGTCGAACGGAACGGTATCGCCTACCTTTATCTTGAGAATAGAGTTGTCGATATCGACAACAGAAGGTACATCTTCAGCTATTGAATCCTCATAGGTAACAATAACTGAAACACCATCTTTTATCTCCCCCTTGGAGTAACCGGAGAGCAGACCAATAGCAGATGTCCTCTGCACCTTTGCCGAGAGTTCTTTGTCAGTTCCCCCTTTTCTCTTTTCATTCAAACCTGGCAAGTACCACACCTTCTCCTCACCTATGAGATTATACAAATCGTTGGTGAAACCTATTGCCTCATCCTTCGTAGGAAAGATTGCAAGGTGAAGGCCCTCATGTATAGATGCCGCCATAGCATAAGCCTTGGATGATCCAAATAATCCCTTGAGTATCAGTGATTCTCCCTCTTTTGCCTTATTAATCCAATCCCTTATTCTGCCAATATATTGAGTTTTCAACAATGACGTCCTATTTTTGTTCATAACTTTTTAATAAAGTGTTTATTTCTTGTAAAAAACTTCTTTTTGCAGTTTGATAATCTTGTATATAGGATAATATTTTCCAAAGAACAAAAACAAGTTTTTACAAGTTATTAAACTGTTATCAAAACGTTACTGACAACTTTTCATCAGTAATTAACAATGCAAAATTAAATCTAAATATCCTGTTTTGAAATAGATATTGGATTATTTTTAAAGTTTTCAACATTATTAACAACTATATATACCACACAACAATTTTAATTAAGATTAAATTTAAATATTTTTGTATTTTGATTTGTTAGTAAAATGGATTTGAGTAAAGAAAGAGACACTGATCTGGATGCCAAGATACGTCCGCAGGAATTTGACCAGTTTTGCGGTCAGGAGAAGATACTCGAGAATTTGAAGATCTTTGTCAAGGCAGCCCTTCTTCGCGGAGAGGCTCTTGACCATGTTCTTCTCTATGGTCCTCCGGGTCTTGGCAAAACTACCCTTGCGCATATAGTAGCCCATGAAATGGGGGTAAACATGAAGATTACATCCGGTCCGGTGCTTGACAAGCCTGGAGATTTGGCAGGACTGTTGACCAGTCTCGAAGAGGGGGATATTCTCTTCATAGACGAGATTCACAGACTCTCTCATGTGGTCGAAGAGTACCTGTATTCTGCAATGGAGGACTTCACGATAGATATAATGATTGACAAGGGACCTGGAGCTCGTTCTGTCCAGCTCTCGTTAAACCATTTTACACTCATCGGAGCGACCACCAGAAGCGGTATGATTACGGCTCCTTTGAGGGCAAGGTTCGGGATTAATTCCCACTTGGAGTATTACGATGCATCTGTACTCCTCAAGATAGTTAGACGAAGTGCCTCGATTCTTAATATTGGAATAGATGAAGAGGCAGCTTGTGAGATTGCATTGAGAAGCAGGGGGACTCCTCGAATCGCCAATGCTCTGCTGAGAAGAGTGCGAGATTTTGCACAGGTGATGGGATCTGGATACATTGATACAGCCATTGCCAAGTATGCACTCGACTCCTTGAATATAGACAAGAGAGGGCTGGATGTGATAGACAACAAGATTCTCAGTACTATAATCCATAAGTTCAAAGGAGGTCCTGTCGGAGTAGGCACAATAGCCACGGCGGTAGGGGAGGATGTCGGAACTTTGGAAGAAGTATATGAACCTTTCCTTATAAAAGAAGGATTTATCCATAGGACTCCAAGAGGAAGAGAAGCCACTGAGTTGGCATATCGCCATTTGGGCATTGACAAGTATAATCCGGAAACACTGTTTTAGATGCGTCTTCTGCTTGTTTCAGATGCCAGGAGCATCCATACCAAAAGATGGGCCCGCGCCATTTCCGATAGGGGAGTGGAGGTGATTCTGTACACCCTTCACAAGCCTTCTGACGACTACTTCGCATCCTTGGGGATAGAGGTGGTTTTCTTTGACTTGTTCAAATATCAGAAGGAAAAAGGAAGACCTGCAGATAAGTTCATATCGCATTTCAAGTGTTCTTCACACCTTAGAAAAACAATCAGAAATTATAAGATTGATATATTGCATGCCCACTATGCTTCAAGCTACGGTCTTGTCGCTGCGCTTACACACTTCAGACCATTTGTACTCTCTGTATGGGGTAGTGATATCTACCGTTTTCCAAATCTTTCAAAAGCAAATCTCTATTCGATAAAGTATACTCTCCGCAGTGCCGATTATCTCCTCTCGACCAGTCATTCCATGGCTGACTATATGAAGAGATTTACTTCCAAAGAGGCAATTATCACCCCATTCGGCGTCGATACCAAACTCTTTTCACCATCTGTAAATATCATAGATAATAATTATTTTAGTATAGGCTTTGTTAAATCTTTGGCTCCTGTTTACGGGGCTGATGATGTGATCGATGCCTTTCTCCTTTTTCAGAGTGAGAATCCTCAGGTTGACGCAAGGCTTACCATAACTGGGAAGGGGCCCGAAGAACAGAGGCTGAAGGAAAAGGTTTCATCTCTGGGGCTCTCCGATAAAATCAGATTCACAGGATATATTCCAAATAGTGAACTTCCTAAACTTTTCCGATCGTTCGACGTTGCATTGTTCATGTCACGTCAGGAGAGTTTTGGAGTGGCTGCGGTCGAGGCCATGTCTTGCGGTGTACCTGTTGTAGCTACAGAGACGGACGGCTTCTGTGAGGTAATCAGGGATGGTTTGACAGGGATAATTGTACCTGTTGGTGACACAAGGGCTGCTGCAGATGCATTGAAAAGGCTCTACTCTGATCCCTCTTTGCGAAAACGTTTTGCCGGTGAGGGTAGGAGAGTGGTTGAAATGGAGTATGATTGGGATGAAAATGTCAATATAGTGATGAATCTTTATAAAAAGATAGAAGATGGACGA
>CALZHC010000061.1 GCA_945787505.1 uncultured Alistipes sp.
TTTAGTAGCGGGGGGAGGACTCGAACCTCCGGCCTCCGGGTTATGAGCCCGACGAGCTACCAACTGCTCTACCCCGCGATATATGTCTCACTTTTCAGTGTAAAAATCTCAAATGGGAATGCAAAGATAGTACTTATTTTTTATAAAGCAAATTTTTCAGCATATATTTTTCAAAAAAACAGTGTCTATTCTATCCAAACAGCTCTGAGAGCCTGATGCGAGTCTGTTCTGACTTCTCAAGGTCCTTTATAGTAACTTCGTTTGCAGCTATTTCATCTTCACCGGCAATCACTACTTTACGAACGCCCACCTTGTCAGCATATTCAAATTGCTTTTTGAGTTTTGACTTTTCAGGGAAAATCTGTACTGAATGGCCTCTTTTACGGAGTTCATCAGCAATGGGAAGTATATATTCAAGTTCTCCATCTCCACCCATATTGGCAAAGAGGTATTCGACAGCTGTCTCTGATTCAGTCGGAAATTTTTCCAATGCAACCAGAACATCGTAAATTCTGTCTGCTCCGAATGAAATTCCTACTCCGGATGTATCCGGGAGACCGAAAATTCCGGTAAGGTCATCGTAGCGTCCGCCTCCGCAAATGCTTCCAATCTGATGGTCAAGCGCTTTTACTTCGAAAATAGCACCGGTGTAGTAGTTCAGTCCGCGTGCCAGGGACAGATCTATTTCCAATGAAGAGTCGACCTTGGCTGCTTTGGCAAGACGGCAGAGCTCTTCGATTTCGTCCAGCCCCTTCATACCTGTCTCAGATGTGGAGAGAATATCCCTCATCTTAGCAATCTTTTCACTGTTGGTTCCATTGAGTGTGAGCACGGGTTCGATACACTCAATGCTCTGGCGGCTCAGACCTTTGGATTCCAGCTCCTGTTTGACGGCATCAAGACCGATCTTGTCAATCTTGTCTATAGCTACCGTAATGTCTGTAAGGCGTTCGGCTTCTCCTGAAACTTCAGCAAGACCCGACAGTATCTTCCTGTTGTTTATCTTTACCTGAACACGGATGCCAAGTGCTGTGAAGACATCATTCACTATCTGGAGCAGTTCAAGCTCATTGAGGAGCGACTTGCTGCCGATTACATCAACATCGCACTGGTAAAACTCTCTGTACCTTCCTTTCTGGGGACGGTCGGCACGCCATACAGGCTGTATCTGATATCTTTTGAATGGGAATGCAATATCCGCCCTGTGCTGGACCACATATCTTGCAAAAGGGACTGTAAGATCATATCTGAGCCCCTTTTCACACACTTTCAGTGAAATGGCGTTGCTGGCTGTTGCCCCTTCTCCCGGAGCAATTTCAATCGAAGAGAAGGCCTCTCCTGAGTTGAGAATCTTGAAAAGGAGTTTGTCCCCCTCATCTCCGTACTTGCCTAAAAGGGTGGAGAGGTTCTCCATTGAAGGAGTTTCAATGGGAGAATATCCGTATTTGCGGAAAATGCTCTTTATTGTATCAAATATATAGTTTCTGCGTCCCATTTCGATAGGACCGAAATCCCTTGTACCTTTAGGAATGGAAGGTTTCTGTGCCATAGTAAATAATCTTAAGAATCATGCAAAGATAATCAAAGTCGTACTAATACCAAACAACAACTATATATCTGTGGCTAAATCAACTCTTGATAATATCGGATGTGTCGAGGCGGCGAATGGCAAGATAGTGTCCCTCCTGAGCTGCACGCTCGTACCATTGGTAGGCTGAAACCATATCCACCACTCCAAGCCATCCCTCTTCAAATGCCTGCCCTATCCTGTAGTGCGAGTATGGATCATCCCCTTCCAGGTAGGCTTCAAATGCCTTTTTCAATGAGACCCTAAGTCCTTTGCCACCCTTTCTATATGTATCTCCAAGATTGCTTGGAGCATAGAGATGGTCACCTGCCTCAATGGCCCTCTTGTACCATCTGGCTGCCTTTGCAGCATTCTTCGGTACTCCAATCCCCTCTTGGTATAGCGTGCCTATGTCGTTGAGGACCACACCTTCAACATCTTTTTTTTCCTCCTCGACCTGTTGGGCGATGCTCAGCAGCATCATCACATCCTCTGCTCCGTAGCTTTCAAATGTGACACTGCCGTCTGTCATCCTCGATTCCACCTTCGCTATCGATGTGTGCTGTGGAACATCCACTTCGATATCCGGAATTTGCTCCTGGTCTTCGGATGTTGTTTTCAGAAATCCGTGTCGCAGTGCGTATTGGATATATCCGTAAATTCTTGGGGTAGAGGAGGTAAGTCCTACTCCGAACTGTCTGAGAGTATCCAGATCGACATAAAAATCCTCTTCAGCTCCGAAGTTAAACTTGTAGCGGAAGCCTTGTGAGAGCAGAGCCTTAAGGTATGCAATCTCCTGTCCGATCTCATCTTGGGCCCACTCTTCATCAAAGATGTTGGAAGCATCGGGAATCTCTCTCTCTTCAACAGGCAGTTCGAAATAATCTGCCAAGGCATCGCACAGATGCGGCAGGAAGAGGTAGTCTTCGAAACATGCAAGTCTCTCCATAAAGAGCAGATACTCTCTTTTATCAGGGTAATATAAGATGATAAATGGGGTGGTGGATTCATCATTCCTATAGAATACCCACATATTTTCCCTGTCTGCTTCCACTAGGAAATCTTCGTCAGGGAATTTTTTAAAAAAGTCACCGAGAATGAACGGCTTTTCACTTGAATAGCTGAAGATATGCATCAAATAATACTTTCGCAGCGGCAAATATAACTATTATTGCTTATTTTTGCGACAAAAAGAATATGAAACTAATCGAGACACCAATAGAAGGTCTGTTTCTTCTCGAGCCAAGAATTTTTTCTGATTCGAGAGGCTATTTTTTCGAGTCATTCTCGGAAAGAGAGTACAAGGCAATTACAGGCCAGGATATCCATTTTGTTCAAGACAATGAGTCGCTCTCGTGCAAAGGAGTTATAAGAGGACTCCATTTTCAGAAAGAACCGCATGCCCAGTGTAAGCTGGTCAGGGTGGTAAGTGGTGCAGTGCAGGATATTGCGCTGGATCTGCGTCCCGGTTCACCCACCTTCGGAAAATACCATTCGGTCATACTTACCAGCCAGAACAAAAATATGTTCCTCATCCCTGCTGGATTTGCGCACGGTTTCCTCACATTGGAAGACAATACCGTATTCCAATATAAATGTACTGATTTTTATGAACCTGCCTCAGAAGGTGGAATCAGATGGAATGACCCTGAACTTGCAATCGAGTGGAGCAATCCCGGATGTGAACTTATCTTCTCTGAAAAAGACCTCAAGGCTCCCTCTTTTGCTGAATTTAGAAAGAGTATTTTGTAGTGGCAAATGAGAGTGGCTCTGCGCTGCGGGGATGGATGAATGCAATAGCGTAGGCGTGCAGGCAGAGCCGCTCTCCGAAGGCCCCTGCGCCGTAGAGCAGATCTCCCGCAATGGGGCAGCCCAAGCCTGATCTGTGTGCAGCATGGACTCTGAGCTGATGTGTTCTGCCTGTATGAGGAAAAAAGCTTACCTCTATGAGACCATCCTTGTCGATACCTGTTACCGTGTATCGGGTTACAGCACCCTTGCCGTTATTGCTGTCGACCATCTGTCGCGGACGTTCGTCATAATCCGGAGAGAGGGGAAGTTCCACTATCCCTTTTTTCGGAATTCTGTTTTGGGACAACAGTCTGGCTCTATATTCTTTTATTACTGTATGTTCCTCAAACTCCCTTTTGAGGAATACTTCGGATTCAGGGTTACGGGCATAGACCATTATTCCTGATGTATCCATGTCGAGACGATGAACAGGAAATATTTCCCCTTTCGTATTTATTCTTAGCCACTCTTCAAGAGAAATTCTGCCGTCGGTCCCTTTGACAGACGGAATGCCTGATGGTTTGACTACGACTACAATATCTATATCCAAGTAAATAATCATTGGTTCGGGTATGTTGATTGGTGGCTCTTGGACAGACAGACCGCGCATCATGAATTTCAGAAGGGGTCCACATTTGCTCGTACATGAGGGGTAAAAGTGCCCATGGTTTCTGACGGCAGTAGATGGTGATTGTCCATACCAGAATTCCCCTATTTCCAATGGATGCAGCCCGTTTAGGACAGCATATTCCAAAAGTTTTGGAGCTGCACACTCTCCTGTTCCTCCAGGTGGTATTAAACCTTGGACTCTGAAGATTTCCATTATGGAAAGAGTCTCATTGTCAAAGTTATGGACAGAGCAGCTCTCTGAAATCCATCTCTGAAGTTCCTCGGATGCCCGGCTCCGCTCTTTTCTGGCTTTGAGGATTTCTCCTTCTATTTCTGAAATAAAGGCGGTTAAATCTTCTTCCTGTTCTCTGTATGCCCTTTTCATTCTTGTAAATTCTCCCTTTTCGAAGCGGCTCTCTTGTTCGAGAGATTTCAGAATATCATCTGCTTTTTCTCTGTCGTACTCTCCGGAAGAACCCTTTTGAGAGAGAGAGGCCCTTATTCTTTCCCTCTCCATTTTGGACTCTCTCATCTTCTCTCTCATGAGCGAGATGTCAGACTCTCTCTGCGCGATGATCTCTGCAAGCCTGTGTTTTGATTCGGAAAGTTCTTCAGATCTCTCAAGTTGTTCTATCATCCTGTTCATGACAGAGATTTCTGATTCTCTCTTTTTGAAGTAACCTTCGGGGTCAAGCAGGTCAATAAGGGGAGGTACGAAACCTTCAATCCGGTTCAGGCCTCCAACATTTCCTGAAAAGGCTTTCAGAATTACCTTTTTACCCTCTTTGTCAGAGGCGATAAGAATGCCGATCATCTTTCCTTGAGCGAAGGCGCTTTGCAGCTGAGGGTCGAATGAATCGATCTCTTTTATTATCTGTGCTGCCTCTTTAATCATATCTTCGCTTGGCTTGTATCTGAACGGACTATTCATAACATATAATTTAATTGATTCCAAAAATAGGATTTTGTATATTAATATAAAAATAATGTTACTTTTGTAGTTTAGAATAAACAATTTATCAATACTTTTATGAACATTAAACATCTGCTCGGCCAATTTGCATTGGTCATCCTTGCAATAGCTGCATTGTCATCGTGTCAGGAAAAGAAAGGAGCTACAAAACTTATTCTTGACCAGACAGAATTTTCAATTGGAGAAGAAGGTGGATTCGGTAAGATTACTTACACCATCGTAAATCCTAATGACGAGAATCTTGAGGTAAGTGGTAATCCCACTTGGGTAACCAAACTTACAACAGCAATTACAGGTGAAGTCTCCTTCGTTATCGAACCCAACTATGAAACTAAGGACCGTTCAGCTGAAATTATAGTCTCTTATGGTGCTGAAAATGCCTCTTTCACCATCAAACAGGGTGCTTTCAGGGAATTTCCTACTCTCAAACAGCTTTTAGGAAAGAAGCTCAAAGCCACATTCTGTGAATTCTTCCCTAGAGATACCAAGATGTACAAGTACAAACAGGAATATGGCTACCTTTATGACTTCGACCAGAATGGCAATCCTGTATATATCTGGATGTATCAGGAAGATTGGGCAAAGTATCAGGCAGATGCATATAATGAAAACAATCCTGACAATCCTATCGCCACTCCGGACGATTTCCGTGGAGTCGATTATACCGTCCAGAACAATGACGGATCGTTTACCTATACTCATCTCTCAATCTACAATAATATGACCCTTGAATGTTGGACAGGCGTAGATTCACCTTCAGGTGGTGCTGCAGTGCAGGATTTCACAGGAGAGTTTACATACAATGAAGAGACTGGTATTGCTACTTTCATGGATACCCACAATGCATATTATACTCACGAAGTGGATATTCAGTTCAGAAAGACAACAGAGGGACAGATTACATTTGAAGTGCTTAAATTCAAGAATCCCGAAGATCACGCATTTATCGAAGGATACTGCCACAGATTCATGCTTTATTGCCAGAAAGAGGGTGTGGAAGGTATTTCATGGCAGCCTTCAGGAAAGATCGTCTACTATTGTGATATAGAAGAGATTATCTAATAAATAATAGTAGAATTTTTCTCTCTGCCGCAAGATGATTTTAGGTCGGTTGAGGGATTA
>CALZHC010000062.1 GCA_945787505.1 uncultured Alistipes sp.
TCGTCGGGCTCATAACCCGGAGGCCGGAGGTTCGAGTCCTCCCCCCGCTACTAAAGAGGAAGACTTCAAAATTGAAATCTTCCTCTTATTTTTTTCGGAAAGCGGCAGACGTCTATCAGAAATTCTGCCTTGGACATTTTACTTGGATTGGTTCCAGGCACCCCTTCAGGAATTGAAGCACCTAATCTTTCGAAAAGTTCAACCCAAAAAAGAGGCATCGTGCCATCTTCGCTCCTGAAATTCATAGGCTCAGCACTGAACAGATGCTCACCATCATTGCAAATAAAGGAATCATAAACAAGTTCAGAACAATATTGTCGTCCATTATCAGGCAGAAAATACCAATCATACTTCTCCCCTATATGTCTCTTGGCATTTTCAATCACATCTGACACACACAGGCCTTTACTGCAAACATCTGCCAATCTCTTGAAAACAACTCCGAACCTGCCTTCAGAGATTGGAACATCTTTCAAAAAATCCTCCAAGGTTCTCATCACGACACCATCTCTTGAGCTCGCCTCTATAACATAAGGTACGCCATCTTCAATAGCCACAATTGCGACATGGTCAAACTTGAGTGAATCATCAGCAGCAGTCGATGCGACAATAGCTTCAGAAAACTCAGATTCAGATGAAATGACGAAAACCAGATCACCTATGCATGGCTTATAATCGCCATCTGAACATCCTGTCCAGGCGAAAAGAATCGCCACCAATACTACAAGCCTTATTATTATCATATCATTCCTTACTAAATATTCAGAAGAAAGTAGTAAATAAGGAGAGTACGCTTGCGCAATGCCTCCGTAGAGATAATCTCAACATCATCCTCTGGCTTATAAGTATACTTATGAAATCCGGCAGTAAAAAGTAGCGCAGGTATCCCTGCATTATGAAATACTATCTGATCAGACAATTTATAATACAACTTGGAAAAAGAGTCGCTGCCGTAAAAGGTATAGTCAATATCCAGCCAAAGATCATAGTGAACATTGGCATAAGCAATTTTTGGACGGTCATCCTTTCTGAGGGTATTCTGCCCCAATACGATAACAAAATCCTCAACTCCTTCGTGAACAGGTTCTAAGACAGTTCCCAGCCTCTCTAGATTGACAGCACATATTATCTTCTTCACAGGGACAGGCAGGTGCTCCACAAAATAGGTAGAGCCGGCCATGTTGCACTCCTTACCGTCAAGGGCAACGAAAATAATATTCTTAGAGGGTCCGGTCTTGGTAAACTTCATCAGCGAGAATACTTCAGCAAGATTAAGTAAGGCGACAACCCCGGAAGCATTGTCATCGGCACCATTATAAACGACATCCTTGAGTACACCCAAATGGTCATAATGTGCACACACTACAATATATTCGTCAGAAGGTACGACACTTTTGACAATACCGACAACATTCCTACCCCTTGTAGCAGAATCGACCTGAAATTGCTGAAAATAGCTATCAGGAAAAAGCTTTTCAACACCGTATCTCTCAAACTGACGTGCAATGAAATGGGCAACCATCTCACATTCCACACTCCCGGTTGCCCTACCCCTGCACATATCATCTGATAGCCATGAGAGCAACTCCATCTGCTTATGTGTATAAATAGCATCCTCATATCGGGAATAGGGTCCCTTCCTCCTCTGCTGTGCATCTACAGGAAGAGAACCACACATAAAAAATAGAATTGAGATGAAGATAAGAAGATATCTTTTCATAGCCTGCAAATATACTCACATTATTTTACCTGAACAAGACAGAGAAAAGCCACATACAAAAAGAGGGTGTCCAATGATGATTGGCCACCCTCTCCTTAAGAAATACTATTTAAATTACAATCTGATTATTGCCTTTTTGAGTTGGTACGAAGAGAGATTATATACTCTCTTACATTTTCCTTAAACTGTTCTCCGGTCATTATCTTAGCGTTGGTGATAACGAAAGGCTGAGCCTTTTCTTTCATTGAAACCATGAGAGTACGAGCGTAAGGACGTGCTCTGACTGTCATTGAAGGCGCTACAGGAGAGTCGCTTATCTTCTTGACTTCAGGAAGGATTCTCTGTGCAGGAGCTTCGTTTGCAGGAGCATAAGAAGTGTTTCTGGTAAGAGTTACTTCAGAAATAACCTTGTAAGACAAGTAATTGAACTGACCGTAAGAGATATAGCCCACGTTAGGATAGAAGGTATATCCGTATGCCTGAAGAGCCTTGATAGTAATAGTGTTCTTGTCTGCTGAAATTTCTACAGGGAATGCAGGAATTTCTTCATCGTCTGACAGATAACCGGCTTCACCATCAGCATTGTTTCCTATACCAGCAAGGTAAATAGGATATGACTGGTTGAGTGCCCACTGGTTTGCAGGGTAGAATCTTGATGAAGAGAAAGGAGCCTTGACAGATCCATCAGCTTCAATCTGCAGATACCACTTGTTACCGAAATCATAGAACATTGAAGGTATATCGTATGCGTTGTAGTCTGTTGCAAGGAAGAGATCATAAGGAGATCTTGCTGAAATCACATTGCCCTGGAAGTCGAGACAGAAGTCAAATCCCAGACAGAGGAGTCTGTTCTGAGAACGTACATCTTCGCTCAAGATCTGTGAGTTGTATTTGAACTCTTCATAGAGCAGGTCAGTAGACTCTTTGTCGTAACCATAATTTGCATAGAGGTCATATACAGACTGAGGAAGTACTTCGGGATAAGTAGGATCTCCGATTACAACAGGAGATGTAAATACTTCTTCACCCTCCTGTACCTGCCAATTATCGTCATAATAACTGTAAGATACAGTTGCAGATGCAGTCCATTCACCTTGGAGTTCATCAAACAGAGTAGATTCAACCTTTGTTGCAGCTGGAACACGGATAGAGGTCTGTTCAGAAATAGCCTGACAGTCATCTGCTGTAAGATCTTCATAGGTGCCTTCATCATTTGCTCCGGCTATTACAAGTCTGGTGACTGTGTTAGGGAGACAGTTGAAGCTCATATCAAGACCATCTGCAGAGTTAATCATATTGACATCGGAAATTGACAGTTCGTTTCCGAGCTGTTCCATTACCTGGTTATAATCATAATATTTGAGATACTGTGAAAATTCACGAGGACCGTTTGCTGCATACTTGGCAGATTCGAGGTCTTTATTAGGAGCCTTAACATTGAACCATACCATGTAAGGGCTATTTTCACCCCAAGGGTTGTCAATAGGAGTTACAATTACCTTAGGAGCTGACTTGGTAGCTTCGGGAAGAGTGAAATCAACTCTTGTAAAGCTCTGTGAATAACCAAATTCATCAGCCATACCAACAGCAAAGATATGATATGTAGCATTCTTGTCGATATCATACAGCATATCTTCAAGATTGATTTCAGCAGGAGCGCTTACATCATCTACCAACATCACTCCGAGCTGCATAAATGCGTTGTAAGATGTGAGATACCACTGGAGATTGTTCTCATCATTGTTTATGAATGGCATAATCATTTCCAGAGTATATTCATCCATTACGACAAATACATACTGCATAATGTCACCGGAAGGGGTGAAGATAACCTTTCCACCTTTAGGAGTAAGCTCTGTGGTAACTGAAACTTTACCGTTGGCAACGGAAGGAGGTAGGGTGTTGATAACCTTTTTAAAGAAGAATCCTGTCCAGTAATCTTCTTCATTTACCGGTCCTTCGTATGCAGCATCGTAGTATGCATTTTCATCGAATAGAGCCTGATAGAAACCTTCTCCGAAACCATAAGGGTGTTCACCCCATGTATATTCACCAAACATGAGAACGTTGGGCTGACCGGGAACGATGGGGTTGTAATATGAAATCAGATTACCCTCTTCATCCTGTTTGATATTACCGTTTTCATCGTAGAGGTATGAATTATCTGTATTGAAAACGAAAGTAGTATCATTTCTGAAATAGTTATGATAGTATTCATCGTGAAGGTTGAGAATATCAGCATCCATGAGAGGGAACCATCCGTTCTTGTTCATCATATATGTAGCAATATCTGTAGTACCCCACTTTACGACATTCTCAGAATCCTGTAATTCAGGAAGAACCACTCTTACCGAGAACTCGTCCTGTGAAACTGAAAGTACTGTTACACCAGGTTCATAATCAAGGGTGGTAAAGTCTTCCTTGCAGAATTTAGAGAAATATTCATCATTGATTTTACCTGCCAGATAGAATGAATAAGCTGTACCGGGATTAAGTTCTTTGATTTCAAGAGTGTTTTCACCCTTCTTTTCAGTGACTTCAGATACTACTCCTTTATCGAAAACATCAATAGCGGTTTCGATTGTTTCGTTCTGAGGAAGCAGAGCATAAGCGACTTCTGTTAGATTTTCGTAAGAATATTTAACAGTAAACGAAGTTTCAGTCACATTGTCAAGACTGATAATAGTAAGAACCGGTTCTTCAACTACGGTTGTATCCTTCTTGGTAGTATCATCAGGATTGGGATCAGGACCTGGACCCGGACCCGGATTATCCTTCTTACATGAAACTACTGCCAAGGAAAGCATTGCAGCACACATGAGAATATGTGCGAATTTATACACAAGTTTCATACATGTAATAATTTAAATGGTTAATGATTTTAGTTGTCGCAAAGGTAACAAAAAAAATATAGGTGCAACACGCTGTTACACCTATATTTCTATCAATTTTTTATACTTTTCGTACTTTTTCAATATTTATTTACTTTTTGGAGTGGTATCCATATCCTTGTAGGAAATTGTACATGAAGCAAGAGCCTGATTGAAGATTGCCTGACTCTTGATTTCATCGGGATTGCATGTTACAGGTCCTGTAATACATCCGTTGGGACATGTCATGACCTCAATGAACTTGGCAGGAGCCTTGCCCTTCTTGGCATAACCCTTAAGCAATGCAACATTCTTCTTATTGAGGTCTGCAACCTGTATAATATCCACTCCCTGAGCACGTTCCTTGAGATAGTTGACAACAGCCAACGATACACCGCCTGAACGGCCGAAAGCATGCGCTTCCATAACGGAATTTCTGGAAATCTGATATGGAGCAGCTTCATCGACATTGATACCCAAACCATTGAAAATAGCATTGAGTTCCTCGAATGTGATTACATAGTCCACTTCATCATAATATGTAGCCTCTTTTCTCTTACCTACACAAGGTCCTACGAAAACAATCTTTGCATTAGGATGTTTTGCCCTTGTTTCTTTGGCTGTATATGCCATAGGAGAGAGGGTATGTGATACGAACGGAGCCATTTCGGGGATATGCTTCTTGACAAGCTGTATATATGAGGGACAGCAAGATGTGGTCATGAATGACTGTCCTTCAGCCATCTTTTCGAGAAGTTCTTCTCCCTCGGTTTCGGTAGTGGTCATCGCACCTGTAGCAACTTCAATTACAGAATCGAAACCGATCTGCTTGATAGCACCGTAAACCTTTGCGATAGGAGCCTTGAACTGTGCAAGAACTGCAGGTGCAGGTATTGCGATAACCTCTTCTCCCTTGCGAATCGATTCGAGTACATCGAAGACCTGTGATATTTCAAAGATTGCTCCAAAAGGACAGGCTTTCATACACTTGCCGCAATAGATACACTTGCTTTCATCAATATGTTCAACTCCATACTCATCCTTGGAGATGGCACCTACAGGACAAGCCTCTTCACAAGGTACAGGAATATATACGATAGCGTGGTAAGGGCATCCTTTCTGACACATTCCACAGTTGATACACTTTGAATGGTCAATCTTAGCCTGACCCGTTTCAGTAAAAAAGACAGCCTCTTTAGGACAGTTCATGTAACAGTTTCTGGCTACACAACCACGACAAAGAGAGGTGATTTCATATTTTACAGATACACAGGAAGAGCACGCTTCGTCAATGACGCAAAGAATGTTCTCCTTGCTGTTTCTGTTGTTTTCTCTTGAAAGGGCCTTTCCGGCATAGTATGAAAGAGGTGTAAGTTCGTTTGGTTCATCGG
>CALZHC010000063.1 GCA_945787505.1 uncultured Alistipes sp.
ATAGAATCTATAAGATCTTTGGATAACTTAAACACGGAACTTTGCAGGTGAGCCAATATACTACAAAAAAAAAGAGATGACATTAGGTCATCTCCTTTTTCTAATATTATTTAGTATCTATTGAATTCTAGAAGAATCTGGCTCTGTTGTCAACGATATTTGCCATTTCTGAAAGAATTGAGGGCAAGCTGTTGATCTGGTATGACTGGATCTGATTTGCTCTGATCTTAGCGTCACTGTCAGTATAGAATGAACCTGTTTCTCTATTTACAACAGAGAATACATAGATTCCGGCATTACCTGCCACAGGACCTGAAAGGGTATTGGGAGTGGCTCCGGCAACTGCTCCAAGGAAAGCAGGTTCGTTGGCTGCACCTGACATGGTACCGAATGCTATATCCTCCTTAGTGGAAACACTCTGTCCAAGAGCGGCAGCAACAGCATCGATACTGGTAAGTCCCGCAATCTTTTCAGCAACTTCTGCAGATACTTTTTCTGAACGTTTCTTATTGGTAAGAAGGTATTTGATCTGAGCTGATACTTCCTGTATAGGAGTGTATCCTTCTTCTTTAACCTTCTTTAGTGCTACCACGAAGTATTTGTCGTTATCCACTGTAAACAAAGGTGAGACATCTCCTTCCTTAGCTTCATAGATCCATCTCGAAATCTCTTTGGTATTCTTGTACTTTGAGAGTGTAGAAGCACCTTCCTTTACATTGGATACAGGTACTATGGGTAGATTGCCTTCTCTGGCCACTTCGTTGAATTTGGTAATATTTCCTTCAGAACGGATAATGAGATCATTTGCCTGTGCGTAATAACTCTGATATGTCTCTTTTCCGGCAACTGATTCAATGACTAAAAGTGCTACCTGTACCTTCTTCATAGGTTTGGTCCTTTTGGTAACTTTGACTACATGAGTACCATAGTTGGTATTAAGAACCTTTACATCACCAGGATTGTATGAGAGGACAGATTCCATTCCGGGAACCATATAGGTCTGTGTGAGCCATCCCAGATCACCGGGATTTTCGACATTGGGATTAGTATCAAGCGAGTATTCTGAAGCGAGCAGAGAAAAGTCCGAACCTTTTCTGATTACATTTGCAAGGCTGTCAGCAAGGTTATCTGAACCTGATCTGAGAAGAATGTGCTGTACAAATACCGAGTCAGGAAGATTCTTCACATCACTCACGCGTGCAGCGTAGAAATCGTTGTCCTTTCTGAATACCGGGAGGACAGTGGGGTTCTTTCCGAATGCAAACTCTTCCACCTGGGGGAATGAGGACTTGAGTTCACCCTCTTTATAGTAGTATGGATTAAGGGGTTTGTCAGAGTTTCTTGCAAGGAAGGTCTTGAGATTGGATGTTCTGGTAAACTCCTCATACAGACCATCAATGCGCTCTTTTGCGAGCTGAATGTCCTTTTCTGAAGGTTCTACCTCAAATGCTACGAATTCAACATCCCTTGAAGCACCCCTTTTATAGTTTTTCTTGTGTGCGTTATAATAGTCCCTGATCTCATTGTCTGAAACCTTGATGGTGGTATCAGGTCTGAAGCCGATAGGATAGAGAACGAATTTGACATCCGATGTGGTATTGTTTTCCTCAATCTGACGGCGCAGTTCTACGGGAGTAATTACGTTACTCTGACTGAAAAGCGAAGAGTACTTGATGAAATATTGCTGGTTGGTCATGCTTCTCTGAAGGAACTCCCAATACATTCCGAGGTTTCCTGAAGCATCCTGTGGAATTGCGTGAATAAAATCGAGCAGTTTCTCTCTGCTATAGTTTCCTGAAGCATCGAGGAATGCCCTCTCCTGTGCGAGGACTGGTGATATCTCTTTACCCTGACTCATATCTACTATTTCATCTTCACAAACCCTGATACCTGCCTTTCTGAACTGTGGAATCATATAGCTTTCAGATACGAGATTCTGCCAAGCTGTCTCTTTGATGGTTTCGTTGGCTCTCTCATCTATTGACTGACTGCCTGTGGTAAGTTTGTAGATGTTGGTGTAGTACTCCATTTCCTTCTGGAAATCTTCATAGCCGACTTTCTTTCCGTCGATTTTACCCACATCGTACTTTGATGAGAAGAATCTCATGGTAGTCTCCAATGTTTGCGGATCAATAATGAAAGACAACAGCGCTACTGCAATGAGTACGGTAATAAGGATACCGAGTTTTACTCTGATTTTCTCTAGAACTGACATATTGTTGTTTTTTACTTGTTTCTCAAAATGCTATAAATAAGAGTGCGAAGATAGTAATTTTTCTTCTATCTCTTATAATAGTGAGGGGGAAATTGTTTACTTGGGACCTATAAAGTTGACACTGTCGACATAAGCGGCCCTGGTCGAGTCGTTATCCACCACTCCATAACTGTCAAAAGGTCTGAGAAGCTGCGCCCTCCTTGCCATTTCATCGGACTCCAGACCGAATCCCTGCATGAATCCCTGTGGAGACGAGAGTGTTACATAACAGTGGGTATAGATGAGTTTCTTGTCCTTGTCCCAATAGAGAGTGTCTGTCTTGATGACCTCGCCCTTTATGTAGTTGTTTATAACCACATTGCCGTATGCAGACCATTTTTCTGTCTTATCTATGATACTGTGATTTGCCTCATTGGAGATAATCTGCGTCTCCATCTTACCCTCTTCGTTGAAAATCATTACATTGAATCCATTCTTGAAGATTTCCTCCGATTTCTTCCCGTCATTATCCTCGTACCGTTCCATTACAGATGCCCTCATCCTCATCTTTACCATGCCCTTCTGGGTTTGGATTGCCTCCATGTCTTTGACCACCTGTGTCGGTGCATTCTCCACCAGGTTGGAATCAATCTGATCCAACTTTCTGCCACAAGATACAACAATGGTAGCAACCAGAAAGATTGCTACCATCGTCATCGTATTATAAGTGATCTTTTTCAATTGTACTATTTTGAGGTTCTAACGGTAGTGGTTTCTCTCATACCGTTGCATGATACGGTGAATGAGTCTCCATCCACGATGTCATACATGAATGCGTTAGCCTGTTCAGGATAGTATTTTGCAAAGTTAGCAATATGCTTGTTAGCCTCTGCTTCGAGACTTGGATCAAGTTTCTTGGCTTTGTTCATGTAGTCTGTAGCAACCCAGAACTGGGCTCTTGACTCGACTTCATTACCTTTACACTGTGTTGTACCCCAGATGGTGCCGATGAGGAAATATGCCTTGCCGGCATTGGCTTCGGAGATAGCTGCCGACTTCTTTGCAGCTTCAATGGCCTCTATATTGTCGCCCATCTTGAAACAGTATGTGGCATATTCGAAATAGTAGTCACCGTCGGTGGCAGCGTCAGAGCTTTCATCATCTATAGCCTCCTTCATGTAAGATTTAGCCTTTGCTATATCTTCAGGTGATGAAGACGAAGCATACAGTTTATAGAGAAGGTATGCTGAGTTGTATGAGGGATCGAGTTTGTGAAGACCTTCAATTGCACTGCGGAAGAGATCTGAATCTGTACAGTTTGCAGCAGTAAATAGAGAAACGATATTCTGCAGAAGAGCTTTATCGTCAGGGGTCTGTACATAACGAGGTTCAAAGAGGTTCACAAGACCGTCACAAGAAGCGACACCGCTCTGAGCAAACATATTCTCTACATCCTGGATGGCACTTGCAGCACTTTCGGAAGGTTTGGCCTCATTTACAGACTCGAGTACACTGACACTCTTCTGGAATGATTCGAGCACCTGTTCTTCGGTAAATGTACCGTTCTTGTAGAGCTCTATGGCATAATGGAGATATCTTACAGCAACTGTGATATCGGTCTTTTCTTTAGTGATATCCATTGTCTGGCCGAGAACATTGTAGACACTCTCCTCCTGACCCTTCTCAGAATAGTTGATCATATCCTTGGCAAGGTTAGTCTGTGCTGTAACTCTATATTTGGGGTAATTTTCAAGTCTGAGGTTGTGGAGCATCATCAACGAGTCTACAAGTTCTTTCTTACGAATGGGATTGTTCTTGTATTTGCCAATCTCCTTTCTCATGATCTTCATACCATCGAGCAACATGTTCTGACTCGCTGTTGGAGGACAAAGAGAGATTGCCTTTCTCCAGCTGGGAGCAGCCTCGTCTATGTTTCCCTGTTTCATATACTGTGTGTAGAAAGAGAGATATTTTACACACTCTGCACTATCTGCTCCATATTTGCCCTGTCCAAAAAGCACTGAAGCAGAGAAAAGAAGTACTAAAGAAAAAATAAGCTTTTTCATTTTTTTAAATTTATAATTTTTTAATCATACCTATATTTGACAAACCAGATATCGTGAAGATTGAAATTCACCATGAAGTTGATATATCTCTCCCTCACCTGTTCTTTCCTAAGAGAGCCGCGCTGACCCATATTGATAGCCACCGTAATACCATTATAGAGCCTCAATACGGGAAATGTAGCTCCTATTGTTATGCCGGCAGCGTTTACCCTGCTGCCATTAAGTCTCAGATATGACTCTTCAAAGAAGAGGCCTGCCCTGTATGTAACACGATTCATGTAGTGACGTATATCATATCTGTTGGGTACATACTCAAATCCTGCCTTGTAATACCTTGCATTTACATATTCGATTCCTGCACCATCCTCAAATCCGGTAAAGGAGGAACCTCTCCAGTTCTGCTGGATATAATCCACACCCACCATCCATTTATCCTTTACTCTATACGAAATACCTACACCGAACTCTTCAGCCACCCTGAGTTTCAGGTCATCCCTCTGCTGATACATGACAGTATCTACATTGGAATTGATGCTTGTCATGGCATACCTTGTCTGATAACCATTCATACGTGTGCCTATCTTATATGTAGCACCTATTACAAGCTCTGAATTGACCGAAGGAAAAGGCTGTTCATACTGTATTCCAAACTTGCCGGTAAAGGCTCCAACTTTATAACTCCATCCTGTATTGACTGTTTTATATGAAGAGGATGAATTGAAAAGTATATCACTGTGCCTGTCAATGTATCCGAAATAATAGAGTCCCTGAGCTCCTACAGTGAAATATTTAGCAAATGTCAAAGCAGCTCCGAAGAATAGCTGGTAGATACTACCTGTTCCGTACTTCTGATATTTGATGTCACCTATTTCCGAAACAAGCTCTTTGTCGGTCTCAGTAGAGAGAAATTTGTAACCTACATTGGAATAGGGCTGGATTCCAATAATGAAGGCTGACTTTTTGTAGATAGGGACAGTGAATGCGAAGTTCTGCATATTGCAAACATTGTACGCAGAGGTGTTCCCGTTTTTATCCCTTCCGTATATATTCTTCTGGACAAGGCCAAAATCAAGCATGAAAGCCAGAGTATCCCTTGCTGTAATGGATGCAGGATTTGCATAGTTGATAAACCTGTTGTCTCTGATACCGACACCGATTCCTCCCATTGACATATTATATGAAGAACCGTCGAAGACCATCTGACCCAAACCAAACATAGAGTATGGAGTATAAGTACCGAGAGCATCTGTTCTCTGGGCCCTGGATATGGTTACTGAAAACAAAAGAGCCGCCAAACAGAGCAATACTCTAACAACTGAATACTTCTTTCTACTCATTAAACAATGATATTTTTATTAAACCTCTAAATAATAGGTTGTAAACTACAAATATCGGGGATTTCATCCTTTTTGCAAAAAAAAGTGCATCTCCTCCGGTAAAAATTACTTTTTCCGGTCTAAACCGTGAAATATATCCCTCTATTTCAAAGATTATACCTAAAATTACTCCGGATGT
>CALZHC010000064.1 GCA_945787505.1 uncultured Alistipes sp.
AAAATGCCTGGAATAAAGACAATCTCCGCTATTATAAAAAGAATACCGATCAGAATAAGAGATATAATATAAATCATAGCTACTGTATTTTTATAGACTTTATACTCACACCCTTTACACCATTTTTCCTGAGCATGTCACAAAGATTCTCCGCAGCACTCTTGTCCGAAAACGGTCCTACAAGGAAATACTCACTTCCATTGTTCCGTAAAGACATGATCTCCTTAGTACTGTTTTTCTGAATAAGAGTAATCACCTCTTCAGGCAGAGGACCTTCATATCCTGTAATCTCCACATTGTAGGCATAAGATTCGGCCGGCTTTGAGGAGAGAGCCGCGGAAGCCTCTTTCAGGGAGACAGATCTGCCATCCTTGTATGCAATGATAAAAGCTTCAGAATAGCCCTGCTTCTTTACCTTTGGAAGAGCCTCTCTGGCCTCATTCAGAGTACGGAACAGTCCTACAGAGTGAAGGTACTTGCCGGACTTGAGCTTTTTGACATAGACAGGAGAGAGACCTTTAAGATCCTTGACAGGAGCCTTCTTCGACAGCACTGCAATCTGAATCTGGAATACCACACCGGAAGGAAGTTTCTGATCCGGAGCATAGACAGCACTCTTTCCGATTTTGAATGTGTAATCGAAGGCCGGCTTTTCATCCTTCTCCTTCACCGGAGTCTCCATCGTGATAAACGGCATCTCCATACAAAGATGTGAAGTAAAACGGTAGGAGAGTATCTTTTGTTGGAGATCCGCCTCCTTCTTCTCATCCTTTTGTTCTACAACAAGAGGTATGATACCTTCAGCCAGAAAAGCATCCTCCATATTTCTGATAAGGAGATTGAGCGAATCCAGTTCACCCCTGCAACGGGATGCCTCATTCTGTGCTTCATCAAGTATCTCCTGAAGGAAGAGTCTGTCTTCTTCAGAAGCCTTTTCGTATATAACAAGCGCTTCGGCCGCCTTCTCTGCCTTCTTCATATAGTCCTTCTTGACTTGACGCTGTCTCATAACCATTTCAGAATAGGAACCGAACTTATTTCCTTTCGAATCCACATCTGCCAAACTGTTCCCTACCTCATTAGAAGGTTCGAAAGAGGCAATTTTTCTTACGGATTCTCCATTGCCTATGGAAGCACCGATTGGATTGAGTAAGATCTCCAGAGCATGGAGAGATACAAAACCCTCTCCACAATACCTTGATGTCGCAATCAAGTCTACCCCCTCTGCGGCCAAAGGGACAAAAGCGATGTCATCGGAGACCGAAGAATAGGGGAAACCCATATTCTGAGGCTGACTCCACTTCCCAGTCTGGGGATTTCTTGTGCTCACGAAAAGGTCATATCCTCCAATACCCGGGAATCCGTTGGAGGCAAAATAGAGAGTATTGCCATCTTCGGAGAGAAACGGAAATATGTCATCACCTTGTGAAACGACTGATTCAGAAAAGAGTCCCGGTTCAGACCAGAGTCCGTTTTTTTTCTCAGAAAACATTATATTCCACCTTCCGGCACTGTCGGGGGCACTGAAGAGGAAGAGGTGGGAATCCTTAGGAAAATAACATCCTCGGTAATATTTGTGAGTAATCTCTCCTTTTAGGAACGGATTGGGAATATCAATCCAACTTCCCTCCACATCGGAGACAAGATATTGATAGAAATCGGATTCAGTTGCTTCATAGGAAGAGAGAGAGACAGGTCTTGGGGGAGCCTGCATCATACTGATACCATTGCGGCAGCGCAATATGCAATCCTCCAGCAATGAGACCGCTTCAGGGTCTGTCTGCTCCTGAATCAACTTTTCGTACAGCTTCAATGCAGAGTCAAACTCATATCGTGAATATGCGACATCGGCAGCAGATATATCACCATTTATCTCCTGTCCCCAAAGCGGGGCAGAGACCGACAGAAGAGAAAAAAGTACAGAAACTATCAGGAGAGCTCTTTTCATACCATTAACGATTACAGCACAAAGATAGATAATATCAAATAATTATTTTTACATAAGGGAAAAAATCTTAATTTTGCACCCTATTTTACTTTAGAGACAACTATTTAAAATTGATTCAATATGCAAAGTAAAGGAGCCATCTCGTTTGTGGCAATTTTGATCGGGTTAGCCTGCATCTACCAGCTCTCCTTCACTGCAGTATCCTCCATTGAAGAGAACAAAGCGGTGAAATATGCAGAAGCTGCTGTAGCTGCTGAACAGCTCAAACCCTCTTTCGCAGAGGTTTCAGACCTCGACAAAGCTTATTATCTCGACTCAGTCAGAAAAGAGAAAAACAGGTATTACCTCGATTCCATCAACTCAGAAAAGGTCTACTTTGGCTACACCTATAAAGAGGTCAAAGAGAAAGAGATCAATCTGGGTCTTGACCTTAAGGGTGGTATGAACGTAATGCTTCAGGTGGAACTGAGCGACCTTCTCAGAGTACTTTCAGACAACAACACATCTGCAGAATTCGAACAGGCACTTGCTCTGGCAAAGAAAAACGAAGCAGATAGCAGGGAAGATTTCATAACTCTCTTCGCCCAGGCATGGAAAACAGTTGCTCCTGAGAAAAGACTTTCGCATGTGTTCTCTTCAATGGCATTGAGCGGAAAAGTTACCGCTGAATCTTCCGATGATGAAGTGATTTCAATCATTAGAAAAGAGTCTGAAAGCGCTATCGCCAACTCATTCAACGTATTGCGCAACCGTATCGACCGTTTCGGCGTAACCTCGCCCAACATCCAGAAGATCGGCAACTCAGGACGTATCCTCGTCGAACTTCCAGGTGTAAAGGAACCCGAACGTGTCAGAAAGCTCCTTCAGGGAACCGCTTCACTCGAATTCTGGACTACCTACGAATGCAGTGAAATCTTCGGTTCACTTCAGTCTGCAAATGCAATCATAAGAGAGTATCTCGGCGACGCTTCAGAAGCCGGAGAAGAAAAGGCTGAAGGCGAAAAGACACTTGCTGAACAGCTTGCCGCACAGGATTCACTTTCAAACGACGAAATAACCTTCGCCAAGAACAACCCTCTCTTCTATGTGCTTAACCCCGCTACCTACAACGGCCAGATTATGCCGGGTCCTGTAATGGGTGTCGCACACTACAAGGATACAGCCAAGATCAACACATGGCTTTCACTTCCTCAGGTAAGGGATGTCCTTCCTGTTGACCTTGTTCCCATGTGGTCAGTAAAACCTGCAGAGGAGTATGGCAATGATTCATATTACCAGCTCATCGCCATCAGAACCAATACACGTGACAATAAGGCGCCTCTGGACGGTGGCGTAGTAACCGATGCAAGGGTATCATACGGTAACATGGGAGGCCAGCCTGAGGTCGACATGGCAATGAACGCAGAAGGTGCAAGAGTATGGTCACGCCTTACCGCTGACAATATCGGAAAATGCATAGCTATCGTGCTCGACGGAATGGTTTACTCGTTCCCTCGCGTAAATACTGAAATTACAGGAGGCCACTCATCTATTTCCGGACACTTTACCATTCAGGAAGCAGAAGACCTTGCAAACGTTCTCAAATCAGGTAAACTGCCCGCCCCTGCTACTATCATACAGGAACAGGTGGTAGGTCCTTCACTTGGTAGCGAATCCATCCGTGCAGGTATGATCTCGTTCGTCATTGCGTTCGTACTCGTACTTCTCTACATGCTCTTCTTCTACAAGGGTGCAGGTATTGCAGCCGATGTTGCTCTTCTGTGTAACGTTGTATTCCTCCTGGGTGCACTCGTTTCATTCGGAGCAGTCCTCACACTCCCCGGTATCGCGGGTCTGGTCCTCACACTCGGTATGGCTGTGGACGCCAACGTTATCATTTATGAACGTGTCAAGGAAGAGCTCCGCGCAGGAAAGGCTCTCAGACTTGCAATCAGCGACGGTTACAAGAACGCATACTCAGCTATCATCGACGGTAACATCACTACCATCCTCACAGGTATTGTTCTCTTCGTATTCGGTTCCGGTCCTGTACAGGGTTTTGCTACAACACTTGTTATCGGTCTTATCACCTCACTCCTTACATCAATCTTCATCACAAGACTGATTTTCGAGGCAAGACTCTCAAGAAACAAAAAGATTTCATTCTCGAACAAGTTCTCTGAAAACTTCCTTCAGAACACCCATATCGACTTTATGAGCAAGCGTAAAGTCGCATATATCATCTCAGGTATCCTCATCGTAATAAGCCTCGCTTCAATGACATTCAAAGGCTTTACCTATGGTGTGGACTTCACAGGAGGTAGAACATACGTTGTTAGATTTGACACCAACGTAACAGATGCTCAGGTTAGAGAGGCTGCTATGGCAGAATTCGACGGTAGCGTAGAAGTAAAACAGTTTGGTGGTGGAAGCCAGATGAAGATTACCACAAAATATCTCATCAAAGATAATTCAGCCGAATCAGATGCAATAGTAGATGGAAAACTTTACAACGCTTTGAAAGATTTCTTCTCAACCCCTCTTACATATGAAGAATTCACTTCTACAATAGACAACCCTAACGGTATCATCTCTTCCGACAAGGTCGGTCCTACAGTGGCAAACGACATCAAGAGAGACGCCATTATCGCAGTTATCATCGCAATATTCGTAATCTTTGCCTACATCGCGCTCAGGTTCAAAGGATGGAGATGGGGTCTTGGTGGAGCTGTATCTACTGTACACGATGCCATCATCGTTATCGGTTTCTTCTCACTCTTCTCAGGAATCCTTCCTTTCAGCCTCGATGTTGACCAGACATTTATCGCTGCGGTTCTTACCATCATCGGTTATTCAATCAATGACTCGGTGGTTATCTT
>CALZHC010000065.1 GCA_945787505.1 uncultured Alistipes sp.
TGGATTTGACTACAGAGGAAGGAGCGCGTGCATGGATAATGGACAGCGGCAGGGATGCATATTGCAATACACATGACAAAAATCTCATTTCCAGAATCATGAACAGCTACGACTGCGAAACGCCTGATTTCTTCAGATGGAGGGTGGAATATGACAGGGATGAACTCTCAAGCATATTTGCAGAACGTAGTGGCTTCGATATAGGCAGGATAGTTTCGCTCGTTCCGCTCGAGCGTGGCTCTTCGGGCCGGATCATTCGTCTTGAGGTGGTGGGTCAGAAAGGGAAAGTGACAATAGGCAAAGAGCTTGAAATCCGAAGATCGCTCTCCATGAGTCACCTTTACAGCTCTGCCTTTATAGTAGAAGAGGAGCAGGATCGCATTACCCTTTATGGTGCCGGATGGGGACATGGTGTCGGACTGTGCCAGATAGGTGCTGCTGTCATGGGCGAAAAAGGATTTGATTACAAGAGTATTCTGCTACACTATTTTTCAGGGGCAGAGTTGAAGAAATTATATTGATTTATGAATGCACTGTTCTGGATATCGACACTCTATCTGGCTGAAGGGTTACCGTACATAGCTGTCAATACCCTTTCTGTGATTATGTATAAAAACATGGGGATTTCCAATGCTGAGATAGCCTTCTTTACGGGATGGCTCTACTTGCCGTGGGTTATCAAACCATTCTGGAGTCCGTTCGTGGACATTCTCAAGACCAAGCGCTGGTGGGTAATCTTTACCCAGATTTCCATTGCCATTGCATTCGGACTACTTGCCCTTTTCCTGCCCGGATCTCTTGCCTTCAAAAGCTCTCTCATAATATTCTGGATAATAGGTTTCTTGTCTGCCACTCATGATATTGCTGCCGATGGGTTCTATATGAAGGCGCTGGACTCTTCAGATCAGTCGTTCTATGTGGGGTTCAGAAGTGCGTTTTACCGCCTTGCCACGATATTGGGACAGGGTGGCATAGTTATGGGGGCCGGTTATCTTGAGAAGCATACCGGATCTATTCCTCTTGCATGGTCGCTGACTTTCGCTGGACTTTCGCTCCTGTTCCTGCTTTTTGCCCTTTGGCACCTTAAGGCCATGCCATCTGTCGAAAGGAATGCAGGCTCTGCCGGACATAAGAGTCCAAAGCAGATTATATCTGAGTTCGGAAACACATTTGCCACTTTCTTTAAGAAAAGAGAGGTGGTCGTTGCGATTCTCTTCATGCTGCTGTACAGGTTTCCCGAAGCCCAGCTTGTCAAGATGATAAATCCCTTCCTTCTTGATGCCACGCAGAGCGGCGGACTGGGAATGGATACATCTCAGGTGGGTCTTGTGTATGGGACAATAGGCATAATCGGTCTTACATTGGGAGGAATACTCGGTGGAATGTTTGTCAGCAGATATGGACTCAAGAGGTGTCTGTGGCCGATGGCTCTGGCGCTCACGCTCCCTTGTGCAGTCTTCTGCTGGATGAGTATGGCACAGCCGGACCCCTCTGCCATTGTCGATATGGTGCTGATAAATGCAGCTGTATTTTTCGAGCAGTTCGGATACGGGGTGGGCTTTACCTCCTTCATGCTGTATATGATATATTTCTCACAAGGAGAACTGCAGACCTCCCACTACTCTATCTGTACTGCATTTATGGCCTTGGGCATGATGATTCCTGGAATGTTTGCGGGATGGATCCAGCAGCAGCTCGGATATGTGGGCTTCTTCTGGTGGATAATGGGGTGTTGTCTGGTAACTCTCGCTGTCACAGCTTTAATCAAGGTCGACAGCTCGTATGGAATAAAACAATCTGAACGATGAAACGCATTGCCATATTCGCACTTTTCGTAATTGTACTCTACCCGTTAACCCTTATGGGGCAGAATCGGGTGGTAAAGACCGGAATCGATGTACTTGAAGAAAATGGTTTTGAACAGCTTAAGGGCAAAAAGATCGGACTTGTCACCAATCCTACGGGTGTGGACAGATGGATGAATTCTACTATTGATATTCTCTACAACGCTCCCGAGGTGGAACTTGTCGCTCTTTTCGGTCCTGAACACGGGGTCAGAGGGGCGGTTCATGCCGGAGTCAAGATTGAGGATACTCCGGTGGACCCTTCAACTGGTGTGAGAATCTACTCCCTATACGGCAAGAGTCGTCTCCCATCGGCCGGCTCGCTTGAGGGACTTGATGCTATTGTTTATGATATCCAGGATATAGGCTGCCGTTCATACACATACATCAGCACAATGGGAAACGTTATGAAAGTGGCAGCATGTGAAGGCATCGAGTTTATTGTACTCGACAGACCGAATCCTTTGGGGGGAAATAAGGTAGAGGGGCCGGTAGTGGATGATTCGCTAATCTCATTTGTCGGCCAGTATCAAATACCATATGTATATGGACTTACCTGCGGGGAGCTTGCCACCCTTATAAACGAAGAGGGTATGCTTACAGTACCTGACATAAATGGTGCAGACAGCATAGTCAGGTGTGATCTTACCGTGGTAAGGATGAAGGGATGGGAGCGTGACATGACTTACGATAAGACTGGACTCAAGTGGGTTCCCACTTCACCTCACATACCGACTATGGAGGCTGCAATGCTCTATCCTGCTACCGGCATAATAGGTGAACTGGGGGTAGTCAATATCGGTGTAGGGTATACACTCCCTTTTCAGATGATTGCTTCAGACAAAATAACAGATGCCGAGGCTTTTGCTGCTAAAATGAATGCTATCGGCTTGCCAGGCGTAACTTTCAGGGCGATCTATGCTTCACCGTTCTATGGCGGCTTCAAAGGAAAGGATGTGGCGGGAGTTCAGATCTATATAGATGATTTCGAACAGGTGGAACTTACAGCAATCCAGTTCTATGCACTTGAGGTCCTCACCATGATGGTTCCCTCTTTCAGACCATTTTCACAGACAGGAAGTTCAAATCTCAATATGTTTGACAAGGTGACGGGGACAAAAAAAGTGAGAGAGATATTCTCAAAAACCTACAGGTTCAAGGATATCTCTCCCTTATGGCGCAGCGACACTGAAGCCTTTGTCAGAGCGTCTGCCCGCTACAGACTCTATTGATTATTCTGCATATATTTTAAGGATATTCAGGATTACTTTCACAGCTTTTTCCATACTTTCTACAGGAACATATTCGAATCGACCATGGAAGTTATGGCCGCCTGCGAAGATGTTGGGGCATGGAAGACCCATAAAAGAGAGTCTTGCACCATCTGTACCTCCTCTGATGGGGCGGATATCGGGTGTGACGTCAGCCTCTTTCATAGCTTTGACAGCCGTTTCGATAATGTGATAATGGGGCTCGACCTCTTTCTTCATGTTGAAATACTGGTCCTTTACCTCAATGCTGACAGTTCCTTCACCGTATTTTCTGTTTATAAAATCGGCACACTCTTTTATCAGCTGTTTCTTGGCTTCGTAGAGTCCGAAGTCATGGTCTCTTATTATATATTGTATATCGGCCTCTTCTACAGTTCCGGAAAATTTGTGGATGTGGAAAAAACCTTCGTAGCCGGCAGTATATTCCGGACGCTGGTCAACGGGTAGCAGATCATTGAATTCCGCACCTATAAGGATAGCGTTGAGCATCTTGTTCTTGGCATAACCCGGGTGGATATTGCGGCCCTGAATGTGGACCTTTACAGATGCTGCATTGAAGTTTTCATATTCAAGTTCTCCAATGGCTCCACCGTCCATTGTATATGCGTATGTAGCACCGAATTTCTTGACATCGAAACAGTCCACACCTCTTCCAATCTCTTCATCAGGGGTAAAACCGATCTTGATTTCGGGGTGCTTGAACTCTGGATGGCTGATAATGTATTGCGCAGCTGTCATTATCTCTGCAATTCCGGCCTTGTCATCAGCACCAAGGAGTGTGGTTCCGTCAGTAGTAATCAAAGTCTGGCCGATATATTTTTCAATTTCCGGGAAATCAGAAACTTTAAGCCATATATCCTTCTCCTTGTTGATGAGCAGGTCTCCACCCTGGTAATTCTCGAAAATATTTGGTTTGATATTGTTTCCAGGTGCATCCGGGGAAGAGTCCACATGAGCGATGAAGCCTATTGCCGGTGCATCCTTTTCGATATTTGAAGGGATGGTGGCCATGAGGTATCCGTATTTGTCCACATCCACCTCTTTGACACCCATCTCAATGAGCTCTTTCTTGAGCAGTTCAAGCAGGACAAACTGCTTGTTCGTACTTGGCTGTGTGGGTGAATCGGGGTCAGACATCGTGTCTACAGCGACATATCTGAGGAATTTATCTTTAACTGATTCCATATTTGTATATATTTAAATGATTTGATTTCTCTCTTTTCAGAATGTCTGCAATCCTGAATTTCCTACAAAAGTAGGAATTGCAAAGAAGAAATCAAATAAGTCCACATTTTAACGTAAAATAAGCTGAAAAAAGTTGATTTGAGAACACTCTGAATATGAATATGTTAAAAAATAACACAAAAAATTTTCTCAAAAAAATGCGATTTTTTTCAATAAAAATTTGGAAGTGAAGAAAAAGTCTGTATCTTTGCAATCCCGTTTGAGAAAAACGGTCAGTTCATTGAAATGATGAGAGAGATAACGAGGTAAAGAAAAAAGAAAAGATAGT
>CALZHC010000066.1 GCA_945787505.1 uncultured Alistipes sp.
TGTCTTGGAGATTTCGCGCTTTTTGCAGCATCATGCGTGAAATAGGTGCGATTTTGTGACACTTTTTTGTTTGAAAAATTGAAAATTTTTACTACCTTTGTAGAAAATAGAGTTTAGTATGCCTAACTTGTTCGTAATTTCCGGTTGCAATGGTGCAGGGAAAACCACAGCCTCCTACACCATTCTCCCGAATATGCTGAACTGCGGCAACTTTGTGAATGCAGATGAGATAGCTCGCGGGCTCTCTCCATTTGCGCCCGAAAAGGCCTCGATCCAGGCGGGCAGAATAATGCTGGCAAGGGTCGATGAGCTCCTCAAAGAGGGACAGGATTTCGCTATTGAGACCACCCTCGCCACTAGAACCTACACCAATCTGATAAAGAGGGCTCAGGGGCTTGGATACAAGGTGACTCTTCTCTATTTTTGGCTTAATATGCCCTCTCTGGCCATCGAACGTGTTAAGTTAAGGGTTGAATCAGGAGGTCACAATGTCGATGAGGAGAGTATCAGAAGGAGATATGATATGGGTATAAAGAATCTTTTTAATCTCTATATTCCGATTTGCGAATATTGGATGATTATAGATAACTCTTACAGCCCTGTCATCATCGGTGAAGGAGGAAAGAATATTACTACTAAAATACATAATAAAACCTTGTTCAACCAACTAATCAATTATGAGC
Organism: uncultured Alistipes sp.; assembly: GCA_945787505.1. Taxonomy (GTDB): domain Bacteria; phylum Bacteroidota; class Bacteroidia; order Bacteroidales; family UBA932; genus Coprenecus. The sequence continues at coordinate 684 of CALZHC010000066.1, forward strand.
GAACTAGAATCAAGGGAGCTTAGAGACAGTATTATAAGCGGGCTGAATGCATCGTTTCAGAAGCTGGTCAAAGAGAAGAAAAGGACCAATTCCGAGATGGCATTTGCCCAGAAGGGAAAGATTGTCAAAGTCAAAGCTACTGAACTCTAATTTAATCATGAAACTCTGCTTTTCAAATTTGATTGTTTAACATTTTTTCGCAAGGGTCTGTGCCTAACCGTCGCAGACCCTTAATCATTAAAGCGAGCCCATAGATTATGGACGAAAGACTTGAACATTTCTACAGAATTTTCGGCACTGACGGAGCCGGTATTTCACAGGTACTGGCGAAGGCTCTTTCCAATGGAGGAGACTATGCCGATATTTTTTTCGAATACACTACCTCCAATATGCTCCTTCTACAGGAAGGTGAGGTCAAGGCCACCTCTGTCGAAAGTATATTCGGTGCAGGGGTAAGGGTTGTCTGTGGAACGCACACCGGCTATGCATATACGGAAAGTACAGCTCTTGCTAATCTGCTCAATGCGGCTAAAACTGCATCTGCAATCGCCCTTTCGTTTGAAAGGAGAGTGGCACCTGTCCCTTTGTCGCTGATGCACTGCAGGCAGGATAGATACCCTGTAGTGACTCCATGGGAAGATATCTCTGTACTCAAAAAGAAGGAGGTTCTGGACTCTCTCAATGATGCCGTCTACAGAAGGAGTGACGCAATCGTAAGTGTTTCGGGAAGAATAACCGACTCCAACTCTAAAATCTTGTTTGCCAATTCGTTGGGAAATCTCTACACTGATGAGCGTCCAATGGCCGAATTGAGTCTGAGCGTAGTCATGGCAAGGGGGTCGAGAATGGAATCTGCCTATTCGTCCCGCAGCTTCAGGATGGGTTACGAATTTCTCTCAGCCGGCAGGAACGGTGAGGGTGACATGGGTGAGAGCATAGTAGAAGAGATTGCGGAAGAGGCTGTTAACAGCTGCAAGAGACTCTTCGAAGCTTCGCAGCCTCCATGCGGGGAGATGGCGGTGGTGATGGGAAGCGGCAGTTCGGGAGTCCTGCTCCACGAGGCAATCGGACACACATTTGAAGCCGACTTTATAAGAAAGGGAACCTCCATTTTTTCCGACAAGTTAGGCAAGCGAATATGCAGAGAAGGAATAAACATCGTGGATGACGGTACGATAAAATACAACAGGGGCTCTGTTAATTTCGATGATGAGGGGGTAGAGGGACAAAAGACTTATCTCGTAAAGGATGGCATTCTGAACTCATATCTACATGACAGAATCAGCGCAGAATACTTCGGAACTGCTCCTACCGGAAATGGCCGCAGGGAGTCGTTCAGGGATATGCCTATCCCCAGAATGAGAGCTACATATATGGAGAGTGGCAATGTTTCCCAACAAGATATTATCTCTTCGGTGAGCAACGGTATCTATGTGGATGAACTCTCCAACGGCCAGGTACAGATCGGGGCAGGTGATTTTACATTCTTTGTCAAATCCGGATTCCTCATTGAGAACGGGAAACTGACCCGTCCCATCAAGGATACGAACATCATTGGAAACGGACCTGCTGCCCTTGCAGATATCTTGGCAGTCGGTAATAATGCCGTCATAGACAACGGAACATGGCTATGCAGGAAGGGACAGAGCTGTCCTGTATCCTGCGGAATGCCTTCAGTATTGGTTAAAAGTCTCAATGTAGGAGGTATATATGAATAAGGATATTGCAAATGCGGCTTTGGAGATGGCACTCAAGGCCGGTGCTTCTGATGCCCGGATCTCGCTTTTTGAAGGAAAGGAATCCTCTATCGAGATGACAGATGCTCAGGTGGAGAATCTGAAGGAGTCTTTTTCCTCTTCACTGAATATCTCCATCTTTACAGAGGGCAAGTTCGGGGCTTTTTACACGAACAGGCTGGAAAAGGAGGATCTGCGCAGCTTTATCGACAATTGTATAAAGGCGACACGCCTGATTGCTCCTGACCCTTTCAGGAAGCTTCCCGAGAGCTCTTTGTATTTCAACGGTGTGGAGCCCGACTTCCATCTTTATGACCCTTGTTTCGATGAATACTCCTTCGGTAAGAAGCTCGATTTGCTTAAGAATTCGTGCAGCGAAATTGACTTTAAGGACAGCAGGATAATCACTGTCGCCTCCTCTTATGACGACTCTTTGCGACGGGAGTACACCATCTCTTCCAATAACCTTGAGGTCTTCGAGCAGAGGACTATCTTTGCAATCAGCAACGAATTCACTCTCAGAGACGAGGGGGACTCAAAGCCTCAGAACGGGTGGAATGACGGAGCTGCATTCATCGATGAGATACCTTCCGGAATCACCTCCTGCGGTTTTGAAAGGAGCATTGCCATGCTCGGAGCACGCAAAATTTCTTCAGGCAAGTACAATGTAGTCTTTGAAAATACTGTTTCAAGCAAGGCGATTGGTGCCATACTCAGTGCTCTGCAGGGTTCATCAATAGTCCTTAAGAGTTCATTCCTCGAAAATTCTATTGGGAAGCAGGTTTTTCCCAAGCAGATGACTTTGACAGACCGACCGCATGTGGTGGGAAACATCAATTCATCATGTTTTGACAGTGAGGGGGTAGCCACCAGGGAGTTTGACATAATCTCCGAGGGGGTGGTAAACTCTTTCCTTCTCAATACCTACTACGCAGGCAAACTCTCTATGCCACGCACTATTTCCAATCCTGTCAACCCCTGCCTCAAGCCCAATTGCGATTTCGGCAAAGATAAGATTATCAGGCAGATGGACAAGGGCATCCTCATTACTGCCTTCAACGGAGGCAATACTAATCCCGTAACAGGAGATTTCTCGTTCGGATGCGAAGGTTTCTACTTTCAGGCAGGTGAGATTCAATATCCTGTAAAAGAGATGAATATTTCGGGTAATTTCATATCTTTGTGGCGCAATTTATGCTTCATAGGTAATGACCCTCTAGGATTTATGAGGAGATCCATACCGACTTTGGCATTCAATGATGTGGATATAAGCGGATTATAAATACCAATAAAAATATTTTTATGAAAATTGCTAAGAATTCAGTTGTAGAACTTATTTACACTTTGACAGTTGACGGACAGGTTGCCGACAGCACAACAGAAGAAAGACCTCTCGATTTCATCTTTGGAATCGGTTCGCTCCTCCCTAAATTCGAGGAATATATTCTTGACAAGGAGCCCGAAGATACTTTTACATTCGTTCTTTCTCCTGAAGAAGGTTACGGAGTTCACGATCCCAATGCAATCATCGAACTTCCCAAGAATATCTTCGAAGTAGACGGCAAGATCCAGGAAGGCCTCCTTACAGTGGGAAATGTTCTCCCCATGATGAACAATCAGGGAGGTGTAATGCCTGGTAAGATTGTTGAAGTCAAAGATGATACAGTTATGATGGACTTTAACCATGCCATGGCTGGCAAGGAGCTCCATTTCGAAGGCAAGATCCTCACTGTCAGAGAAGCTACCGAAGAAGAACTTCGTGACGGACTTCACGGTGAATTCAAGTCATCTTGTGGTGGCGGATGCTCATGCGATGGCGGATGTTCATGCGGAGACTGCGGTTGCTAATTACATTGCGCTTGCTAATGGCATTGCAATTGCTCGCTACATAAGATAATAAAAAAGAGGGTGACTAATAAGTCTGAGATGGCTTTGACATGAACCCCGAAAGTTAGACAAAAAACTTTCGGGGTTTTGTTATGAAATTT
>CALZHC010000067.1 GCA_945787505.1 uncultured Alistipes sp.
CGAAGCGAAGTGGGAGGGATGAAGCGAAGCGGAAGGTCTCTGGAGGAGAGCAGCCACACCCTCAATACTTACATCTACCACTTCAAAGTACACAATACCCTAACATAGGCTTGTCAAAAGAGTAACTACAACTATTAATCTGCTACAGTAGCGTGCGGCTGTCTACTCCGGGGACCCTTGCCACCCTCGGCAGTAAGAGGGAGGGGCCCACAAGCGAAGCGAAGTGGGAGGGATGGAGCGAAGCGGAAGGTCTACGGAGGAGAGCACGCTCGACAACAAGAACTATATCTTCATGCAGGCAGCCGCTGCAGCATTGATTCCGTCTATTGCAGAAGATACTATTCCGCCTGAGTAGCCTGCGCCCTCACCGCATGGGTAGATGCCATCTATGCCCATAAGACTATAGGTATCAGGATCTCTGGGAATTCTCACAGGTGAGGATGTTCTGGACTCCACCGCCAGCAGGAGTGCATCTGCGGTGTAGTAACCCTTTATCTTCTTGTCGAAGAGGGGAAATGCCTTTTTGAGTCTCTCTGCTACAAACTCCGGAAGTATGTTGTGCAGATTTGCACCTTCGATTCCGGCTGAATAAGAACTTCCCGGGAGATTGGAGATAACATCCTTGTGCTGAGAGCTCTTGACGAAGTCTGTCATCCTTTGAGCGGGAGCTTTGAATGATCCGGTAAAATCAAATGCCCTCTTTTCTATCTCACGTCTGAATTTTAGCATCGCATTCACTATGGGAATCTTTTCCCCACGTCTTCTATAATAATCCTCCACATCAGAAGGTTCCACAGATGTCACTATGCCGGCATTGGCCCATCTGGAGTTTCTTCGTGAGTTGCTCATTCCATTGAGTACCAATGCATCAGGTTCTGTAGAGGCAGGTACGAGAATACCTCCGGGGCACATGCAAAAGGAGAAGACTCCTCTGCCGTCCACTTGCTCGACCAGTGAATATTCGGCAGGTGGAAGGAATTCCGGGCGTGCACCGCTGAGGTGATATCGCGCCCTGTCTATGAGTGACTGAGGATGCTCTGCCCTCACACCCAGAGCAAACCCCTTCTCCTGAAGTGGCCACCCCTTGCGAATGAACATTTCGTATATATCTGATGCTGAATGTCCTGTTGCCAATATTACCGAATGCGCATGGAACACCCCTGCAAGCGATTCCACCTCCCATTCATTGGAGGCGCTCTTTCTGATATCTGTTACTCTCGCTTCGAAATGATATTCACCGCCACATTCGAGGATTGCCTTGCGCATATTCTCTATGATGGAAGGCAGCTTGTCACTTCCGATATGGGCATGTGCCTCAACCAAAATCTCCGGATTGGCTCCGAAATCCACGAAGAGTCCCAGAACATCATCTATATTTCCCCTTTTTGTCGATCTAGTGTAGAGCTTTCCATCTGAAAAAGTTCCTGCTCCACCCTCCCCGAAACAGTAGTTGGAATCGGGATTAAGAACTCCCTTGGTGGAGATTGCCGCCATATCGTATTTTCTGGCGTGAACATCCTTTCCCCTTTCGAGAATAATCGGTTTGAATCCTCTTTTTATGATTTCAAGCGATGCAAAGAGTCCGGCAGGACCGGCCCCCACAACGATGATGGGTTTTGCCTTGGATATATCCCTCATTTCGAACGGGGTATATCGTCTGAAGGGCTCTTCCCCGGCTACACTTCCCTTGATACGGTATCTGTAGAGGGGCTCTTTCTTGCGTGCATCAAGTGAACGGCGCACCACCTCCACAGATGTGATCTGCTCTCTTGACAGATGCAGTCGCGATGAGGCCTCCTTCAGAAGAAGGTCCCTATTGGGATAGTGCTTTGCAGGGAGTGCTATTTCGAATTCGAACATATGTCAGCGTAATCTAATGCGCGTGAGACAGGAGCATCATAAAGAGATGACCTGAATCCGGCTCTGTATTTATAAAGTCCTGCAATTGCGATCATTGCAGCATTGTCTGTAGTGAATCTGAGTTCCGGCAGATAGGTCTTCCATCTCCTTTTGGCCCCCTCCTCCAGTATTCTGTTCCTTAGTCCTGAATTTGCGGAGACACCACCTCCTATCACCACACTGGTGATTCCTGTCTGCTTGGTGGCCATAATCAGCTTTTTCATCAATACATCGATGAGCGTCTTTTGGAATGAGGCACAGATATCGGCCATATTGTCTGCCGGAAAGGCGGGATCTTCAGCTATCTTGTCTCTGAGAAAGTAGAGAAGCGAGGTCTTAACGCCGCTGAATGAATAGTCCAGACCGCTGATGTTAGGCTTTGCAAAGGTAAATCTGCGAGCGTCTCCTTGGGCAGCAAGGCGGTCGACTATAGGTCCTCCAGGATAGCCCAGACCAAGGAGCTTGGCGCATTTGTCAAAGGCTTCGCCTACAGCATCATCTATTGTTCTTCCGATGACTGTGAAATTAAGAAAATCATCGACCCTTACAATCTGCGAGTGGCCTCCGGAAACCAGCAGAGCAAGAAAAGGGAAACGGGGCGGGTCATACTCCTTACCATTCTGACGGATAAAGTGCGAGAGAATGTGGCCGTGCAGGTGGTTGACATCCACCAGTGGTATGTCAGCTGAGAGTGCCAGTCCCTTTGCAAAAGAGGTTCCAACAAGTAAAGATCCCAGCAGCCCCGGGCCTCTGGTATATGCAATTGCATCTACCTGATCGAGTGTGATACCTGCCTGATGAACAGCTTGATGCACTACAGGAAGGATATTCTGTTGATGAGCTCTGGAGGCAAGTTCCGGCACCACGCCACCGTATTGTTCGTGAACCTTTTGGGAGGCCATAACATTTGAAAGGAGCAATTCTCCATCCAGCACTGCTGCAGATGTGTCGTCGCAGGAGGATTCAATTCCCAATATGATTTCAGCCATTTTCGTCTTATTTTTGTACGGCAAAAATAATAAATTGCATATATGATACAAAAAAAGTATATTTGCTTGTTATAAATATTTGGCCCCAATAATCAATCTATCAGAGCGCTCAGAAAAATATTGATAGGCCTGCTGATACTGATAACCCTATTACCGTTCATTGCACTGGTAGCACTTCAGCATCCGCGGGTTCAGACAATGGTAACTCAGAAAGTCATATCCTCTGTATCACAGAAGGTTGACGGAAGTATCAATGTCGAAAGGGTTTCTATTGTCTTTTTTAACAAAGCTATACTTCACAATTTCTCGATAACGGGTACCCCGGGGGACACACTTGCAGCAGCCTCCAAGATTTCAGTCACACTCTCACTATCGGACCTGCTCATGGATAGGTTAAGGGCCAGACGTGTGCTGGTCGATGACGGTCTATTCAACCTTGTTACCGAGACCCCGGACAGAAAGACCAATATCTCAAGAATCTTCAAGATAGACAAGGAGAATGCACAGAAGGACTCCTCTTCATTTTCGCTGAGTTCCCTTCCGGAGGTAGCTATCGACAATGTCATCATACGAAACTTTCGGTTCAACATGCTCAATCCCGTTGCCGATACGATTCCCATATGCGACTCCTCTATCAACTTCAAGAACATGCAGCTCTCTGACATAAATGTCAGAATCTCCAGGGCGAACTTTAATAATGGTAAGCTTACCGCCCGCATCCGAGAGCTCAGATGTATGGACAGATGCGGTTACCGTGTACACTCCCTTACCGGAAACTATTCTATGGATTCTTCCAGAGCAATGATAGAGAACCTGGAACTCGAAGACTCCTTCTCAAAAGTCAATGCAAAGTACCTCTCGTTCGGCTATACGAGCGGAAAGGATCTTACAGACTTCTGTAACAAAATTGTTTTAGGTGCTGATTTCTATGATACTTACCTTGATTTTAGGTCTATAGGCATATTTGCCCCGACTCTTCGTGATAACAATTTAGTTATAGGCATAAACGGTGAGGTGAAAGGGCCTGTCTGTGATCTCTCAAGCCGCCGTCTGAGGATTACCAATGCCGACAGCACATATATAGATGCAGCCGTCAGAATCTCAGGACTGCCGAAATTTCAGTCTACGCTTTTCGATATCAGGATCAACAACCTTACTACGATGGGATCGGAACTCAATAAGATCATCTCATGGTTCTCTCATTCCGAGATTCCATTTATGATGAATCTTCTTCCCGGCACCATGCTTCACGCCACAGGTAATCTCTTCGGCTTTTACACAGATGTCACAGCCGATTTAGCAGTAACATCAAACGCAGGTAATTTCGAAGTAAGTGCTCTCTCGCGCGAAATCGATAAAGTGCGCACAATAGAGGCTGACTTGAAAACCTCCAGATTGCATTTGGGAAGAGTTCTCAAGACCAAATCCCTGGG
>CALZHC010000068.1 GCA_945787505.1 uncultured Alistipes sp.
ATGCAAGTATATCCTGCTGCAGGGCTCTATCTGTACGCTGGTTCGTCAACCAGTATCTATATCATTGATCCGAAGGATGTTCCGCTACGAGATTCAAGAATATGCCATATAAAGGATGTCGCCACACATGGTATGGAGAGATTTATTGACATAATCAAGAAAGAACTTTGACAGATGGACAATATTATCATTAGAGATGCAAGAAGAGAAGAGAGTGTCGAAATCGCAAGACTCATGCTTTTGGCATGGCCTGTGGAGGAGTTTCTGAATGAGATACCTCAGGCAACTTACGAAGTGTTCGAGGATTTTATTGCCGGTTTCGTAGCCAGGGAGGGAAACATCTACAGTTATGAAAACATAGTGGTGGCAGAAACAGAGGGAGTCATTGCCGGAATAATGTGTGCATACAACGGTGATGATTATCTTAAGTTGAAAGAACCTGTTCTTGCCCGTTTGGGAAAGGATTCCTACTTCAAGGATGTAATCGAAACTCCAGGAGGGGAGTACTATATTGATTCAGTGGCCGTATCGCCTGATTATCGTGGCAGAGGCATTGCTAAAATGCTTTTCGACTCCCATCTCCAAAGAGCTTCGAAAGCCGGATTCTCCAAGGCCGGATTGATAGTAGATGTGGACAAGCCTGAGGCCGAAAGACTATATCTGAGTATCGGATTCCGGATGGAGGGTTATACGGATTTCTTTTCCCACCGCATGAAACACATGGTGTTACATCTTGTTTCAAAAAAGTAGAAACGACTATTTTATTTTAATAAACTCTATAGGCTGCTCCTGCTTTTTGTCAAGAGGAGCCACGGTGTATTTTACCTTGTTGAAATCTATTTTCTTGAGATCAATACATCTGATATTGGAGTTCCAGGCTGTGCGGTAGTAGATTCTAAGGGCATGAAGGTCACTTGCGGATGTGAACTGTGTAGCACTGGGAAGACCTTCAGGTACCTCTCCCTCAGGATGTTGCATGCCGATAGGTAGATCGAAACTGTTAAGCAGGTGGAATGCTTGAGAAACTGTTTCTGCAGCCGTAGCTAACTGTGGCGCAGTACTCTGCAAGAAAGCAGCCCTGATGAATCTGGATGCCGGTGTAAAGTCCCCCGGAAGTCCCAACATGCCTGAACCGCCACCGAAAGGTGAAACTTCCAGTCCCTGAGCCATCTCGAGGGTACCTGCAGATCCTCTTCGTAGATTAACATAGTTAGACAGATTGGCGATATGCCATTCAAATCCCGGAGAATTGGTAAGAACTCCGAGCTTATTCTCGAATACATTGGCTTTACCACCGGTATATTCAATTACAACAACTCTACCTGAAGGCTCGCTTACTCTCCAATGGGCCGTACCCACTCTTGGATCCAAACCTATGAGGAATATATCATCAAGGGATGCTATCAGATCATCTATTGTAGAGAATTGGGAGAGAATCCATGACACTAACTGAAAGTCACAGATGGAGATCTTCTTGTGTTTCGGATCATAAGTTTCGTATTCTCCGTAGCCAGGGAAGAAAAACAGACCTGCTGACAGCCCTTTTTCGTTAATACCCTCAACGATAAAGTTCTCATAGTCAGTATAGATTCCTACAAATCCGAATTTGGCCTGGAATTTCATTCCGTCTTCACCTGTAGGGGTGAGAGATTGTGCGATATAGCCTCTGGGTACTACAGCATAACCGCATTTCATCGGTGTATTGGCCCACTCTACTGTTCTGGCAATGACGCGCGAACCGTCAGCTGACCTGAGTGTGATGCCGGTACATGCAGAAGCATTGACCGGGACAATGGTTGCCAAAGAGATGGCAATAGCTGCAAATAATAGATTTGTTTTCATTTTTAATGGGTTTTTCTCATTTGAAAAACAACAATAATCAAGCCTGACTTACTTATGGTCTCATATTTTTGATTATTTTTGTTGAAAAATAAAAACCGATGAAAGGAATTGTTCTGGCAGGAGGTACGGGGACGCGGCTTTACCCCATTACCAAGGGTGTAAGCAAGCAGCTTCTCCCCATATATGACAAGCCAATGATATATTATCCCATATCTGTTCTTATGCAGGCAGGAATCAGGGATATCCTTATTATTTCCACCCCGTTTGACCTTCCCTCCTTCAAGAGGCTTCTTGGGGACGGATCGGATTATGGCGTGAGCTTTCAATACGCAGAGCAGCCATCTCCCGATGGTCTGGCACAGGCATTCATTATAGGGAAGGAATTTATCGGAGATGATCCGGTTGCGTTGATTCTTGGAGACAATATCTTCCACGGCTCTTCGTTTGTCCCTCTTCTGAAAGAGGCTGCTAAAGTATGTACACAGGAGGACAAAGCAACTATCTTTGGCTATTATGTCAGTGATCCTCAAAGGTATGGAGTAGTGGAGTTCGATTCTGAGGGTAATGCGGTATCCATAGAAGAGAAGCCATTGGAGCCCAAGTCCAACTATGCAGTTCCAGGACTCTATTTCTACCCAAATGATGTGATAAAGGTGGCTCAAGACATACGGCCCTCAGCCCGTGGCGAACTTGAAATAACCTCTGTAAACCAATACTACCTCAATGAAAAGAGACTTAAGGTTCAGATTCTTGGCAGGGGCTTTGCATGGCTCGATACAGGAACACACGACTCACTCTCAGAGGCATCCGTCTTCGTAGAGGTGATAGAAAAGCGACAGGGACTCAAGATTGCCTGCCTGGAGGGCATAGCATTCAGACAGGGATGGATAGATGAAGCGAAGATGAGGGAACTTGCCTGCTCAATGAGCAATAACCAATATGGAAGATACCTCCTGCAAGTGATAGAAGATATAGATAAACCCAATTTCCAGTAATGTATAAAAGAAGCATAATAATAACGGGAGGAGCCGGATTCATAGGCTCACATGTAATGAGGCTATTTACAAATAAATATCCTCACTATAGAATAATATGTGTAGACAAACTTACTTACGCAGGAAGTCTGGAGAATATCGCAGATCTGGACGGAAAGGATAACTTTCTGTTCGCTCAGGTGGATATATGCGATTATGAATCTATTTTTGCATTGATGAAAGAGTACAGAGTGGATGGAATTATCCATCTTGCTGCTGAGTCCCATGTTGACAACTCTATCAAGGATCCATTCCTCTTTGCAAGGACCAATGTAATGGGAACCCTCACTCTACTTGAGGCTGCAAGGAGATATTGGGAATCACTCCCTGAAAAATATGACGGCAAGCTTTTCTACCATATCTCTACAGATGAGGTATATGGGGCACTTCCAATGAACCACCCTGAAGGAATTACACCTCCGTTTTCGACCAAAGCCTCCTCCATAGATTCGCACCTGGCCTACGGGGACACATTCTTTTATGAGACGACAAGATACTCTCCCCATAGTCCGTACAGCGCATCCAAGGCATCCAGCGACCACTTCGTCAGGGCATATCACGATACTTATGGAATACCTGTAGTGATTACCAACTGTTCGAACAACTATGGACCTGCACAGTATCCTGAAAAGCTCATTCCTCTGTTTATCAAGAATATAATAGACAGGAAACCTCTTCCTGTATATGGTAAAGGTGAGAATGTTCGAGACTGGCTCTATGTGGAGGATCATGCAAGAGCAATCGATATTGTCTTTCACCAAGGCAGGATAGCACGGACTTACAACATCGGCGGCTTCAATGAGTGGAAGAATATTGATCTTATCAAATTGCTGATTTCAAAGGTTGACAAAGCTCTCGGACGTGCAGAGAACGAAGATATGGACTTGATTTCATTCGTTACAGACAGACCAGGACACGATATGAGATACGCCATCGACTCTTCCAGAATACAGAAAGAACTCGGCTGGGAACCCTCCCTGAGTTTCGAAGAGGGACTTGAAAAGACTGTTAATTGGTACATAGACTATTATAATAAAAAGGATAATATATGAAAAAAATGTTCATTGTAGTTATATCGATACTCGTTGTTCTAGCACTGGGGCTGTGGATATCGACAGATTATATGATTAAATTCTCACTTTCACCGGATCCTAACAGGACAGATATCGACAGTGCATACAACAAGGTTCTATATAGCAGATTCCCTGATATGAGACCTTGGGTGGATCAAATGACAGCAAAGCAGTTGTTAAGAGATACCTTTGTAGTTATGCCTCATTCCGGTGAGCGTCACCATGCTCTCTATATCCCATCAGATAGATCTGAGGGCAGGACAGCCATCATCGTGCATGGATATAAAGATTGTGCAATCAAGTTCCTCTATATGGGAAGAATGTACTACGAA
>CALZHC010000069.1 GCA_945787505.1 uncultured Alistipes sp.
TGAGCGAGGTGGTAATGGTGGTACTCAATAACTCTACGGAGTCTGTAAAGATTGCACCTTCGCGTTATGCAGAAATTCTCGACAGAGTGAGGGAGATACGTCCTTCAACAATGGAAGCCTCTGAAGATCTGCTCTCTTCCAGAAAAGTCAATCTTAATGAAGAGTTTTCTGTAGCACCCATGAGCTCTATGGTAATACTCCTTTAGAGCCGTTTTGGCAAGGTTTTCGCAACTATTTGCAAAAACGAAATTGTTATGAAAAAGATTTTTGCTATCATTGCAGCGGTTTCAGTGGCTTTTATTTCAGCGTCTGCACAGAGTCAGGTCAATACAGAGAGGTATATCGATGTGATAGGCTCTGCTGAAATGTATGTCGTACCGGATGAAATTCATTATGAGATAACACTCAAAGAGTATTTTGCCGAGGAGTTCAAGAAAGGTGCCAAGCCTGAAGACTATAAGACAAAAGTCCCGATGGAGAAGATAGAGAAGGAGTTTAGAGAAGCGCTCTATTCTGTCGGAGTCGCTCCTGAGGATATCAGAGTGAAAGAGGTCGGGGATTACTGGAGGAGTCAGGGAAAGGATTTTCAGATAAGCAAGAGGTTTGATATAAAACTCACTGACTATAACATGATTGACAAAATCAACTCTGTCATCGATACGCGTGGGGTCAAGTACATGAATATCGGAGAGCTGAAGAACGGTAAAATGCAGGAGTACAAGAAGGAGTGCCGGATCAATGCAGTCAAGGCTGCCCGTGAAAAGGCCTCTTATCTGCTGGAGGCTCTTGGAGAGAATCTCGGAAGGGTGATCAGCATAAGCGATAACAGCTACTCCCCTGATGTCACTTACCAGGCTAAATCTTCCCTTATGGCTATGGATATGGCACCACGTGAAAATAATGTTGCGGCAGAGGATGGATTTTCACTAATAAAGATTTCATTCTCGATAAATGTGCGTTTTGCCATTGCAGATTAGATGATGTATGTATAAAATATTGAAGTTTAAGCCTGAACAGATGCTCATAACATCCGCACAGGCAGAGAACAGATACAAGGAAATAGCTTCGCAAAAGGGGACTTCGCTCCTCTTTTGCGACTATTTTATTATGGATATTAATGGAGAAAAGAGGCCTAATCCGCTGATAGACTACCAAATAGGTTCACTTAGGGAAGATTTTGACTTCGGCCCGATGGTATGTGTAAGGGAAGATTTGCTAGAGGAGTGGCAGCAGAGCAACCCTTCACTTGACCCACATAGGGATTTCTATAGCCTGCGCCTTTTCCTCACACGAGCCCAGATGCAGGGAAGAGGTGCTATTCTTAGATATCCCGTTACCCTTTACGGAGTCACAGATTATGATCCCAGACCTGAAGAGGTCAGACAGTTTGACTATGTCAATCCAAGGAACAGAGAGTATCAAATCCAGATGGAGAGAATATGCACTGACCACCTCCGTCTAATAGGCGCCCTGCTGCCCCCTGTTACATCCGATGCCTTTTCTCCTGATGACCTCATCAGCGCAAGCAATATTTGTGGCAATGGTGGCAAAGTGGTTGCAAGTGTGGTAATTCCTGTATTCAACAGGGTGAAAACTGTCGCGGATGCAGTCAACTCTGCCTTGAAACAGAGATGCAGCTTCAGGTACAATGTCATTGTCGTAGATAATTTTTCTACAGACGGGACTACCGAACTTCTGCGTAAGATGGCTCAGGAAGATGACAGGCTTGTTCTGCTCCATCCTGCTGAAAAGGGACACGGCATAGGCGGATGCTGGAATATTGCCATAAATTCACCTCAGTGCGGAGATTTTGCCGTACAGCTGGACAGTGATGACCTATACAGCTCGGATAATACACTTGCAGCCATTGTGGACAAGTTCACTCAGGAGAGATGCGCCATGGTTATCGGATCCTATCAAATGACCGACTTTGACCTTAGACCTATTCCTCCTGGGGTGATAGACCATAGAGAGTGGACAGATGAGAATGGACACAATAATGCCTTGAGAGTCAATGGACTTGGTGCCCCAAGGGCCTTCTATGTGCCGGTTCTCAAGAAGGTAGGCGGATTTCCAGATGTCTCCTATGGTGAAGATTATGCCGTTGGAATACGGATTTCACGCGAATATAAGATCGGACGTATATGGGAGCCTATATATCTGTGCAGAAGGTGGGGCGGTAATTCAGATTCATCACTCGACATTACAAAAGTAAATGCGAACAACCTGTACAAGGATTCACTCCGTACTCAGGAGTTGCGCAGAAGGATCGAGCTCAATAGGCCTTGCGGGCCAAACTCCTTTCTTGAATCTGAGCTGAAGGTGTGGAGTCAGGCGCGCGAGAGATACGAACTATTGCAGAATGTGTCTGAAAAGAGGTTGGGTGTCAATGGCTTTGAGTGTAAGCTGCTATTCAATCCCGCTCGGGCAATCTCTACGCTTGCAAACCTTGATCCCAAAGCACTCTTGCAAAGGCCATGCTTCTTCTGTGAGCCCAACAGACCTGCCCAGCAGCACGCAATACCCTTGACATTGAGGCACCGGTATAACCTGCTTGTAAACCCTTTCCCCATTTTCCCAAAACACTTTACTGTTCCATCTGCAGAACATACATACCAGCAGATGACATCGGAGCGTCTTGCAGATATGCTGGATCTTGCTTTGACCTATAAGGATTATGTGATTTTTTTCAATGGTCCGAAATGTGGTGCCAGCGCACCTGACCATTTCCATTTCCAATTGGGCAACAAGGGGTTCCTACCTATAGAGGAGTCATTCGACTCCTTGAAGCTGACAGAAATCTGCCGCTATAAAGGTGTTCAGATCTGCTCACCTGACAATTACATCAATAGTGCGGTGATATTCAGAGGAACTGATCCTGATATGCTTGTCAGATCTATATGGAGAGTGATATCATCCTTTGAATATGATTATAACCTTGTCGGTTGGGCAGCTGGAGAGGAGATAATCCTCTTTTACTTCCCCAGAACGGCGCGACGACCCGCCTGTTTTCATGCGACAGATGATTCCAGAATAAGAATCTCTCCCGGATGTGCCGATATGGCAGGGACATTCATTATTACCTCATACGATGAATTCATGAAGGTCGATGATGCTATAATTGAACGTATTGTCAGTGAGGTTACCCCTTCTGAGGATATCTTCTCCTTCAGGGAGAGTGTCAGGTCGTCAGTTCTCTGCGCTGAACCTATTGTAAGTGTCGGTCTTGATACAAGGGAAGAGCTTACGGTATGCTTTAATGGAAGGTATCTCTTTGAAAATGGTGGTGTTACCGCTGAGGAGTCTTTCAGAGTGGTCAGCGGCATGATTATGTTCAGAGGAGTGATGTACAGAACTCTGTCATTCATTCCGGCCACGCAGGATGCAACATTCTCGATACCGGATATAACCATAGGAATTGACTTCCATTGGCAGAGAAAGGAACTTCAGGTTTTCAGAGGTTCCCTTGTCTTGATGGTTGAAAAGGGAAAAATCGTGGTGGTCAACAGACTCAATGCGGAGGATTATCTGCTGAGTGTCATCTCTTCGGAGATGTCTGCGGAGAATTCCATTGAGTTTCTCAAGGCGCATGCGGTCATTTCCCGTTCATGGCTGCTTGCCCCTCCTGCTGGTGGAAACCATACTGAAGAATCAGCTGATGGGAGAATCAGATGGTATGGAAGAGATGCCCACACACTCTTCGATGTCTGTGCAGATGACCATTGCCAAAGATATCAGGGCATAGGCCGTTCCCTCTCCGAGAGAGTGACAAAGGCTGTGGAAGAGACAAAAGGTGAGGTCCTTTGGTATGGCGGTGCTATCTGTGATGCACGTTTCTCTAAATGTTGCGGTGGTGTGACCGAGAGGTTCATTACCTGCTGGGAGGATATTGATCCGGACTATCTAAAGCCGTTGTCTGACAACGGGGGAGGAGATGTCTTGCCTCTGGATTTGACTACAGAGGAAGGAGCGCGTGCATGGATAATGGACAGCGGCAGGGA
>CALZHC010000070.1 GCA_945787505.1 uncultured Alistipes sp.
ATTACACTAATAATTTTAAGGGATGCCCAAAAAAAGAGGGCATCCTTTATTTTTTTTATTATCTTTGTTCAGATAAAAATTTCATTAACAAACACTAATTAAATAATAATTATATGGAACTCCCTTTTGCAGAATCATGGAAAATAAAGATGGTGGAACCCATCCGTAAAAGTACACGTGAAGAACGTGAAAAATGGATCAAGGAAGCCCACTACAACCTTTTCCAGCTTAAATCAGAACAAGTATATATCGACTGCCTTACAGACTCCGGTACAGGTGCAATGAGTGACCGTCAGTGGGCAGCAATGATGATGGGTGACGAAAGCTATGCAGGTTCGACCTCATTCTTCCAGCTTAAAGACACTATCAAGAAGATTACCGGATTCGACTATGTAATCCCCACACACCAGGGACGTGCAGCTGAAAACGTACTTTTCAGCCACCTTGTAAAGGCAGGTGACATCGTTCCCGGCAACTCTCATTTCGACACTACCAAGGGCCACATCGAAAGCCGTAAAGCATTCGCTGTAGACTGTACAGTAGACGAAGCAAAGGACACTCAGCTCGAAGTTCCTTTCAAAGGTAATGTTGACCCTGCAAAACTCGAAAAATGCCTTGCAGAAAACGCTGACAAGGTTCCTTTCATCATCGTAACCGTTACCAACAATACTGCCGGCGGACAGCCCGTATCTATGCAGAATCTGCGCGAAGTACGTGCAATTGCTGACAAATACGGAAAACGCGTCATCTTCGACTCTGCACGTTTCGTAGAAAACGCATATTTCATCCGTACTCGTGAAGAGGGATACGCAGATAAGAGCATCAAAGAGATCTGTCTGGAAATGTTCACCTATGCTGATGGTATGACTATGTCTTCAAAGAAAGACGGTCTTGTAAACATGGGTGGTTTCATCGCAACCAGACACGAAGACTGGTATGAAGGTGCAAAACGTTTCTGTATTCCTTTCGAAGGATATCTTACTTATGGAGGTATGAACGGCCGTGATATGGCAGCTCTGGCTGTAGGTCTTGATGAAAATACAGAGCTCGACAACATCGAAACTCGTATCAAACAGGTTCAGTACCTTGCTGCAAAACTTGATGAATATGGTATTCCTTACCAGCGTCCAGTAGGTGGTCACGCCCTCTTCATCGATGCAGACAGAGTACTCTCAAACATTCCTAAGGAAGAGTTCCCTGCACAGACTCTGGCAATCGAACTCTATCTTGAAGCAGGTATCCGTGGATGCGAAATCGGTTATATTCTTGCTGACCGTGACCCTGTAACACGTGAAAATCGTTTTGGTGGTCTTGACCTTCTCCGTCTGTGTATCGCTCGCCGTGTTTACACCAACAACCACATGGATGTAATCGCAGCTGCACTCAAGAATGTTTACGACAGACGTGACCAGATTAAACGCGGCGTGAAGATCGTATGGGAAACTGAGCTCATGCGTCACTTCACTGTTAAGCTTGAAAGACTATAGTTTTATTAAATTTTAAATAAAAGGGGTGACTAAAAAGTCTTAATTGACTGATTAGTCACCCTTTTTTTACCGATATATTAAGTTTATTCTTTTACCTTAGAAGGTAATCAATCTCTTCGATATAACTGTCTGCCAATTCCTTATCAAACTGGTCCAATACCTCAAGGCCATATTGGTACAGCTGGAAATTGGTCTGAAGATCATACTTGGAGACGATAGAACGAGATCCGTAAGGCTTACTGAAGAGTTTGATGGAGAGGAGAGTCTCATCCATGAACTTTGTAAGCAGTTCACGGGCTTTGTCCGAATTGCCAGTCTTATAGTAAATCTCTGCCGCCTGTACCACCATCATCTCGTTTACAGAGTATATAATCGAAGTATTGAGAGGGAACTTAGTATCAGGGAAGACCTCCTGCATCTTGTCAAGAACTTCTACTGCCCTATCCTTCTGTTGTTTGCGATATAGAGCAACTGCTGTCTGAACAAAGATATATCTTTGGCTGAAACTGCTGTTGAATACCACGAGGTTCTGATAGTCTACATGGAAATCCTTCGAGAAGCTATCCCACCTGTAACGGTTCATAAGCAGGTCATACATCTTGTCAGTATCCACCTGATTAATCTCTGTCAAGGAGAGTCTGCTCTTTATAGGAACCAGCTTATACATGAAACCATCAAACTGTAAATAGTCCTTTATTCCTATATTGATATCCCCTCCTTGAGAAAGGATGTAGACAGGTCTGTCCCATTGGTAATTCGAGAGCATGTCCAGAATCATCAGCTCCGGCTTGGTGAGAGTTGATTTTCCTTCGGAGATATTGAGATATAGAGTGTCAACGATTTTGTCGTAATCACACGGAGCTACTATTCCGTTCTTAATCACATTTTCCTTGTTTACCGGTACTCTTATCCTCCTTGATGCAAGGAAGCACTCTTTTTCTCCGTTAACGGAGATCTTGACATTGGGGTCATTGAAGAGATCTATCGCCTCCTTCGCTGTTACAGGCCTGCTAAGCCTGTCGTAGATACGTATGGCCTCATTTGTTCCATACAGATAGTTGATACGAGGCGTAGTGAATCTGACCGGTTCTGATTCATACTGTTTGCACTGCATCTGGTCTATGTACCAATCAATACCCAGAAGCGAAGTATTCATTACCCTCTTGTCTGTACCGACTCCTTCAACCTCCTGAATATACCACAGGGGGAAGGTATCGTTGTCTCCGTGAGTAATTATGATAGCCTGAGGGTCTGCAGATTCCATAAAGTTATATGCCATATCTCGGGCGGTATACCTATTGCTTCTATCATGGTCATCCCAGTTTTGAGCTGCCATCAGTATGGGAACAAAGAGCAACACAACAGAGACAATAGGGGCTATTACAGCTTCGTGCCTACCCTTTCCGATCCACTCAGAAAGCTTCTCGTATATAGAAAGTACAGCAAGACCTATCCAAATTGTAAATACATAGAACGAACCTGCATACGCATAGTCCCTTTCACGTACCTGATAAGGCGACTGGTTAAGATAGACAATGATAGCAAGACCAGTCATCAGGAAAAGGAGCATTGTGACAAACCAATTCTTTTTGTCTTTTGCCAACTGATATAGCAGTCCGATAATTCCGAGAATCAAAGGAAGTAGATAGTAATGGTTCTTGGACTCGTTGTTTACGATATAGTCCGGACCTTCAGACTGGTCACCGAGCCTCATATTGTCAATAAAAGGAATGCCACATTCCCAGTTCCCTCTTACCAGATCACCGGGCACCTGACCGTGCAAATCGTTCTGACGACCTGCAAAATTCCACATAAAGTATCTGAAATACATATAGTTAACCTGATAATCGAAGAAGAACTTCATATTATCGGCGAAGGTCGGCATCTTATGCTCGCATCCGGGCAGAATCTTTCCTCTATTGCCCATATAGCTCTTGTAAAAATCGATGTGACTAGGCTGTCTGCTGTGCATTCTGGGGAAGAACATCTTACTCTCTGCAGGGAATATATAATCGACAGGTCCCGGAGCAGAGTAATATTTACCGTCAAGAGCGGTATGATAAGTTGTATTATCATAATCATAGGGAAGCGAAGCAAATGAAGGACCGTACAGAAGCGGTGTACTTCCAAACTGCTCGCGGCTCAGGTATTTGACAAGAGCAAAAGCATTGTCTGGCTGTCCCTCATTGGTCGGAGTATTGCTTACAGAACGGATAACCACCACTATGAATGCCGAATAGGCGATGAGTATCACAGTAAATGCAAGAGAGATGGTGTGAAGTACGTATTTTTTGTATTTTCTGGTAAGGAATACTGCTAAAAAACTCAAGACAAAAAGCAATATGACGAAGAAAAGTGCACCGGAGTTATATCCAAGTCCGAACGTATTGACAAAGAGCAGATCGAATGCTGCCGCAACCTTAGG
>CALZHC010000071.1 GCA_945787505.1 uncultured Alistipes sp.
TCTTTAGAGAGTGCATAAACATACCTGAGAGCCTCCATAGGTTCGAGGGATATGATAATATCGGCACCACCTGTAGGGATAAGGTCAGATGATATAGGGTCTGTTGAAAGACGGAGATTACTCTGAACGTCTCCACCCCTCTGGCTCATACCATGAACTTCAGCCTGTTTGATATGAAGACCGTTTGTAAGTGCAGCTTCACCGATAACAGTTGCAATCGAGAGGATACCTTGTCCTCCCACTCCGGCCAAAATAATATCTTTTTTCATTGTAAATTCGATTTTAGTTATTCTTTTTCTCTTTTGAGTGGCGTTTGAAAGTCTGAATACACTCGCGGCGTGGTATAACCACAGATACACCGTTATAAGCTACCTCTTCACGGAGTGTCTGCTTGATCTCTTCCATATTCTTGGGAAGGGGAACCACCACTCTGATGTGAGCGGGATCAACACCCAGACCGCTGCATATAGCTTCGAGTTTGCCTGTACCCTGAGAATCCTGTCCTCCGGTCATACCGGTAGTAAGATTGTCAGAGATGATAATCACTACATTTGAGTTGTTGTTTACACAATCAAGAAGGCCTGTCATACCGGAGTGGGTGAAAGTAGAGTCACCTATTACAGCAAATGAAGGGAACTGTCCTGCATCGGCTGCACCTTTAGCCATTGTAATGGAAGCACCCATGTCGACACAAGAGTGGATTGCCCTGAATGGAGGAAGGGCACCAAGGGTATAACATCCGATATCACTGAAGATTCTTGATTTTTCATATTCTGCAGCCACCTCATTGAGAGCCTTATACATATCTCTGTGACCACAGCCCTGACACAATGCAGGTGGCCTTGAAACCACAAGATCGTCAGCCTCATGTGCCTTGAGCGGTTCAAGACCCATCGCTGCCCTTACGCTGTCAGGAGTAAGTTCACCTGTACGGGGAAGCAGGTGTGTCAGACGGCCTTCGAGCTTGATGTCAGAAGGTAGAAGACCTGCCATAATCTCTTCAACTACGGGCTGTCCCTCTTCCATAACAATCACGCGTTTTACACCCTCTGCAATCATCTCTTTAACCAATGCTGTAGGAATAGGGTAACGTGAAATCTTAAGAACTCCGAAAGGAGCGCCCTGAGGATAGTTTTCCATCAGGTAGTTATATGCGATACCGCAAGCCACCACTGAAAGAGTCTTGTCAGCGCCAGGGATATACTTGTTGCGAGGATCTGCAAGAGAATCCGCTTCGAAAAGTTCCTGTTCCTTTACGAGAACATCATTGCGCATACGCGAATTCGCGGGAAGGAGAATCCACTGACGGGGATTTTCAGGGAATGAGCAGGCATTCTGGGGGCGAACTGTCTCCTTGACAATCACTTCAGCCCTGGAGTGTGCCATTCTGGTGGTCACACGGAGCAATACAGGAATATGTCTGCGTTCAGAGAATTCAAATGCCTCTTCCACCATGTCGTATGCCTCCTGCTGAGAAGAGGGTTCGAACACCGGAATCATTGCAAATTTTCCATAAAAACGCGAATCCTGTTCATTCTGTGATGAATGCATAGAAGGGTCATCAGCTGCAATAACCACCAGACCACCGTTAGTACCGGTCATGGCTGAATTGACAAAAGCATCAGCAGCTACGTTCATACCCACATGTTTCATACAGACAATCGCTCTCTTGCCCATATAGGACATACCGAGTGCTGCCTCCATCGCGGTTTTTTCATTAGTACACCATCTGCAAAAAATTCTTTCTGCATCAGGGTTCTTCTTCTGTTGAATCTGAATAAATTCTGTAATTTCTGTTGAGGGAGTTCCGGGGTAAGCGTAGACTCCGGAAACACCTGAATGTATAGCTGAAAGCGCTATGGCTTCATCACCTAAAAGAAGTTGCTTCATATAGTTCTTTATCAATTTATCTTTCAAAGTTAAAGCAATTATCTCAACTATCCAACAAATAATAAGAAAAACGACTCTTATTCAATATATTCAATTCAAACAATGAAAAAATTAGAAAAATAATGGAGAATAATTTGGATATGTAAAATAAACCCTCTATATTTGCAGTCCGATTCGGGATGTGGCGCAGTTGGTTAGCGCACCACGTTAGGGACGTGGGGGTCGGACGTTCGAGTCGTCTCATCCCGACAATCGTCAATAAAGGGTCTTCATCCGGATGAGGACCCTTTAATTTTATTACTTATTATAACTATCGGGAAGTGGCGCAGTTGGCTAGCGCGCTGCGTTCGGGACGCAGAGGTCGGGTGTTCGAGTCACCTCTTCCCGACTAATAAGTAATATCGCTAATAGGCAATAAGATAAGTCTCCACCAATTCTACCGGAGCATCTTTGAAAATCACCCTCTTTTGAGAATCAAGCAGATAAATCATAGGAATCGCCCTCAAATCATAAAGGCCCTCATTATTTATTGATTGTGTATGGTCGTAGCCGTTGATCCAATCTTTGGGGTACACCTCTTTTTTCCACTCATCAAGCTGAGCATCAGGATATATGGCCAAAATCTTAAGAAGTCCGGAAGAGAGAGCGCGACTAAAAGCCGCTGAATTTTCGATATAGTCCTTGACGCGACGACAATCTTTACAGCCCGGATTGTTAAATAAAATCATCAGCAACGGAGATTCCACAGAGCTCATATTGTGAAACTTTCTGCCATTATAAGGTCTGTCGGTGACAAAAGAGAAATCTGTCGCCACCTGCCCAATCCTGTTTTTGGAAACAGCATCATAACGCATGACAAAAAGGTCCTCGACTCGTGCGGAAAGCTGACAATGGCTGCGGACTGAATCCATGACACACAGATAGAGTTCTTCATTTCTGAACATGGAATTGGGATCATCCAGAAGATCAGAAGCTGCCACAGAGGCCATCTCGACAGCGGCAGGGTTAACTGCCATCTTTCCAATAGTGGCTCCTACTATTCCCCGCACCCTATCCCACTCCATATCGAGCGCTGGATTCAAGAATGCATTCTGGACAATAATCAAATAGTTTCCAAATGATTTATACGACAGACGGGAAAGAGTGTCAGAAAAACATCTCTGGCTAAAATCAGCATTATCCCAATAATGTTCTGCAAGCCATCTGACCCTCTGCCCTTCATCCGTTATCATGCCGGGTATTTCAGGCTGCGTAAAAACATACTTCTGCGTGGCACTCAATACTGAGGCAGAGGAGCCCTTGCCGGAATTAGTGTTGCAAGAACATCCGCATACAAAAAGCGGAATAGATATCAAGAGAGACCTGATTACACTCTTTCTCATAAAAAATCTCTAGAAGATGATACCAATTGACATCAGAGCCCTGAGATTATTCGAAGATTCGGTAAGCACAGGAGCATTCACTCCCCCATATGAATTATACAGAGTGTAGCTTTCAGAGTTTTTGTTACACTGCATCTGGAAGGCAAGGTCAAAGAAGAATCCGCTCTGAGATCTGTAACCAAGACCTACACAGGCATAATGACGTGAATTGTCAAAATCCCTGATCGAGGAATCATAATAATTGTATCCACCGCGGATATAGAAGACAGGTGTAGCCCTGAATTCAGCACCGAAACGGAAGTTGCTGACTGTCCTGAATGTGTTGGCTATATCTCTATTGTCATCTACAAATGCATTTCTATTGTAATTGGCATCGCTCATTACCGCCCC
>CALZHC010000072.1 GCA_945787505.1 uncultured Alistipes sp.
TCTATGAGAATCTCGGTCTCGTCCTGATGTGCAGAGCGGCTCTCGAGCTCCCTGACTCGCTTTTTCCGTTCGTCCCTCTTGACAGGAATGTATCCTGCAAAGGCAAAAGATTGACCGTTCATGCCTGATGCCATCAGTGCCATCATCAGGGAAGATGGACCCACAAAGGGCACTACCTCAATATCGTTCCTGTGAGCCTTGGCGACAAGAAGAGCCCCCGGATCGGCGACGGCAGGAAGGCCGGCCTCTGAAATGAGGGCCATATCATTCCCTGCGGCCAATGGTGCAAAAGCAGCTTCAATGTCGGCATCTGACGAGTGCTCGTTTATAGTATAGAACTTTAATGAGTCGATACGCCCTTTGAAACCTAGCCTTGAGAGGAAGCGACGGGCTGTGCGGACCTCTTCGACAGCAAAATGGCCGATGTGTTCTATCCGGCTATAAATGATTGACGGAAGAACCTCATTTATAGGGTTTTCTCCCAACGGTGAGGGAACCAGATATAATTTTGGACTATTATTCATCTCATTCATTTTCCAAAAATAGTGAAAAACACTAAATTTGTAAGAATTATGGCAAACAAAATCACATTTTTAGGAACAGGTACATCTCAGGGGATTCCTGTAATCGGCTGCAAGTGTCCGGTGTGTCTCTCATCTGATAGCCGTGACAAGCGTCTGAGGACATCGGCATTTATAGAATATGAAGGTCTGAGGATAATAATTGATGCAGGTCCCGACTTCAGACAGCAGCTTTTAGCCAACAATATTTCGGAAATAGACGGCATTATTCTTACACACAGCCATAAGGACCACACAGGCGGACTTGATGACATAAGGGCATTCAACTACAATCTTCAGAAAGATGTCCCGGTGTACTGTGAGCAAAGAGTCCTTGAATCTCTGGAAAAACAGTATTATTACGCATTTGAAGATCATAAGTATCCGGGAGTGCCGATGTTCGATATTCGTCTTATTGATGAAAAACCATTTAAAATTAATGGTATAGAGATAATACCGGTGAGGGCTCTACATTACAGGATGCCGGTGTTGGGCTACCGTTTCGGAGATTTAGGCTATCTTACAGACGCCTCAGCAATATCGGATGAGTCTGTGGAGCTGTTCAAGGGCGTTAAGGTATTTGTCATAAGTACCATTAGGCGCGAACCACATATTTCGCACTTCACATTGGATCAGGCTCTTCAAGTGGCTTCAAGAACCGGAGCTTCTCAGGTATATCTTACCCATATCTCTCATCAGCTTGAACCATACGCCCAGCTCTCGAAGAATCTTCCCGAAGGTGTTCTCCCGGCTTACGATGGTCTTCAAGTAAGTTTCTAGTGGATAGATGACCACTACTCCTCTTTGTACTCGATGACACCTGCATCATAAGTGGTGATATTCTGAGGATCCTCCTTACCTCTATTAACCTCTTCCTTCTTGATATTGGCCTCTTCGGCCTCTCTCTTGAGCTCTTCCTGCGCTTGGAGCAATCTCTTGAGTTCGTACTCCTCCTTGCGCTTTTTAGTGTAGAAAATGTTTCTCCAGAAATCACCCCAGGTGTCGAATTCATCCTGGAAGGTAATACCGAAGCCATGGCGCTGGGTATTGTCCAGATAGTTGGAGTAGGAGTCTGAAGATCGGGTGAATGCAGTTACTAAAAGTTTTCCCTGATTGTCGATCTTGTACTGAACTTCAGCGTCTCCACCCCATGATGAAGTGGTCTCCTTATTTCCGACATTACCGTTGATAACCAGTCGGTTAGTGATTTGATAAGACATATTGAAGTCGAAAATGTCGCTCTGTCCCGTCGAACCTCGCTGGTAATTGAGCCCCAGGTCGATGGGAATGTCCATCTGTCTGAAGATATTGTTTACCTGATTGGAGAGTATTTCACTGATATTCGAGAAGAGGATGGTCGTATTATTTACGATACCGGACTGCTCGTCTGGCATGAAACTTCCCATAAGAAGCAGCATCATAAACTGTTTCTGAACCTTGTCAGGAGTACTGAGGGCACTCTCTACACGGCCTTTTGTAATGGGGTCAAGGTCCGGGATATCTATATTAAATGTAAATTCCGGATTACTGAGCGATCCCTTAAGGTTAACGGAACAGTCGACATTCCTTCTGTTGCTTACAGAGGTCGTATCCGAAATCAGTGCCGAGATAGATGCCTTGGTTCTGTACGTTGCTCCCACGTCAAGAGTGGTACTGTTGAGGTCACCGTTGAATGAGAGAGTACCTCCTTCGTTTATAATCAGGTCTCTGGAGGCAATTGAGGCTACGAAATGGTAGCCCCCTTCAGCGATGGTATAGTCACCACGCAGGTCGAGGATATTTTTTGAGGGGTTGACAGTTACATCTACCGCCCCGTTTCCGGTACAACGTAGAATATTGCCCAGTGCCTTGTCAATTTCGACAATAACCTCAGTGTCCTGCGTAATGTTGGCCTTTGCACGTATTTCGATCTTTGACGAAGAATTGTTCATCTGTGACGCGATGACTCTCTCTACCTCGTCTTCGAAACTCTCTTCTATCTTTTCCTGAAATGTTTCGTAGGTGATAAGCTCACTCTTGGTGGCTGAAGTTGAGGATGAGAGCGGTACATGAATCTTGGTCCCCGGATTGGTGGTGATGTTGGCATCAATGAGCAGATCGTTCATAGCCCCTTCCACGCTGATGATTCCAGAACCGTAGGCAGAACCGTAGAATGTAGGATTGTCTTTCTCATGGGTGTTGAGGGCCATCAGTTTACCGAATGATAACTTTACTCCTAAGTACATATCCTTGAAGAAGTTATGGCTGATATTTCCTGAAAGTTCGGCTTTGTTGTTCTTGGGATCTGTAATAAGCAGATTCTTCAGCTCGATATTGGAGTTGGAAATCTCTACCGGACCACTGAGAATATAGGGTACTTTTGTATACTGAGGAGTGAATTTCATAGAATCGATATAACAGTTATCTCCCTTGATCATCAGTCTGTTAAGAGGTCCATATAGAGAGAAGTTGCCGCTTATCGAGCCTCCATCCACAGTCATAATGCTGTTGAGGAACGGATCGAGGTAAGGAAGTGAAAGTTCCTTGAGTGTGGCATTGAGATTCAGATAGTTGCGTGAAGGTGTGTAGTACCCAGAGATATTGAGTGGTGACTCATTTCCCAAATGGTTGCTTATCAGCAAATTAAATCTTTTTCGTGCCTGATCCCATTTGCTCATAACTGTTACCTTGTCCACCTTTCTGTCGAAAAGATAGATATCCGTTCCGTCCATCATCATGAGAATACCCAACTCCTTGAATACATTTACCGCCGAGATATGGCCACTCAGCTCTCCAGAGAGTTTGAGAGAGTTATTGAAGATGGGATTGAGTATGGAGATGTCGAAATTGTCGAGGTTGACTAGCATTGTATCTTCCGCTGCTTGTGAGGCGACACCATCGATACGCACCGACTGGTCTTCGTTAGAGAGAAGAAAGTTGGATACATTATAATATTTATCCCCCAATGAAATGTTTGCGGGATTGATTTTCCATTTAGAGCCATTCAGAACGAAGTGCGAATTATCTATCATTATCTGAGTGTCGAAACCTTTGCTTACCGGATTAAGCTTTATC
>CALZHC010000073.1 GCA_945787505.1 uncultured Alistipes sp.
ATTCCTTGAGCATCTTGCCCCCGATGTACGCGAGCATTATGAAAGCCACCCAGTGGTCCAGTGATGAGATAATCTCATACAGTCCTGTTCCGAGTAGCCAGCCTGCAAGAGTAAAACCAGCCTGCCCAAATGCAAATGCAAGGATAATCCTAAGTGTCCTAACAAAAGGAATCGGTTTAGCATAACATATTGACGTACTGAGCGATACTGTAAATGTATCGAAACATAGGCTTATCGCAAGCAAAAGAAGTTCAGGATAGCTCATTTCTGTGGTTGTTGTTACTTTTGTTTGTTATCGAATAATCCGGCAATATACATCAGTACAAAGGTAATCGCTCCGTTTACTATAAGGAGCGAGAATCCCAGGTCGAACCCCCACAGACTGCGTGTCAACATTCCTAAGAGCAGGCATAATAAAGGTGATGCAAACGCGATAAAGGGTACGGCTCTGTCACTCACGGAGCGGTGTGTAAAGATTCCGAAGGCAAAAATGCCAAGGAGCGGTCCGTAGGTATACGAGGCAAGTTTGTATATGAGATTGATTACCGAATCGTCATTTATGTAATAGAGTAATATGACTGTTGCCAGCAGGAAAACAGAGATAGAAAGCTGGACCAGACCGCGGATTCTCTTTCCGGAGTCAGACTCTTTGCTGCCGACACCTCCTGCACCCGATTCGAAACCTAAAAAATCGACACACACAGAGGTGGTAAGCGATGTTAGCGCCGCCCCTGCCGAAGGGTATGTGGCGCTGATGAGCCCTATGAAGAAGAGTACTGTGATGAAAGGTCCAAAGTGACCTGTTGCCAAGATGGGGAAAATCTGGTCAGTGGAGCTCGCTCCTATTGCCGACAGACCACCTAAACTATTGACATATAGTGTGAAAAGATATCCAAGGAAGAGGAAAAAGAGGTTAACCGCAAAGATAATCGTGGAGGTAGAATAGATGTTTCTGACCGAAGATTTAAGGTCCTTGCAGGCAAGGTTCTTCTGCATCATTCCCTGGTCAAGACCTGTCATGGCGATGGTCATGAAGATTCCTGAGAGGAGCTGTTTGAGCCAGTTGCGGGGCGCCCCCCAGTCTGTCTCCACCATCCTGAATCCTGTAATCGAAGTGAGTTCGGAGTGGTCGATCCTGCTCATAAGTGCCACTATTACAGATATGAGTGTCACCAGCATGAGGGTAGTCTGGATCACATCTGTCCAAATGATAGTCTTAAGTCCACCGCGATAGGTGTAGAGAAGCAACAGAAGTATGAAAAGGAGTGCTATGAGCGAGAAGTTCCATCCCAGCCCGGTATGGAGCACAAGAATTACTATGAAGATTCTCACACCTGCTCCCAAAAGTCTGGAAAGGAAGAAGAAGAATGATCCTGTCCTGCGTGTTCTCTCTCCGAATCTGGTGGCAAGGTAGCCATAGATGGAGGTTACCCTGAGTTTATAAAAGATAGGAAGCAGAACCTTTGCGACTACTGCATATCCAATACAGAAACCTATCATCATGGGCATGTACAGGAACTCCTCGTTGAATACATTGCCAGGGACAGAAATGAATGTCACCCCTGAAATCGAGGCTCCAACCATACCATACGCCACTACCGGCCATGGGGCTTTTCTGTCTGCGGTAAAGAATGAACTGTTACTTCCTTTTCCTCCTGTGACTCTGGAGAGAATCAGGAGCATGACTGCATATATTGCGAATGCGATGGCGATTGGTGTCATTTTCCGAATGTGGTTCTGTTTCTGATTGATATTCCTAATGTCATCGGGTCGGCATATTCGAGGTGATCTCCATATCCGACTCCCCTTGCTATTGCACTTACACGTACCCCTGTATTGCGGAGAAGTTTGTTTATGTAGTATGAGGTGGTCTCTCCCTCCATTCCTCCTGAAATGGCAAGTATTACCTCTTTGACTTCATCTGACAATGCTCGTTCCACCAGAGAATTGAAAGGCAGGTCATCCGGACCGATCCCGTCAATAGGAGATATAAGACCACCCAAAAGATGGTATAACCCTCTATACTCCCCTGTCTGTTCGATGCTCATTACATCCCTGATGGTCTCAACGACGCAGATCATTGATCTGTCTCTGGAGCTGTCTCTGCAGATAGGGCATAAATCATCCTCCGAGAGCATATTGCAGATAGAACAATATTTGATCTCGCGCCGCAGGTTTACAAGCGCCTTTCCGAGTGATTCGACTTTGGATTCGGGCTGCCTGAGCAGAAAGAGAGCAAGTCTCATTGCGCTCTTCTTCCCTACCCCGGGCAACATCC
Source organism: uncultured Alistipes sp. (assembly GCA_945787505.1). Taxonomy (GTDB): domain Bacteria; phylum Bacteroidota; class Bacteroidia; order Bacteroidales; family UBA932; genus Coprenecus. The sequence goes on from CALZHC010000073.1 coordinate 2,279, forward strand.
CGAGCCTCTCGACCGCTTCATCGAGCAGTTTTATATTGATATTATTACTGTCCATTTTGTTCTTTTGAATGATATTTGATCAGACCATCAGATATTCCGTCCAATATCTCTGTCACTGTAAATCCGTGGTGCTGCGCAGAGCGGATGAGCTGACTCTCGAAAACCTTTGCTACAGAGCCGACAAAGCCGGCCTTATCTGTTTTCCCCTCTGCTGAATCCCTCCTTAGGAAACGGACAAGATTCCTTTCGAAAAAGCTATCGAATGACCGTGCGATAAGGCTGCTGATATATGGATCATCCTCCCACTCCTTTATAAAATATGTGAAACCGGCGAGATATTTCGATGGCATCTCCCCTTTATATACTTGACTGACAATAGATGGGTAGTCAATCTCAGGATACTGTTTCTTCAATTCCTTTTCAATTCCGGAGGGAAGAAGTCCCTTGACAAAATCTGCAATGAGCATCAGTCCCATATTGGCGCCCCCTCCCTCATCTCCAAGTATGAATCCGCCGGAATTTACCTTTTCAACTATCTCCCCTGCTTCGTACAGGGCGCAGTTGGAACCGGTTCCAAGAATACATGCCAGTCCCCTTCCATTTCCAAAGAGCGCACGGGCAGCCCCGAGCATGTCCGAGTGAACCTCGATTTTAGCAGCCCGTGGAAAGAGATATCTGAAGGCCTCCATAACCTTGTTGGCAGGTTCTCCGGGAATTACTCCTGCACCATAATAATAAATCTCCTCCACCTCTTCAGACTCTATGATACTTTCGTTTGCCACTGAGCCATTTTCCGAATGAAGATAAGGCAGGAGGGCATCCCTGAACCGTTCTGCGATGCGGCCAGGCGAGAGAAAAACGGGATTTGCCCCGTTAGAGAGGAATGTTTTGCAGTTACCATTCCTCCATACAAGGGACCATTCGATGGATGTAGATCCGCTGTCTGCTATTAGTATCATAGAAAATTGATAAAATGTCCGTTAAAGAGTGCAAATAAAACATTTTATAACTAAATTCGCAATACTAATTGACATTGAAAGATTATGATGGACGAAACCCGTGTTACTTCTCTTTTGCAATCATTGGCAGCTCAATACAATGCTGCTGAGTACTTTGTGGAAGATCCTATCTCTTTCCCGAAACATTTTTACAAACTCTATCTTGACGGCAAGGCCTCATTGTGCGACATAGAGTGTGCTGCTGTGAT
>CALZHC010000074.1 GCA_945787505.1 uncultured Alistipes sp.
TTGGTCATGACCAAAATAATGAAGGATATGGGCGAGAAGGCATACCTGAGTGAAGATGGAGAGATATTGACGATAGAGGGGGCCTCGTTGGAACGCAGAGTTCTGGAGAACAGACTTCCTAAAGGTGGCAATTTCTCCTCCTCCGGAGACCATAGAGTAGCCATGGCCCTGAAGATTCTCTCTGTGGGCTGTTCATCAGAGGTAGTTATCGATACTGTAGACTGTATCAACAAATCATTTCCTGCATTCTTGTCCCAATTTTCAAATATCTGTTCGTCCAAATGAGAATGAAGTTCGGAGAACGCTTCGGAGTAACTCTCTTCGGGGAGTCACATTCCCCGTTATTGGGGGTAGAAATAGAGGGGATACCATCATCCTTAACGATATGCAGCTCTGATTTTACGAAAGATCTCATAAGGCGCAGGGGTGGTTCGTTTGCCACCACGCCAAGGGTCGAAGAGGATATTCCAATCATAGAACCCATCAAAGATGGGGTTTTGTCTATCTCTTTCCTCAATACGAACATAAGGCCTTCAGACTATGCCTGTTTCAAAAGGCACCCCAGACCCGGACATGCTGATTTCACTGCGGCAGTCAAGTTCGGCCCTGACTACTCTTCGACAGGCGGAGGAATCTTTTCCGGAAGAATGACACTGCCTCTGGTGGCCGCCGGTGTGGTAGCCAAGAAGATTATTGCGGCAAAGGGAGTTGTTGTAAAATCAGGTATTGTCGAGATCGGTGGAATTCCGGTGCCCGGACAGTATCAGGATTCACCATTGGGCTATCCTCCTGCCAGAGAACTGTTGGAGAAGGTGGTGGCGGAGGGGGACTCTGTCGGTGCAATCCTCAGTACAGAGGCGGTGGGGGTTCCTGCCGGTTTGGGAGAACCATTCTTTGATTCTCTTGAGTCCAGACTTGCCCACATTCTTTTCTCGATACCCGGAATCAGGGGTGTTGAGTTCGGGGATGGCTTCAATGCCACTAAAATGAGGGGCTCACAACACAATGACCCGATAATATCCTCTTCAGGAGAGACCGCCAGGAATGGATGCGGAGGAATAAACGGCGGTATTTCCAATGGGAATCCGATTCTCTTCAGAGTGGCTGCAAAGCCCACATCTACTATTTCAGTACCGCAGATGACTTTTGATTTTGAAAAGATGGAGATGGCACCCCTTGTCGGAAAGGGTCGCCACGATGTCTGTTTTGCCCTTCGGCTACCTCCGGTGGTAGAGGCAGCATGCGCCATTGTTCTCGCAGATAATTTTTTAATGACTGAATGATTTGATTATCTTTGTAAGTTATTTAATAGGTAGATTATGAATAAGAAAGTACTTTTGATGATTCTTGATGGATGGGGAGAAGGCCGTAAGGACCGCTCCAATGTAATATACACTCAGGGTGCTCCTCACATTGATGCTCTAAGGGCAAAATATCCGGTTTCGTTTCTTGATGCCTCAGGGGAGAATGTAGGTCTTCCCGACGGACAGATGGGCAACTCTGAGGTTGGACACCTCAATATCGGTGCCGGACGTATAGTTTATCAGGATCTTGTCAAGATCAATATGGCGTGTGAATCTCATACTCTTCTGGATAATCCCCAGACGAAGGCTGCATACGAATATGCCAAAAACAGCGGAAAAGCTCTCCATTTCATGGGACTTTGTTCTCATGGTGGAGTACACAGCTCTCTGAACCATCTTTTCGAATTTCTTACTGAGGCTGCGAAAATGCGCATTCCTCATGTATTCATACATTGTTTCATGGACGGTAGAGACTGTGACCCTCGTAGTGGAAAGGGATTTATCCGGGAGCTCCAGACCAAATGCGAAGAGCTTGCCGCATATTATGATAATCCTGCAGATGCACCGATGATTGTCTCTATCATAGGTCGTTTCTATGCAATGGACCGTGACAAGAGATGGGAGCGTGTCAAACAGGCCTACGATATGATCGTAAAGGGATGCGGAACAGGTTTTTCAGACCCTGAAAGCGTGATGGATGCCTCATATGCTGACGGTATTACTGACGAATTTGTAAAGGCTGCACATCGCACTGACGAGAACGGCAATCCCGTAGGTTTGCTCTCAGAGGGAGATGCAGTCATATTCTATAATTTCAGAAATGACAGGGCACGTGAAATCACTTCAGCACTTACTCAGGAAGATTATCCTGAATATCAGATGAAAAAGCTTCCTCTGTATTATTGCTGCCTTACCCCTTATGACGATAAATTTACAGGACTTCATATTCTTTATGACAAGGAAAATGTACAGCAGACCCTTGGTCAGGTAGTTGCAGAAGCCGGAAAAAGACAGCTCAGAATTGCTGAAACTGAAAAGTACGCACACGTTACATTCTTCTTTTCAGGCGGAAGAGAACTTCCCTTCGAGAACGAATCGCGTATTCTTATCAACTCCCCTAAAGTGGCAACCTATGACCTCCAGCCTCAGATGTCTGCACCAGAAGTAACAGAGGCCCTGATTGAACGAATCAATGAGGAGACAGAAGATCTGATCGTTCTCAATTTTGCAAATGGCGACATGGTGGGTCATACCGGTGTCTATGAGGCAATCTGCAAAGCGGTAGAGACTATCGATATTTGTGTGGACAAAGTCGTCAATGCTGCTGTGGCTCATGGCTATACAGTACTTATCACTGCTGACCACGGAAATGCAGATAATGCCCTCAATCCAGACGGATCGGCCAATACTGCCCATTCACTCAACAAGGTCCCCTTCATTGTCGTTGACAATGATGTGAAGGAGTGTCATGATGGAAGACTGGCAGATATAGCACCCACAATCCTCAAGCTGATGGGAATTGCCCAGCCTGAATCAATGACAGGAAAATCACTCATCTAAATGGCAAAATAATTATGAAGAAATCACTATTGTTTTTATCACTGTTTCTCACCGCAATGACAGGTTGCAAACAACAACAGCAGGAGGATACTTCCTCCGTAATAGAGAAAGGCAGAATCGAAGTGGTTGACGGAAAGATGACACCTGAGATTATGCTTACTATGGGAAGGGTGTCGGATCCGGTCCTCTCACCTGACGGAAAAGAGATTCTTTATGGTGTCACCTATACTGATATCGCACAGAATAGGAGCGTACGCCAGCTTTTCATCATGAACGCAGACGGCTCTGATAACAGACAGATTACCCATTTCTCCAAGAGTGCAAACTGTGCACGCTGGGCCCAGGATGGGAATGCCATCTTCTTTATCAGAGGCGGAGAACTTTTCCGAATGAACAGGGACGGCTCAGCGGTCACAAAAGTTCATGGTCTGGAAAGGGAAATCTCTGAATTTGCATTCAGCCCTGATTATAAGCAGATTATGTATATATCAGAGATTCAATATGCTACTAAACCAACTGATGTATATCCCGATTTGGACAAGTCATCGGGAAGGGTAATCAAGGACCTGATGTACCGCCACTGGGACTGCTATGTGGAAAAGA
>CALZHC010000075.1 GCA_945787505.1 uncultured Alistipes sp.
CCAGTAGTTTTCTGTATGCAAGAACAACAGAGGCGCCTGTGGCAAGCATTGTATCCGCCAGAATAAGTACTTTGCCTTCAATATTGGGAGCTGTCATGTATTCAACCTTTATCTCAAATTTGTTGTCCTTTCCGTATTTCCTATATGCTGCAATAAAGGCGTTCTGGGCATTGTCGAAATAATTGATTATCCCCTGGTGCAACGGCAGTCCTGCCCTTAGGATTGTTGCAGCAACTATATTATCAGAAGGAAGCCTGCATCCGGCAATTCCTAAAGGAGTGGTGACCTCAACATCGGAAAAATTAAGGGTTTTGCTTATGTTGTAGGCGAAAATTTCACCGATCCGTTCGAGATTCCGACGGAAACGCATGCTGTCTTTCTGGATATTCTTGTCGCGCATTTGCGCGATAAAGGAGTTGAAGATAGAATCTTCAGTGCTGAGATTAATAATTGTCATAAAATGTGATGTGTTTTCTGATACCGCGCAAATATAGTTATTTTCCCACGTCTTCATCTGCAAAGCTGTAATAATTTTGTTTGCCTATAATGATATGGTCGAGCAGGGAAATATCCACGCTTCTGCATGCCTCTCTTAATAATCTGGTCTGTTTCAGGTCTGCCTCGCTTGGAGAGGGGTTGCCTGAGGGATGATTGTGTACGAGAATTATTGAAGAAGCCAGTACCTGAAGTGCTTTTTTGAGGATTATCCTGTTGTCGATTACAGTTCCTGCAATTCCTCCCTGACTTATTTTCTCCTTTCTGATTATTATATTCTGTCTGTTCAGGAAGAGTACCCAGCACTCCTCATGTGGAATATCCCTTAGCATCGGCATGAATATGCATGCTACGGATTCGGAGTTGCCTATGACTCTCTTTTTTTCTTCCGGCAGCATCTCCATTCTCCGGGCAATTTCGAAAAGTGCTGCTATCTTTGATGCTTTAGCTTGGCCGATACCGTTTATTCCACAGAGTTCTTCTACTGAAAGTGTGGAGAGCGTAGTCAATGAGTTTCCTGCGAAGGCGAGAATCTTTCTGCCTAGCTCTACTGCGCTCATGTCTCGTGTTCCTGAATTGATGAGAATTGCCAACAGTTCGCTCTCGCTCAGTGAACGGACTCCCTGTTCCAGCATCTTTTCCCTCGGTCTCTCGCCTCTATTCCAATCTTTAATTCTCACGATAGTATATAAATAAAAAACTTCCACAAAGTTAGTGGAAGTTTTTTTATTCATATGTCACAAAATGTAAATTTCTAAAGACTGTTTACATATACTGCGATACCGCTCTTGAGGTTTGCTGCCTTGTTCTTGTGGATGATGTTCACCTTCGCCAATTTATCGATCATTGCTGATACTTTGGGGAGAAGTGCCTCTGCAGCTTCTTTATCTGTTGTATTTCTTAACGCCCTTATAGCGTTTCGGGTTGTCTTCGCATAATAGCGGTTGTGCAACCTGCGTGTCTCGTTCTGACGGGTACGCTTTTTAGCTGATGCGTGATTTGCCATATTTATATTTTTTTATTTGTACTGGGTAGGGGAATCGAACCCCTATTGCAAGAATGAAAATCTTGAGTCCTAACCGTTAGACGAACCCAGCGTCTTTGTCACTTCTGTGACCCCTTTCATTTCGTTTGGGATTGCAAAGATACACACTTTTTTTTACTTTCCAAATTTATTTCCAAAAAAATGAAAAAATAATTGATTCGACATTCCGGAGATATTTCCTTTTATCGTACTTAGGTGCATATACAAAGCCATTTACGAAGATGAGGTTCTTTTTTTCCAAATCTGGAAAAATGTGGCAAATCATCGGACCTCCCATGAAATCGTTGGCTACTTCCCACAATCCGCGCACTTCTATCATGTTCTCTCCTTTGTAGGAGATCTTCTTTATGCCTGGCTCTATGAGCTCATTGAAGGTCATGTAACTGTTCTCTCTCATTCCGGGAACATTTGCCTGCCAAAGGTCCTTGAGCTGGCTGATGATATTTTCGTTCTCGAGTTGAGACTGATCGGTATAGGGCACTTTGAAGATGAGTATTCCTTGATTAACGTATGTGGTCTCCTGCGATATCCACATAAAATCCGGAGTGTTTTTCTTCATCGTGAATCCTTTGGGGAAGTATGGTGAACCTCCTATATTCTTGGTTACAGCCTCTCTTACCTTGGGATCTTCATATTTCTTGTAGCCTGAAATCAGACGGTCTCTTTCGGCCTGTTCGATGGTGTTGAGAATAAGTTCCCTGTTTTCCAGTATGTGTGTCATTACCTGTGCTGCTGATGCGCCTTTGATACTTACGACACACTGTGGCCTTGCCCATACATCTTTTTTGATGCTGATCCCGCTCTCTTTGTAGTCAGGGGAGATATTGACCTTTACAATGTTCCTGAATATGGTGAAATTTCCTGAAAAGTCCTTGTCAGAGGTATTGTAGAGTCTGAAATATGCTTCTCTTTGCGGAAGGTAAGGGTATTCTCCTCCGAGAACTTCGCGTAGAGTTGCACCCAATTCTGATTCCCAAAGCTGCTTGTTAAGCACAATGAGAACTTCTCCGGCATCACCGGTTATACTGGGTTTGTAATCATTTTTCCTCTCTTTACTGCTTGAGCACTGGCAGCTTGAGATGACAGATGTCACTGCTATGAGGGTGGCTAATGTGATAGCAAAAAAATGTTTCATATCTTTTCCGTATTATTATTTCAAAAGTTTGATGAAGTCATTTCCTATAGCAAGGAACATTATTGCAAGCAGTAATACCATGCCCAAGACCTGTGCTATTTCCATAAATCTGTCCGAGGGTTTCTTTCGTGTCACTATTTCGAACAACGTGAAGAGTATGTGTCCTCCGTCCAGTGCCGGTATAGGAAGAAGGTTCATTATGCCGAGCATGACTGACAGCATCGCTGTTATGTTCCAGAAGATTCTCCAGTTCCATTTGTCCGGAAAGACGTTGCCTATTGCTATGAAACTTCCTACTGATTTGTACGCCTGAGTCTTGGGAGTGAATATAAGTCCGAGTTCCTTTATGTAGTTGGTCACTGAGGTATACATCAGCTCTATTCCGGCGGGAATTGAACTGAGCAGGCTGTACTCCTTGCGGGTTATGTTGAAGTCTCTGAGATCGTATTGCAGGAAAACTTCTATTTTTCCTTCACTGTTAACAGCTACCGGGATATTCATGACGGTACTGTCTCTCATGATGCACAAAGGGGCAGTCGAGTTGCTATACTTACCGAGCTCATTGTGGAGCTGGTCGAAGAATCTGCATTCTGCTCCGTTGATGCTCAGGAAAGAGTCGCCTGCTTTCAGGCCGCTTTCAATGTTGATAGAAGAATCTGGAATCTCTCTGATTGCCAGAGG
>CALZHC010000076.1 GCA_945787505.1 uncultured Alistipes sp.
ATTAATCAGACAAGCCTTCTTTTGTACCCGGAGCCGGGGTCGAACCGGCACAGCCTTGCGGCCACTGGTGTTTGAGACCAGCGCGTCTACCGATTCCGCCATCCGGGCGATTCGCGGTTTACGCTTTATGAGGACGCAAAGGTAGAAAAAATATTACATTTGCAAAAAATAATATAGTATGGACAACATATTATTCGCAAATCAGGGCTTTGATTTGGAAGGTCTGTTAGAAAAGGAGCCTTCGGTAATGGTAGTGGCAGACAGAAGAGCTCTTCCGGAAATCACTGCGTTTGACCTCAACGGAAGACTCTTTCGAGTAGATGCCACTGAGGAAAACAAATCTCTGGAGATGGTGGCTCGTATTGCAGGCTGGCTCATCGAGAATGATTTTACGAAGGATTCCCTGCTTGTCGGGATAGGTGGCGGGATTGTTACTGACCTGACTGCCTTTATTGCCTCGGTTTACAAGCGTGGAACAAGATATGCTTTGGTCCCTACAACACTATTAGCTCAGGTAGATGCCTCTATCGGTGGAAAATCGGCTGTCAATCTGTGTGGTGTCAAGAATGTGCTTGGCAGTATCACTATCCCCGAATGGGTGCTCATTGATGATAAATATCTGAACACATTGCCTCAGAAACAGTTGCATAATGGGATGGCGGAGATGATAAAGAGTTTTGTTATAAAGGACAGAGACGCCTATGAGGGATTTATGGAACTGATTTCGGGGTGTAAGGGAGAGGTAGACCCTTCAGATGTTTCGTTGAGGACTTTTATAGAGAGAGCTATACGGATTAAGTGTGAAATAGTGGAGAGTGACAGGTATGAAAAAGGGGAGAGGGCACTGCTTAACTTCGGCCACACTCTTGGTCACTGCATAGAGGCCATTGCTAACGGACAGGGCACCGGTGCCGGAATCCTGCACGGCGAAGCGGTAGGTGCAGGAATGATCTTCTCTCTTTGGCTGTCAGCACGCGAGGGGGTATGCCGCCGGGATGAGGCAGCCGCGATTGCTGCAGATCTGTGCAGAGTCGGATATCGTGATGAGAGAGAACTTATGAGGGGTAACAGAGAGAAACTCCTACATTACATCAGAAATGATAAGAAGTGTAATAAAGATTTTATTAATTTTGCATTTGTCCGCTCGGCAGGAGATGCCGTAATCCGCAGGATTGGGATGACATCACTCTGTGAGGCTGTGGACGAGTATATTAAATGTAGTGTATTATGGTAGCTGTAACAATTTCTGATTCAGGACTCAGGGCCTCTATTGCATCGCTTGAGGCGGCAGGAACGTTTTTGAACTCCGTTGACAAAATGGTTGTAGAGTTGAGAGCAGATCTTGCCGGGTTGGGTCCGGACGAAATTGTCTCTTTTATCAGCCGCTCGCATCTTCCTGTAATAGTCTCAGGACTGAGTGACTTTAACTCTATTGCGAATGCCATTGGAGCCGGAGCTGCATACATTGATATAGATCTGGCTCTCTTCGAATCATTGGATGAAAGCCACAGAAAATTACTTGCCGGATACCATGATGTGAATCTGATAGTCTCCGTGCATTTTAACGGGTGTGCTCCATCGTACACAGAGCTGATGTCTGTCTATCAAAGGTGTGTGTCGACCGGTGCCTCCATCGTCAAGCTGGTCAGTGTAGCCGCCTGCGAACAGGAGGCAGAGATGATGCTCCGCCTTTACAGTGATTCCTGTAGGAAAGGAGAAGAGTCGGTGAATACTCCTTCACTTATCAGTTTTGCAATGGGGGAAGAGTTCCGTTATACACGGGCCGCTTCACTTACGCTTGGTGCGCCATTTACATATTGCGCATTGAGTCCAGAAGGAAAGGTCGCTCCGGGAATGTTGCTTCTTGACGAGTATGTTGCATTGATATCCAGACTCTCTTCCATTAAAGGAGAGGTAGCTGTGCCGCCATCCAAGAGCATTGCCCAGCGTGCAATAATTGCAGCAGTGATGGCAAAAGGGGAGAGTCTTTTCACGAATTTCGGCCATTGTGACGATATAGACATGGCAGTGGCTGTCGCAAAAGAACTTGCACAGAATGTATCTGTTGAGGGTGACACGTTGAGGATAACGGGCTCGGCCGGTTGTACCACAAAGCAGCCCGAGACCAACCCATTTGCCGATCTGATTAATATAATGCCGATGATGGGCGGTGAAAAGACCATTTTCGTCGGTGAGTCAGGACTCCTTTCGCGACTTTGCCTGCCTGTTTTAGCACAGCTTGGAGAATCTTTTACGGTAACCGGTGACGGTAGCCTCATGGATAGGAGAATGTATGGATGCAAGGAGGTGATGGAACAGCTTGGAGCTACATGTGTCCTCACTGACAGAGAGACACTTCCTGCAGCTGTAAGCGGACCGTTAAAAGGAGGAAATATCACATTTTCAGGAGCCAAGGGTTCGCAGCTGATTTCAGGTCTTCTGATGGCGCTTCCGGCCTGTCGAAAACCGAGTGTGATGCGAGTGGAAAATCCTTCAAGTATACCATATATACTTCTTACAATCGAGGTGCTCAAAGAGTTCGGTATTGTTATAGACTATGAGCGCGAAAAGGATGCTATGATCTTCAATATACCTGCGCGACAGAAGTATAGACCGGCTAACATAACATTTGAAGGCGATTGGAGTTCTGCGGCTAACTTTGTGGTACTGGGCGCAATATTCGGAGAGACAGTAATAAAGGGACTTAGAGGCTCTTCGATTCAGGCTGATCGCATGGTGGTGGATGTTGTCAGAAGATGCGGAGCCTCGGTAGAATATCTGAAGGGAAAACTCAGAGTCAGAAGAGGTTATCTCAGATCTTTTGACTTTGATGTAACGAATTGTCCTGACCTTCTTCCTCCCCTTTCGGTACTTGCACTTTTTTCAGAAGGAACGACCACTATCAAAGGTGTGGCACGTCTGAATAACAAAGAGAGCAATAGACCGTTGGTCATGACCAAAATAATGAAGGATATGGGCGAGAAGGCATACCTGAGTGAAG